>NZ_JBFAJC010000024.1:0-160022 GCF_040655075.1 Actinoallomurus sp. NPDC050550 | reverse complement strand
CCACCCTCTCTCTCCGCCCCCCCGCCGCGGTCCTCCCGCCCGGCTTTCTGGTCTTCCTCGCTGCCGCCCCGATCCTACTCCTCCACCGCGGGGGGGGGCCCCCCCACCACGTCCGCCGGAGCGCCCCGCGACGCCCCCGCCTGCGCCATCATCTCGGCCGGTGAGGAGTCCTGCGGAAGCGCATCGCCGTTCTGTCGTTCCCAGGCCAGCTCGTTCAGCCGCCCGCTGAGCCGCTCGGCCAGCCGCCGGGAGTTGGCGAACACGATCGTCGACCGGTGCGCCCCGATCAGGTCGAGCACGGCGTCCTCGACGTGCGGCCAGATGTTGCGCCCCTGCAGCGGGGAGTCGTCCTCGGCGCGCGGATCCGGAGGGAGCTCGGTCATGTCCTCCACCGGCACCGAGATCCGCAGCTCCACCTCCTTCTCGTGCGGCGGCTGCACCACCGTCGCGGGCCGCACCCCGCCAAGGAACGCCGCGACCTCCGACACCGGGCGCACCGTCGCCGACAGCCCGATCCGCTGAGCGGGCCGCTCCAGCAGCGCGTCCAGGCGCTCCAGCGACAGCGCCAGATGCGCGCCGCGCTTGGTCGCCGCCACCGCGTGCACCTCATCGACGATCACCGTCTCGACCCCGCGCAGCGCCTCGCGCGCCTGCGACGTCAGGATCAGGAACAGCGACTCCGGCGTCGTGATGAGGATGTCGGACGGCCTGGTCGCGAACCGGCGGCGCTCGTCGGCGGGCGTGTCGCCGGAACGGACGGCCACGCCGATGTCGGGCTCGGCCAGCCCCAGCCGCCGCGCGGTCTGCCGCAGCCCGGTGAGCGGGGCGCGGAGGTTGCGCTCGATGTCGACCGCGAGGGCCTTGAGCGGAGAGACGTACAGCACCCGGCAGCGCCGCTTCGGATCCTCCGGCGGCGGCGTCGATGCCAACCGATCCAGTGACCACAGGAACGCGGCCAGGGTCTTGCCCGACCCGGTCGGCGCCACCACCAGCGTGTTGTCACCCTGGGAGATCGCCTCCCAGGCGCCCGCCTGGGCCGCCGTCGGCGCGGCGAACGCCCCCGCGAACCAGGCACGGGTGGCGGCCGAGAAACGGTCGATCGGCGTCATCCTGCCAGTGTGCATCGCCCCACCGACGGAATCGTCCACCGGCGACAGCGGCGGGTAGCGTGGGGGCCGTGCGACTCACGGTGTTCTGGGATCGGATGAACCAGCAGTTCGGCGAGGGCTATGCCGAGAGCGTGGCCAAGGACTACGTCATGGCCGAGCTGGACGGTCGCACGGTCGAGCAGGCCCTCGCCGACGGCGTCGCCGCCAAGGACGTGTGGCGGGCCGTCTGCGCCACCTTCGACGTCCCGCAGCGCCTCCGCTGAGCCGTGCGGTGAGACCCTCAGTGCCGCTGGGTGCGGGCCCGGCTGCGACTCTGAGCCGTGATCCCCGGCGGGGCACTACCTGATCGGGAAGCTCAGGTACAGATCCGCAGGTTCGGCGATCGACGGCAGATCGCTGACCTGTCCGTCGCCGACCTCGACCACCCGCCAGACCCCGTCCGCCCGCCGGGCCAGGTCCGTGGTGATGAACCGGCAGCCGAGCGCCCGTACGCACGGGGCGATCGGGTCCGCCTGCGGGCGGGGATGCCGGTCCGGCGTGTCCGGGTGCGGCCCCATCAGCACCGGTTCACCGTCGACCCACCACACGCGCGCCTCGCCGTCCTCGAACCGCTCGTACTCGCGGATGACGATGCCGCCGGCGAGGAAGTCGCCCTGCAGTTCGATGAAGCGCGCGACGACCGCGTGCAGCCGCTCCACGTCGGCGAGCTCGGGGATGAAACAGGCCTCGTCCCACTCGTGCTTGCGCGACTTCACGTAGTCCTTCACGACCGCCGGCCCGGAGCCCAGCGGGCGTACGAGCTCGGCCAGCTTGTCCGCCGCCGGCGTCGCGCCGGGGGACAGGGGCAGCCATACGCTCGCCGGAGTGACGCCCGCGAAGGTGTCGTACCAGCCGGGCAGCTCGTGCGCCTTCTCATAGCCGTCGGGCGGGACCGCCAGCACGACGTTGCGGGCGGCCAGGGCTGCCGCGAGCGCGGCGTACTGCGCCGGGGTGGTCATCCAGCCGCGGTACCACGTGGTCCCCAGGCCGTCGGGCACCTGGCGTACGGCCGCGGCGGCGTCGCCACGCTGCAGCGCGTCGTGGTCGATGAGCGCGACGGATCCGCCGAGCGCGCGTACGGCCTCGGCCTCCCGGGCGAAGTGCCCATCGACCCGCCGGGGATTCAGCGGGTCGGCGCACATGAGGATGGTCACCGGCATGATCCTGACCCTCAGCGTAGGGCAAGAGACCCCGTCTTTCCCCGGTGAATCGGCGCGTCCGTTCATGATCGAACGTGTGTTCGGCTAGAGTGAAGGAAGCGACGACATTGTCCACAGTGGTGGCCGGGCCCTCGAAAAATGTCGGCGGGTCCCCGTAACGTCGCTCCCGACAACAGCAGGCATCGACCCGACAGGGACACCTCACATGGCAGCAAACGATCGCGAGAAGGCTCTTGAGGCGGCGCTCGCGCAGATCGAGCGGCAGTTCGGCAAGGGTTCCGTCATGCGGCTGGGCCAGGAGGGACGCCCCCCGGTCGAGGTGATCCCGACCGGTTCGATCGCCCTCGATGTCGCCCTGGGCATCGGCGGTTACCCGCGCGGCCGCGTGGTCGAGATCTACGGTCCGGAGTCCTCCGGTAAGACGTCCCTCGCCCTGCACGCCGTGGCCAGCGCGCAGAAGGCGGGCGGCATCGCCGCGTTCGTCGACGCCGAGCACGCGCTCGACCCCGAGTACGCGAAGAGGATCGGCGTCGACATCGACGCCCTCCTCGTCTCCCAGCCCGACACGGGTGAGCAGGCGCTCGAGATCACCGACATGCTGATCCGCTCCGGCGCGATCGACGTCGTCGTCATCGACTCCGTCGCCGCCCTCGTGCCCCGCGCGGAGATCGAGGGCGAGATGGGCGACAGCCACGTCGGCCTCCAGGCCCGCCTCATGTCCCAGGCCCTCCGCAAGCTCACCGGCGCCATCAACCAGACCAAGACCACAGCGGTCTTCATCAACCAGCTGCGGGAAAAGGTCGGCGTCATGTTCGGTTCGCCCGAGACGACCACCGGTGGTAAGGCGCTGAAGTTTTATGCGTCGGTGCGGCTGGACGTGCGGCGGATCGAGACGATGAAGGACGGCACGGACGCGGTCGGCAACCGCACGCGCGTCAAGGTCGTCAAGAACAAGATGGCCCCGCCGTTCAAGGTGGCCGACTTCGACATCCTCTACGGCGTCGGCATCAGCCGCGAGGGCGGTCTGATCGACATGGGCGTCGAGCACGGCTTCGTGCGCAAGTCCGGCGCCTGGTACACCTACGAGAACGACCAGCTCGGTCAGGGCAAGGAGAACGCCCGGCGGTTCCTCAAGGAGAACCCGGACATCGCCGACGAGATCGAGAAGAAGATCAAGGAGAAGCTCGGGGTGGGTCCGCGACTCGACGCCGAGGCCGAGCCGGCGGGTGCTCCCGCGGCTCCGGCGGCTCCGGCGGCGGCCGCGGCGCCGGCTGCGACCAAGGCCGCACCGGCCAAGCGGGCGGCGAAGACCCCGAAGCCGGGAGACGTGTGATCCCGGGTCGCCCTTCGCGAGGCCCCGAGGGGCTGACCCATGAACACTCCTGACGAGCGTTCCACGAACACTCCTGAGGGGTGGCGGCGCCCCGCTCGGCGCCGGGCCGATCCCGGCGCGGAGATCTTCCCTGGTGACGCCGCCACCGCTCAGGACGACGGCGGCGGCGAGTCCGCCCGCGGCGGATCGGCGCGGCGGGGCCGGAGACGAGGGCGCCGTCCCACGGGCGCGACGTCGGGGCGTTCCGGTGAGGGATCCGCGCCTGGGCGCTTTCCCGAGGGGCCGACGCCCGGGAGCGCGGCGGCGCAGGGGCCGCCCGCCGACCCGGAGGCGGTGGCGCGCGAGATCTGCCTGCGGCAGCTGTCGTTCGCCCCGAAGACCCGGGCGCAGCTCGCCGACGCGTTGCGCCGCAAGGGCGTGCCCGACGACGTCGCCGATCGAGTGCTGAGCCGTTACTCCGAGGTCGGGTTGATCGACGACGCGGCCTTCGCGCGGGCCTGGGTGGAGTCACGTCATACCGGCCGTGGGCTGGCCCGACGGGCGCTCGCGGCCGAGTTGCGGCAGCGCGGCGTCGCCGACGAGACGGTCAGCGAGGCGGTGGAGGAGCTCGGGCCGGAGCAGGAGGAGGCGGCGGCCCGCGAGCTCGTCGCCCGCAGACTGCCGGGCACCCGGGGCCTGGATCCGGTCAAGCGCACCCGGCGGCTGATGGGCATGCTCGCGCGCAAGGGCTACTCCGGTGGTCTCGCATACCGCGTGGTCCGTGAGGCGCTCGAGGCCGAGGGCGCCGACGACCTTCCTGACCTGTCCTTTGACGACTGACCGTCCGCGCGCCGTCGTCGCGGTGTTCGCCGTCGCCGGTGGGGCCGGTCGGCGCGTGCGGCCATCACTGGCCCCAGGCCTTCACCGGTCGTCTGGCCGACGAGTCGGATCCTTGTCAGGGGTTCCCCGTCCCTTACATGGGCGTGACATGGACCGTGACAAGAAAGATCTAGCGAATCGTCCGGAACGCGTGGTCTTTCCTTGCCCATTACCTCTTGGCCGCTTACGGTTACCGCAGTGAGGTGTTACTCCGCGCAGTGCGGATTGCCATAGGACTGACCGCGTTCGACCACGTGAAAGGTGTTGTGTCCCCCGGCTCGCCAACGCCGGTGGTTCGCATAGCAGGGTTCTGGAACGGTCCGGAGCCCCCCTTGACCCTGCGCGTCCGGCGCTCGCCGGAGGCGCCGGTCGCGGCCGTCCCGGTGAGATCGCACGGTGCGTCCGTAACCCCTCGCGTCGCATCGCCGTCACCGGGCGTCCCCTGGTGGCGCAGCGTCGAGGAAAGGGGTCAGCGCCGTGATGTATGTCGTGATAGGTGCGGCACTGGTCGTGATCCTGGCGCTCGCCGTCCTCGTCCTCGTCGTACTGCGCCGTCTCGACGCCGCCGCGCGCAGGGTCGCCGTGAACGAGGAGCAGGTCGACGCGCAGCGGGGCGCCGACGAGATCGTGGCCAAGGCCCGAGCCGACGCCCAGGAGATCCTCAGTGACGCGGAGGTCAAGGCCCGCGAGGCGTCCGCGACGGCCCGGTCCGAGGTCGAGGACGAGATCAAGTCGCTCAAGGAGGACCTGCGGGCACTCCGGGAGGACCTGGAGCGCCGCGAGGCCCGGCTCGCCGAGCGGGAGCAACGGCTGGACGACGAGGTGCGCCGCCTCGAGGAGCGGGCCCGCGAGCTGGCCGACACGAAGCAGGGGCTCAAGGAACGCCGTGCCGCGCTCGACCGGCTCGACGAGGAGCGCCAGCGGGTACTCGAGCAGGCCGCCGGGCTCACCTCCGAACAGGCCAAGACCGAGCTCGTCTCCCTGATCGAGAACCAGGCCAAGCGCGAGGCCGTGCTGATCACGCGCGAGATCGAGAACGAGGCGCGCGACGAGGGCGAGAAGCGCGCCCGCAAGATCGTCACGCTGGCGATCCAGCGGGTGGCGAGCGAGCAGACCGCCGAGTCGGTGGTGTCGGTGCTGCATCTGCCCAGTGAGGAGATGAAGGGCCGCATCATCGGCCGGGAGGGCCGGAACATCCGCTCGTTCGAGACGACGACCGGCGTGAACCTCATCATCGACGACACCCCCGAGGCCGTGCTGCTCAGCTGCTTCGACCCCGTACGCCGCGAGGTGGGCCGCCTCACGCTGGAGAAGCTCGTCCTCGACGGGCGGATCCACCCGCAGCGGATCGAGGAGATCTACGAGCACAGCAAGACCGAGGTCGAGCAGCTGTGCGTGCGCTCCGGTGAGGACGCCCTCGTGGAGCTCGGCCTCACCGACATGCACCCGGAGCTGATCACGTTGCTCGGCCGGCTGCGGTACCGCACGTCGTACGGGCAGAACGTCCTGGGGCACCTGATCGAGTCGGCGCATCTGGCCGGAATCATGGCGGCCGAGCTGAAGCTGCCGGTGCCCCTGCTGAAGCGCTGCACGCTGCTGCACGACATCGGCAAGGCGCTCACGCACGAGGTCGAGGGCAGCCACGCGCTCATCGGCGCGGAGATCGCCCGGAGGTACGGCGAGGACGAGGACGTCGTGCACGCCATCGAGGCGCACCACAACGAGGTGGAGGTGCGCACGGTCGAGGCGGTGCTGACCCAGGCGGCGGACGCCATCAGCGGGGGCCGCCCGGGCGCCCGGCGGGAGTCCCTGGAGGCGTACGTCAAGCGGCTGGAGCGTCTCGAGGAGATCGCGACGACGCGCGAGGGCGTCGAAAAGGTCTTCGCCATGCAGGCCGGCCGGGAGATCCGGGTGATGGTGCGGCCCGACGCGGTGGACGACCTGCAGGCGCAGGTCATCGCGCACGACATCGCCAAGCAGGTGGAGGAGGAGCTGACCTACCCCGGTCAGATCCGGATCACCGTGGTCCGCGAGTCGCGCGCCACCGAGTTCGCCCGCTGAGGATCGCCGGTCCGGGGCCGGTGGCACCGGGGGATCAGCCGCGGGTCGCCTCGGAGCCTGATCGGCCGATCTTCTCCGGCACCAGCGGTGATCCTTGCTCCGTCCTCGTGCCGTTAGTACGTTGCCGTACGTCCTTGCACGCGGATGATCGACGGGGGCGTTGCTCCGCCGGGACGGGATGTGCGGATATGGGCTGCACGCGCGCGTTGCGTGCCGGGGTGACGACGGGGATCGTGCTCGGAGCGGTGCCGCTGGTCCTGTACGCGGCCCCCGCTCGAGGCATGCCGGTCCGGGAAGCGCCGATTCGGGCCGCGCCGCTCCGGGAGGCACCGGTCCGGGCCGTGCCGGTCCGGATAGCGCCGGTCCGGATAGCGCCGGTCCGGATAGCGCCGGTCCGGAAAGCGTCGGTCCGGGAGGCACCAGTTCGGAAAGCGCCGGTCCCGGGCGCGCCGGTCCGGGAGGTGCCCACGATCGATGCGCTGGCAACGGAGGTGTACTGGACGCCGGCGCGGATGGCCGCGGCGACTCCTGCCGGGGACGAGACGGCGGCATCGTCGCGTGGTCACGTCGCCGCGCGGGCTTCGGCGGCGGGCCGGGTGGCACACACGTTCCACGGTGTGCCGTCGGTCGGGGTGCTGTTCTTCACCTCCCGGCGGGCACGAGACCACTTCTGCACGGCGAGCGTGATCAGCGGCGCGCGGCGCAACCTGCTGCTGACCGCCGCGCACTGCCTCTACACGTACGACCACGACCGGCGCCGGGCGCACTACGCTTCCCACCTGGCCTTCGTCCCGAGGTACGAACGGACCCGCGCGCCGTACGGCGTCTGGACGGCGAAACGTCTCTACGTCCCGGAGGGCTGGGTCCGCCGGGGCGATGTCGACCTGGACTTCGGCTTCGCCACCCTGCGCCGTGACCGGGCCGGCCGTGACATCGCCGACGTGACCGGGTCCAACCGGCTCGTCCCGAACGTCCGTCTCCCGGCCGCCATCCGCGTCATCGGCTACCCCACCGTGCGCTACTCCGCCGCGGACCGGCCGATCTACTGCGACACGGTGGCCCGCCGGCGGTTCCGCTGGCAGAACACCTTCGCCTGCGGCGGTTTCTACGGAGGTACGAGCGGCAGCCCGTGGCTGTGGAGGTACGACCCCGATCGCCGGCAGGGACAGGTGATCGGCGTCGTCGGCGGCTACCACGCCGGAGGCCGGCGCCACGATCGTTCCTACTCCGCGCGGTTCAACGACGACGTCGCCGCGCTCTGGTCCCGAGCCGAGAAGCTGGGCTGACGGCGAGATCGTGGTGAGCGCCTCGCGGCGCGCTGTCCGCCCTGCGGGGGCGATGAGTTTCGCCCGCCCGCCAGGTCTTTATCAGGTGAGGACGTACGGGAGACCAGGGAACGGCAGGTCGGCGCAACTGCCATCGGCTGTTCACATGAGCGGATGGTCGACGGCGTAGGGGACGCGGAGAGGTGGCGGCGATGTCGAATAGCGACGAGTTCACCCGCTTGACGGATCCATTCCGGCCTGAGCTGCCGGTCCATTGCTACCGCATGCTCGGCTCGATCCACGACGCCGAGGACCTGGCGCGGGAGACCTACCTGCGTGCATGGCGGGCGTACGAGAACTTCGAAGGGCGTTCGTCGCTGCGCCGGCTGCTGCGCGATGATGTCGCTTTGGAGATGCCTCCGAACGCGACGTGGTTCACCGGCCGCGCGACGGTCGGCCGGTTCATCGCGGCGAAGGTCTTCGCCGGGCCCGGCGTGACCCGCATGGTCCGCGTCACGGCCAACGGGCAGCCCGCGGCCGCGGTTTACAGGCGCACGGACGACGGTGTCCACCGCGCGCACGCTGTGCAGGTGCTCAGCATCACCGACACGGGGATCTCACGGATCATCTCGTTCAACGACCCGGGCCTCTTCCGCGCCTTCGGCCTGCCGGTGACCCTGGACGCCGCCGGCGTGCCCGCGAGCGCATGACGCCGCCGAGCCGTCCGGCCGATCTGCTGGAGCGGGCGGTCCGCTACGGCCTGGAGAGCATGGAGGCGGTCGGGGCCGGATGCCTGTCCCGTCCGACGCCCTGCGCCGGCTGGGACGTCCACGCGCTGCTCCGGCACGTCAATGACTCGGTCGGCGCGATGTTGGAGGGGATCGAGCTCGGCCGCGTCGACCTGGTCCCGTCCGAGGAGGAGGACGAGGACCGCGACGGCGATCCGGCGGCCGACCTCGTGGCCGCCTTCCGAGGTGGTACGCGACGGCTCCTGCACGCCTGGACGGCGGCAGGACACCCCGGACACCGGATCGCCATAGCCGGGCATCCGATGGCAGCCGAGCTAGTCGCGGTCACCGGTGCCATCGAGATCGCGGTGCACGGGTGGGACATCTCCGTGGCCTGCGGCAGCGATCGGCCGATTCCGGCCGAGCTGGCCGTCGACCTGCTGACGTTGTCGCCGCTGGTGGTCAACGACGCCCTGCGTCACTCGCTGTTCGCGGCGCCCGTCGCGACATCGTGGCCGGCCGGCCCGAGCGACCGGCTCATCGCCTTCCTTGGCCGCAGCCCTTTGGGTATGGACCCGGGCCGGTAACCGGCATTCCGCGGGGCGGTCCTTCGTTCGCGGCCGCCCCGCGGTGCCGTCGGCGCTATCTGAGGCCGTAGGCCCGGTGGGTCGTCTGGTCGATCGTGTTGCCTTCGGTGTCCGTCGCCTGGACACGCAGCCCGACCGCGTCCCGGCCCGCCGCGGCCGCGGGATTGGTGATCGCCGCCGTGAATCCGGTTCCCTCGGCCCTCGTCGCGACCTGCGTCCAGTGGGCGCCGTCGTCGAAGGTGACCCACAGCTTCAGGCGGGTGAGCCGGGCACCGGAGTCGCCGAGTGAGCCGTGGTAGCCGCCGATCCGGATCCTGTGCGTGCCGCGCGGCAGCCGGTTGTCCAGATCGAGGCCCAGGTCGTACCGCAGGTTGAGGGTGCGCATCGGCGCGCAGGGCTTGATGGCCTGGGTCACGAGCCAGCCCACGCACAGGCCGTCCTGGAGGGAGGTCATCCCTTCCTGCGGACGTGCCGAGCGGAAGGTCCACTCCGTGTCGACGTCGGTGGCGAATCGCTGGAGCGGGTTCGGGGTGTGGTACTTGTCGGTGAGCCGGTACGCGGCCTCGCCCTCGGGCAGGGTGAAGGTGGGCACGGGGAAGGCGAAGATTCCAAGGATGGCCTTCTGCACGACCAGCGGCACCTCGGTGCCGTCGGCGCGGTAGAGGTGCTGCTCTTCCTTTCCGCCGTACTGCGAGACTCCGTTCGCACTCCATGCGAAGGCGCTCTTGCCGCTCGGCGCGGGGCCGGCGCCGACCACGGGGAGGGCCGTCACGAGTAGGTCACCGGTGCGGCAGGAGAAGCACTGCCGGGATCCGGGGAACCGCGCGTTGAGGCTCGCCGTCGGCGGGTCGTCGCCGGGGACGATGGGCTGGGCGCCCCAGTCCGCCGTCCGCCGGTCCGGCCTGGTGTACGCGTCGACGTAGGTGTACTGCCGTCCGTCGCGGTGGTAGTAGTCCCCGCCCGGGTCGTCGTAGGTGAACGCCACGTCGCGCTGCCAGAGCACGTCCGGTGAGACGGGGCCGACGTACTCGGTGCGGCTGCCGGGAGCGGGAGCGTCGAGGCTGAGGTCGCCGGGGGAGCCGGGTTCGCCGCGGTGCGTCGCGTACCAGGTCTCGTTGACGCGTCCCGCGCGGTCGAGGTGGAATCTGCCGGCGGTCTCGACGAGGTCCTTGGCGCCCACCGAGTAGCGGAGGCGGTCCGGGATGCGACCGTTCTCGTAGAACTTCAGCGAGTAGACGTACGGCGTGTTCGGAACGCCCGTGACGTCGACGTCGGCCTTGCCCGCGCGTACGGCGGTGAGCAGCGCCCGGCCCTCCTCGGCGGTCAGGCTCATCGTCGGGATCGGGTACAGCGGCCACGCCCGTGCCGGGTCGAAGAACGACCGTGCGGTGCCACCGAAGCCGAGCACGCCGGCGGCCCCGCCCTGCGCGGCGTTCTTGACGCGCTCGAGGGCGTTGGCCGTGCAGGTGGTGGTGCAGATGTCGTCGAGGGACAGCAGGACGAGCTTCCCGCGAACGTCGACGCCTTGGAGGTCCGCCGTGGTTCCGTGGCCGCCGTCGACCAGCGGAAGACGGAGGCGGCCGTTCAGCATCGGCACCGCGCCGGACTGGTCCTTCCAGTACGGCTGGTACTCCGGGTGCAGGGCCGGTGCTCCTCGCCACCGTCCCTGCATGGTGACCGGCGGGACGCCGAGCAGGTGCTGGCTGAACGCCAGGAAGGTGCCCTGGGCGACCTTCCTGGTCGGCAGCATCCACATGTTCAGCGAGCCGTACGGCATATCGGCGGTCAGCGTCAGGTAGCCGGTCCCGGTCGCCGGGACGCGCCGGAGGCCGAACTCCGCGGCGTAGCCCTCCGTCGGTCTGGGCGTCCGTACGCTGACCTTCCGCGCCTTGCGGAGGTCGAGTGTCACGGCGGTGTCATGATCCGCGTCGACCTCCGGGGCGGTGACCAGCGCGGAGTTGATCCGGTGGTCGGCGTCTCGCCAGGTGGCATAGGTGGTGAGGGTGAAGGCGCCGGGGTAGACGTCGGCGGCGGCGTCCTGGCCCGCGCCCATGCTCACCCCGTAGTCCAGGTCGTCGCGGTCGTCGACGCGCATGAAGGCCCAGCCGCTGTACGTCACGTCGGTGGCGCCGTCGGGCGGGATGACGTGCCCGGTCAGCCTCACCTTCCGGGCCTCTTCGTACGCGCCGATCGCCGTCGTGACGCGCACGCCGGATCCGGTGGCGCGGACGGTGCCCTCGTACCAGGTCGCCGGGCCCTTCGCCGGGTCGAGCGTGACCTTGACGGGCGTCGTACCGCCGGCGGGCACGGTCACCGTGTCGTGGTCGGCGGACAGCATCCCCTTGTCCGGGGTGCCGCCCGCGTGCGCCTTGAGCGTGAGGGCCAGGGCGAGCGTGACGGGCTGATCGCCCTCATTGACATAGGTGATCGTCTTGGTCACCGGTCCGGACTGCGGGTAGGAGAGCAGGCCGAAGTTCAGGTCGCCGTCGGCGTGCACCTGCCCGGTCACGGCCTGCGCCACGTCGACCCGGCCGGCGCCCTGTTCGAAGGTCCCGTAGCCGTCGTCGTGGGCGGTGCCCGTGAGCACGGACTTGAGCCACGAGGGGGACTTGTCCGGGTGCTGCTGCGCGAGGATCGCCGCCGCTCCGGCCACGTGCGGTGTGGCCATCGAGGTTCCGCTGAGGGTGGTGTAGTTCGCGTCCACCGCGGTGCCGAGGTTCGTGCCGGCGGCACGGGCGGCCACGATGTCCACGCCGGGTGCCGCGATGTCCGGCTTCAGGCCGAAGTCGCCCACCCGCGGGCCCCGGCTGGAGAAGTCGGCGAGCTTGTCCTGCTTGTCGACGGCGGCCACGGTGAGGGCGGCGTCGGCGGTGCCCGGCGAGTCGACGGTCCCCGCGTTCGGACCGGAGTTGCCCGCGGCGATGACGAACAGCGCCCCGTACTGCCGGGTGAGGTCGTTGACGGCCTGACTCGCCGGGTCGGTTCCGTCGGTGGGCTGGCTGCCCAGGCTCATGCTGATCACCTTGGCGCCGTGCTCGGCCGCCCACTGCATCCCCTCGATGACCTGTGAGTCGGCACCGCTGCCGCGGTTGTCGAGGACCTTGGCGGCCAGCAGCGTGGCGCCCGGGGCCACGCCCTTGTAGCGGCCGCCCGACGCCGCACCGCTGCCGGCGATGATCGAGGCGACGTGCGTGCCGTGCCCGTGGCCGTCCTGAACGCTGCTCTCGGCGCTGAAGTTGGCCGTGTCGCCGATCCGGCCGGCGAAGTCCGGGTGGTGCAGGTCGATCCCCGTGTCGACGACGGCGACCTTGACGCCCTTGCCGTCCAGGCCCTTCTTCCAGGCCTCGGGCGCGCCGATCTGCGGCACGCTCTTGTCCAGGGTGACGGTCACCTTGCGGTCCAGCCAGAGCTTGCTCAGCCCATCGGCCAGCGCCTTCGGCTGCGCGTCACCGGCGGCGGGGGCGACCGTGTCCCAGAACGTCCGCACCGCGGACTTGGCCACGCCGAACGCGGCTCCGTGGATCGCCGTCAGCGGCCGGGAGGAGGTGTTGGCCGGCAGGGCGTCGGCCTGCCGGGACAACGCCTTGGCGTCCCGGACCGCGCCGCCGTACTGCGCGATCACCGGGATGCGCGCGGACGCGTCGTCGGCATAGCCGGAGCGCGCCAGGTAGGCGACGTCGAACAGGCTCTTGTCCAGCCGCCCGGTGCCGATCAGACCGAGCGCGTCCGACGGGATCACGTACAGGGCGTCTCCCTGGCGGCGCTGGAAGAAGCCCACCGGCCTGCCGTCCGCACGTCGCGCTGCGGTGACCTTCACGTCCTCGCCCTTGTCGGCATGGGCGTCGTACGCGACCACGTCGCCCGTGATCAGTGTGATCCGCTTGCCGGACGACGAACCGGGGAGGGGACGCGATCCGGGCACCGCGGTCGTCGAGCCCGGCGTCGCCGCGGTGGCCGCGGAGACGGGGGCGGGGGCCGCGACGGCCATCAGCAGGACGCCCGCCGCCGTGGTGACGCGTATGCGCCGGCGGAGTGGGTTCAACGGGAACTCCTTCGTGGGGGATGGGGGCAGTTGGATGATCACCGCGGTGACGTCGCGGCGGAAGATCCACAGTGCGGCGCTTTCACGTCATTGACGTGCTTTGGCCCGCTGAGCGGCCCGAGCTGGCAAGATCAGCTTTGTGCTGGATGCTCTCGGCCTGGATTCCGCGGACGAGGCCGTCTACCGCAGCCTCATCGAGGTGCCCGGAGCGTCGGCCGACGCGCTCGCGGCATCGACCGGCCTGTCTCCGCAGCAGGTCAGGGCCTCACTTCGCGTGCTCGAGGACGCGGGGCTGGTGAGCCGGATGTCCGGCCAGCTGGAGAAGTACATCGCCGCCCCACCGGACGTCGCCCTGGAGACCCTCGTCCTCGAACGCGAGGCGGAGCTCAGCCGCGTCCGGGCCGCCGCGCGGCAGCTGGCCGAGACGTACCAACGGGCGCTGGGCACCCGGCACCCCGCCGAACTGGTCGAGATCGTCGCGGGCCGCGAGGCGGTGATGCAGCGGACCGAGCAGCTGCAGCGCGGCGCCCGTCACGAGGTCCGCGTCTTCGACCGCCCGCCGTACGTCAACCAGCCCCACCTGCCCAACCACGTCGAGCTCGAGATGCTCCGCCGAGGGGTCGTCTACCGGGCGGTCTACGACCGCGCCAGCCTCGAGGTGGACGGATGGTGGAAGGGGCACCACGAGCCGATCGCCGCCGCGGGGGAGCAGGCGCGCGTCATGTCAGGCGTTCCCATGAAGATGATGGTCGCCGACGACCGGCTGGCCATCGTGCCCTTGCGGATCGACGCCTCGGCCATCGAGAGCTGCGCGATCGTCCACTCCTCGGAGCTGCTCGACGCCCTGTGCGCGCTGTTCGAGACGCTGTGGCGGCTGGCACTGCCCCTGCGGGTGCCCGGCGACGACACCGCCGACGTCCCCGGGGCCGGCCCGACACCGTTCGAGGCCCAGCTCGTGGCGATGCTCACGGCCGGCCTGGGCGATGAGGCGATCAGCCGGCAGGTCGGCCTGAGCTACCGCACGCTGCAGCGCCGCGTGCGGGACCTGATGACACGGCTCGGCGCGCGAACCCGGTTCCAGGCCGGTCTGCAGGCGGCCTTCCAGGGGTGGGTGACGCCGCCCGCCGCCCGCCCGGCCGACGACACCCGCCCTCCGGTACCCGGAGACGACGCTCGGCCGGAGCGCCCCGGCACCGGATGACCGGCCGCCGCCGGTGCCGCGGACGGCGGGGGTCAGTCGGTCGCCTGGGCAGCGCCCGGCTCGGCGACCTCCTCGGCGCCGCTCGGCGGGTCGACGGTGAGCTCGATCGAGGGCACGTCCTTCGGCTCGAACCCCAGGGTCCGCCCGTAGAAGGCGAGCTCGGCCTCCAGGCAGGCGACGACGGTGCCGGCCCGCCGGAACCCGTGCGACTCTCCCTCGAACGCCAGATACGCGTAGGGCATCTTCTTGTGCGCCATCGCCTCGGCGAACCGCTCCGACTGGGCCGGGGCGACGACCGGGTCGTCCAGCCCCTGCAGGAGCAGGACGGGGCAGGTCACCTCGGACGCGCGGGCGATCGGGGAGCGCTCCTCGTACGTGCGCTCGAAGCCGGGGATCGGGCCGATCAGCCCGTACAGGTACGTGGATTCGAAGTCGTGGGTCTCCTTGAGCCAGTTCTGCGGGTCGGAGATGCCGAAGTAGGACGTGCCGGCCTTGAACAGGCTGCTGTGCGTCACCGCGCACAGCGTGGTCCAGCCGCCGGCGCTGCCGCCGCGGATGGCGAGCCGCTCGGGGTCGGCGGTACCGCTGCGGATGAGCGCCTCGGCGGCCGCGACGCTGTCCTCGACGTCCACGACCCCCCACTGGCGGCGGAGCCGTTCCCGGTAGGCGCGGCCGTAGCCGGTGGAGCCGCCGTAGTTGACGTCGATGACGCCGACGCCCCGGCTGGTGAAGTAGGCGATCTCCAGGTCGAGCACGCTGGTCGTGTGGTCGGTCGGGCCGCCGTGCACGAACACGACGTACGGCGGGAGCTCGCCCTCAGGTGCCTGGAAGCCCGGGTTGGACGGCGGGTAGACGTAGGCGTGCACCGGGCGGCCGAACGGGCCCTCGAGCTCCTGAGCGCGCGGCAGCGGCAGGTAGGCCGCCTCCGGCGGGGTGTCGAGCTCGCTGCGCAGCACCTTCGACTCGCCGGTGTCGGCGTCCACGACGACGACCGACCACGGGATGTCGGGGGCGCCCGCGATGCCGACGATGCTCGTCCCGTCGGCGGACAGCTGGGGCTTCCAGTCGGTGTACGGCAGGTCGAAGTCGACCAGATCGGCCGTCTCCGGGTCGTACAGGCCGAGCCGCTGGTCGCCCTGGCCGTGCAGCACCGCGATCCGTCCGTCGTCCAGGACGGCGTACGGGCGGCCGCCCAGGTTCCAGAGCGGCGCGGCGAACTCCTCCTCGGCCGGGTACAGCGCCTGCGGCGACTCGCCGTGCAGGCCGATCTCGTAGAGGTTCCACCAGCCCGGCCAGTCCGACACGACGTACAGCCGCGACTCGCTCAGCCACGTCGGCGCGAGCGCGGACTCGCTCAGACCGCCCTTGACCGTTCGCGGCCGGTCGAGCGTCCCGCTCTCGTCGAAGGCGGCGACCCGGATCTCGGTGCCGTCCCAGGGCATCCGGGGGTGACTCCACTGCATCCAGGCGAGGTGGCCGCCCTCCGGCGACGGCGTGGGGAACGCGTAGAAGTCGGCGCCGCTGACGAGCTCCCGGATCGCCTGGGCGTCGTCGGCCGCGCTGCCGTCGACGGGCACCGCGACGATCGCCCGGCGTACGCCCGCGGTCGTGTGACCCTCGCAGACGCACCAGACGTGCTGCGCGTCGGGGGCCAGGGCGAAGTCGGCGTACCGCAGGCCGGCGGGCTGGGCCGGCTCGGGCGTCAGCGGCCGGGGCAACTCACCGGGGGTGAGGCGGTAGAGCCGCTGGTCCTCATAGTTGGCGAAGACGACGTCCCCGTCGGGGAGAGGGAGGTAGGACCGCCCGCCGTACTCGTTCACGCGCGTGCGGGCGTCCCACGGCGCGGGCAGCAGGTCGACACCGGATCGCACGATCGTGGTCCGGCCGCCCTTCTCCGGGCGGGTCTCCTGCCACCACACGCGATCACCGTGAATGGTGGGAAAGCTGAGCCGCAGTCGCGCGCGGGCCACGTCGGCGGCGGAGATCGGAGAGGACCAGGATCCATAGGGAGCGGTAGCGCGAGCGGTCATATCGGAATCGTCTCGCAAACAGGACGCTGATGGGACCTCGAACGGTGACTTGACAGCTACGATCATGAAACGCAAACGGGCCGGTGGATCACCACCGGCCCGTCCGTGTCCCGTCGGCTCAGCTCGCCGACAGGCTCTCGCCGGACGGGCCCGCGCAGGGGTCGGATCGGGTCGGCGCACCGGTGACGAACGCCCGGTCCGTCGGGCTGTGCGGTGTCGCCCATTGTTCGCAGAGTTCTTCCAGTTCGGCGTGGGTGAGTTCGCCCGTGGCCGGAGCGGCCAGGTCGGCGATCAGGAGATCGCACGTCCCGATACGCGGCCGGGATCACCGCCTGCCGGTCCGGCGCGCCCCGCTCCGGAGGTCCTCCCTAGAGCGGTCTGGGCTGCGCTGGGCTGGACCTGGGGAGTACGCCTGGGGGCGCGGCGATCAGCATCCCCCTGGTGGCCAAGACGGGTGGGATGAGGCCGTTTCGGCGGGGGTCAGCGGTTCAGGTGGGCGAGGACGGCGAGGACCCTGCGGTTGTCGTCGTCGGAGGGCTGGAGGCCGAGCTTGAGGAAGATGGAGGCCGTGTGCTTGACGACGGCCCGTTCGGTGATGACCAGTCGCTGGGCGATGGCGGCGTTGGACCGGCCTTCCGCCATCTGGGCGAGCACTTCGCGTTCGCGTGGGCTGAGCGCGGCGATGGGAGCGGTGGCGGAGTTATGGTCCAGCAGGCGCGCGATGACTTCGGGGTCCATCGCGGTGCCGCCGGCGGCGACTCGGCGGACGGCATCGACGAACTCGGCGCTGCGCAGCACTCGGTCCTTGAGCAGGTAGCCGATGCCGCCGGTGCCTTCGGCCAGCAGCTCACGGGCGTACAGCTGCTCGACGTACTGTGACAGCACCAGCACCGGAAGGCCGGGCACCTGGCGGCGGGCCTCCAGCGCCGCCCGTAGGCCCTCGTCGGTGAAGGTGGGCGGGAGCCGTACGTCCACGATGGCCACGTCCGGCTTGTCCGCCGCCACGGCGGCGAGGAGATCGGGTCCGTTGTCGACGGCGGCGGTGACCCGCAGCCCGTGTGCCCGGAGCATGCGGGTCATGCCGTCCCTCAGCAGGAAGAGGTCTTCGGCGATGACTACGCGCACGGAATCTCCAGGTTCACCATGGTGGGCCCGCCGCGCGGGCTGCTGACGGCCAGTACACCGTCGAAGGCGGCGAGCCGCCGCTCCAGGCCGCGCAGACCGGTGCCCTGGGCGGGGTCGGCACCGCCACGGCCGTCGTCGGTGACACCAATCCGAAGCGTTCCGCGAGCATAACCGACGTCGATCCACACGTGAGTGGCGCCCGCGTGCTTGGACACGTTGGCCAGCAGTTCGCTGACCGCGAAGTACGCCGCCGACTCGACCGGCGCCGGTGGCCGGTCGGGCAGTTCACCGGAGAACTCCACCCGCAGCGGCAGGTCCAGGGCCAGCGCACGGAGCGCGTCGACCAGGCCGCGGTCGGCCAGCACCGGCGGGTGGATGCCACGGACCAGGTCGCGCAGCTCTTCGAGCGCCTTGATCGAGGAGTCCCTGGCCTCGGTCAGCAGTGCCCGCGCCGCGGCGGGGCTGGCCTCGACGAGTCCTTCAGCGGCGTCCAGGGTCATGCCCATCGCCACCAGCCGCGCCTGCGCACCGTCGTGCAGGTCCCGTTCGATCCGGCGCATCTCGGCCGCGCCGGAGTCGATGGTGTCAGACCTGGTCTGGGCGAGGTGACGGACCCGCAACGCCAGTTCGGCCTGGCGGTTCGGCCCCAGCATCGAGCGGGCGAATCGGCCGTAGACCGGCAGCAGCCTCGGACCGAGGTACAGCCCGAGCGCCACCATGGCCAGACCGAGCGGAATGGCGAGCCAGGCGGTGAGGCCGCCGGGGTTGAGCGGGGTGGCCAGCCAGTCGGTGAGCCGCTCGGTGTATGGCTGCGGCGGGAGAGGCGGTCCGGGGGGCACGGGAGGCCGGGTGAACTGGAGTGTGTGCTGCACGGGGGTGTCGAGCGCGTCGATGGTGCCCAGCCCGTAAAGGATCAGCCCGGGCGGCGCGGTGACCAGGACGCAGCCGCCGCCTGCGTTCACGGCCGCCCACAGCAGGTCCCGCCCGGTCGCGGTGTCGGTGAGCAGCCAGCGGGCGATCTGCCTGGCGCCCGGAAAAGGCTGGTAGGGAGCGGCGATGGGCACGCCGCAGCAGGCACCGACCAGTGACCTGGTCGCCCACGCCACCCACCGGATGCCCAGCACGCCGCAGAGGACCAGGGGGATCGCCAGCCACACGGCTCCGTGATCGCCACCGGGAGGCGGGCCACCGTAGGTCAGGATGGCGGCGATCGTCAGAACCGGGGGAACCAGCAGGGTGGCCCCCGCCGTCGGTCCGGCCCGACCGGCGGCCCATCGCACGCCCAACGCGGTGCAGGGAACCAGCGTGACCACCAGCCCCAGCCACAGGTGGAGGCGGTCGCCGCTGGACGGCCCACCACTGAGCGGCGCACCAGGGAGCAGAACGTCCAAGACCAGAGCCGGGGCCGCGAGCAGAATGGCGGCTCCGGCGAGCGTCAGGCCACAGAACGCCAGGCCGTACGCCAGGCCGCGGGCAGCGGCACCGATCCCGTGCCGGGGCGCCCCCGTGTTCAGGGCGGTCGATCCACCACTCACCGTGCTCTCCTCGGCCGGGTCTGTCCCGTTCATTGTGCAGGGCCACCGACTGGGCCCGCTGGGGTCCTGAGTGCCGAAGTGGAGGTGTACCTAGCTCCACTTCCGAGATGCCACCCAGCTGTGTATCGCCGTGGATCGTCCATTACCTAGCGTGATCGTCGGTTCGGGAACACCGGACCCTGCGAAGGGACAGACGATGACACCGGTACTACGCACCCGCGGGTTGCGCAAGAAGTTCGGCAGGGCGGCAGGGCTGGTCCACGCGGTGGACGGCGTCGACCTGGAGGTCACCCAGGGCGAGACGCTGGCGGTGATGGGCCCAAGCGGTTGCGGGAAGTCGACACTGCTGTACCTGCTCGGCGGGCTGGAACGACCCGATGAGGGCGAGATCGAGCTGGCCGGACGCCGCGTCGACCAGATGAGCGAACGGGCCCTGGCGCAGCTCCGGCGCGAGGCCGTCGGCTTCATCTTCCAGTCCTTCCACCTCATGGAGGAGCTCACCGCCGTGGAGAACGTCGAGCTCCCGGCGCTGCTGGCCGGACGCTCGCCGCGAGCGGCACGAGCGCGGGCCCTGGAACTGCTGGCGAGCGTCGGCCTGGCCGACCGGACCGACTTCCTGCCCACGGCGCTGTCCGGCGGGCAGCGCCAGCGGGTCGCGATCGCCCGCGCGTTGAGCCCCGACCCGCTGGTCCTGCTGGCCGACGAGCCCACCGGCAACCTCGACAGCGCCGCCACCCAGGAGGTGCTCGCACTGTTCGACAGCCTGCGGGTAGCCGGGCAGACGCTGGTCATCGTTACCCACGACCCCCAGATCGGGGCGACGGCGGATCGGCTGATCTCGATGCGCGACGGGGTGCTCGTGAGCGAGGTCAGGGGAACAACCGGCGCCTTCGCAGGGCGGAGGGACTGAGACGTGAGCCGTATCCTGGTGATTCTCCGGCTCGCCGCCCGCGACATGCGGCGGCACCCGGCCGAGGCCGTACTGATCCTCCTGGTGATCGCGGTCACCACCACCACACTGACGGTCGGACTCGCCCTCTACGGGGTGACCGACAAGCCCTACCAGCACACCCGGACGGCGACGGCCGGGCCGGACCTGGTGGTCAGCATGCGTCCCGGCCAGTCCGCCGACGCACTGATCCACGCCTCCGCCGTCACCGGCCACAGCGGGCCCTACCCGGTCGCCTCGACCATCCTCCACGCCGGTGGCCACACCACGCCGGTGATGGCGGCAGGCCGCGACCGCACACCGGCCGCCGTCGACCAGCCCACGCTCACACAGGGCAGCTGGGTGAGCGAGGGCGGGGTGGTGTTCGAGCGCAGCTTCGCCGACGCACTCGGCGTCCACGTCGGCGATCAGGTCACTTTGAGCGGGCGGACATTCCACATCGTCGGCACCGCCGTCACCGCCGCCATCCCGGCCTACCCGTCAAGCCTCTGCAACACCGGCTGCGCCGTTCTCCCAAGATCGTGGCTCAACGGCTCGAGGAGCCCCTCACCCGGCCTCGTGTGGCTCACCCGGACCGCTGCCCAGAGCCTGGCCACCACACCCGATTCACTGTCCTATCTCCTCAACCTGAAGCTTGCCGATCCCGCTGCGGCTCCGGCATTCGTGGCCGCGCACTCCAGTGACTCCGCCGCCGAATCGTCCTGGCGGCAGATCAGGGACGTGGACAACCTGGTGGTAAAGAACGAGCAGCTCGTACTGCAGGTCGGCAGCTGGTTGTTCGGCCTGCTCGCGATGGCTGGGGTCGCCGTGCTGGTCGGCCGCCGGATGGTGGAGCAGACCCGTCGGGTCGGACTGCTCAAGGCGGTCGGCGGCACGCCCGGGCTGGTCGCCGCCGTACTACTGGCCGAGCATCTGGCCCTGGCGTTGTCGGCAGCGGTGGCCGGGCTGGCGGCCGGATGGCTGATCGCTCCCCTGTTCGCCAGTGCGGGCGCCGGGCTGGTCGGGACTCCGGACACGCCATCGGTCACGCTGTCCACGATGGGGCTCGTCGTCACCGTCGCCCTGGCGGTGGCGGTGGCCGCGACACTCGTTCCCGCCATCCGAGCCGCCCGTACCAGCACAGTCGCCGCGCTGACCGACGCCGCCCGCCCGCCCCGGCGCCGGGCATGGCTGATCGCCCTCTCGGCACGGCTACCGATCCCGCTGCTCCTCGGCCTGCGACTGGCCGCCCGCCGACCCCGCCGCGGCGTCCTGAACGCGCTCAGCATCGCCGTCACAGTCACCGGGATCGTGGCGATCTTGACCAACTACTCCTTCCTGGCCGACCACCTCTCCTCCGAGGTCGACAATCCCCGCATCGACCGGATGAACCAGGTCATGGCGATGATCACCGTCCTGCTCGTCATCCTGGCGGCCGTCAACATGCTCTTCATCACCTGGGCGACGGTCCTCGACGCCAGACGCTCGTCGGCGCTGGCACGCGCACTCGGTGCGACCCCCCAGCAGGTCAGCGCCGGACTGACCGCGGCCCAGGCCCTTCCCGCGCTGATCGGCACCACCCTCGGCATCCCCACAGGCGTGCTCCTCAACAAGATCCTCAGGCAGGGCATCTTCACCGTCCCGCCCCTGTGGTGGCTCCTCGCCGTCCTGGTGGGAACCGTGCTCGCCGTCGCCGGGCTCACCGCCATCCCAGCCCGCATCGGCGCCCGCCACCCCGCAGCCGAAACACTCTGACCCTTCCCGGTCCAGGCAGTTCAGGCCCAGGTCCAATGATCAGGGTCAAGGCCGATGACGATGAAAGCGCACTGTAAGGAATGGCTGCGTACGTTCACGTGCACAGAATTCCAGATGAGAAGGGCATCATGACGAAACAGATAACTCGATTTCGGATACTCGCTTTTGTGACGGGTGCGATGACGCTGGTGGCCGCCGCGTGTGGCTCGAACGAGACGGGTTCCGGATCCGCCACCGACGGCGGAGGCCGGCACACCAGTCCGATGCACATGCCCTCCTCGGTGGCACAGGCGCTACCACTGCGGGCCGGCGAGCGATTCGTGAACCTGACTGTGCCGCAGCCCTACACGCCGTCCGCCCCCAACGGTGGCACCGATGAGTACCGGTGCCTGGTGATCGATCCGCACCTGACCAAGCCCGCGTACCTGACCGGAACCCAGTTCGAGCCCGGGAACCCGTCGATCGTGCACCACGCCATCACCTACACGATCCCACCCGAGAGCGCGGCAGAAGCACGCGCCAAGGACGCCGCGACGCCGGGCCAGGGCTGGACCTGCTTCGGTGGCGACGGCTTGAGCCAAGGTGGGGCGTGGGTCGACACCTGGACCCCGAATCACAAAGAGACGCTTCTGAAGCAGGACGTCGGATTCCCGTTGAAGCCCGGCAGCCTGCTCGTCCTTCAGGTGCACTACAACCTGCTCGCCACCGGCGGCCGTGCCGGCGCATCGGACCAGCCCAGAGTCCGGTTGCGACTGACTGACGGCACAGCCGCCACCAAGCCGCTGGCCATGGTGCCGTTGGAAGCGCCGATAGAACTGCCCTGCGCCGGCGGCGAGTCCGGTCCGCTGTGCGACCGCGCCGCAGCCATCGCGGACGTCGCCAAGCGCTTCGGCGTCGACCAAGGCTCCCGCGAGGCGCAACTGGTGAGCCGATGCAGCAAAGGCAAGCCGGTGCCCGGCAACACCCAGCACTGCGACTACCCGGTACCGCGACCCATGACGGTGTACGCGGGGTTGGGACACATGCACCTGCTCGGACGCTCGATCAAGGTGGAACTCGATCCCGGAACCCCCAAAGCCCGTACCCTGCTCGACGTCCCGTCATTCGACTTCGACAATCAGAAGCTCACGCCGCTGCCCACACCCGTCGACGTCAAGCCCGGAGACACGGTACGGGTCACCTGCACCCATGACGCCACGCTGCGTCGGAAACTCCCGGAACTGAGCAAGCTTCCCCCGCGATACGTGGTCTGGGGAGACGGCACCAGCGACGAAATGTGCCTCGGCCTGCTTTCCGTAACAGGCCCAGGCGGGAAGTCACTCAGGTAATCGCCTCTTGACTTGACGACGCCGTTACCTGGTGCCCCGACTCCGGATGGAAAGGTTGATCCTCATGCCGTCATCCTCGTCCTCCACCACCTCGCGCCGCGCGGGACCGCTGAGTGGTTTGCCGGCTCGGTTGCGGATGGATTCCCCACTGCAGTCGCCGGCGTGGGTGCTTCTGCCGCTACGCGCCTTTCTCGGTGTCACCTTTCTGTACGCCGGTCTTTCCAAGATCTTCGATCCGCACTACCTGGATGACGCCTCGCCACTCGGCGTCCACGCCCAGATGCTGCACGCCGCTGCGACGTCTCCGGTCGGCGCTGTGGTGTCGCTGAGTGCCCGCTATTCGACCGTCATGGGGCTGGCGATCGCCTTCGGTGAGGTTGCGGTCGGGCTGGGCACCCTACTGGGACTGTTCACCCGAGTCGCAGCCCTCGGCGGCGTCGTGCTCGCGCTCAGCTTCTTCCTGACGGTGAGCTGGACCACCCGGCCGTACTACTACGGAGCCGACATCGGTTTCGCCTTCGCATGGAGCCCACTGTTGATAGCGGGCGACGGCGGAGTGTTCTCGGTGATGGCCTGGCTGCGTGCGGCGGTGCGTCACACGCTGGATCTGCCGGCGCGGCCCACGCCGCACAAGAACGTGACCGAACAGGGCGACGTCGAGCGACGCGCCCTCGTGCGGGGCGGCATGATCGCGGCGGCGGTCGTCGCGGTCGCCGTCCCCATCGGCAGCGTCCTGGCGCTCGCGCGGCGCCCGTCCGGCGCCGCGGTGAGCCACGCTGGCCTGTCGCCGACTTCCACCGCGCCGGACGCCTCGCCGAGCCCAGGGACGGCCGGTGCCGGAATGGTGATCGCTGCGGTTGCCGGCGTCCCCGTCGGATCATCGAAGAGTTTCACCGCGCCGAACGGCGCCCGCGCTTATCTGCTGCACCCGGCGACGGACGCCTTCATGGCATTCAACGCCACCTGCACCCACCAGGGCTGCCCGGTCTCCTACGTCGGATCCGGTTTTCATTGCCCCTGTCACGGCTCCACCTTTGACCAGAACGGCCAGGTGACCGGGGGACCGGCGCCTGCACCGCTGATCAAGATCCCCGTAAAGGTCGTCAACGGACAGGTCACAATCGCCTGATCCCCGGTTGAGCCTTGCGCCATGACCAGCCGCGCCGCGCTGTGTCCCTTCGAACTTGGTCGCGGTGTCCTCGGCCGGCGTCATGCAGAGGCATACGAGATCAAGCGAACGGGCCGGTGGATGACCACCGGCCCGTCCGTGTTCCGTCGGCTCAGTTCGCCGACATGACCTCGCCGGTCAGGTTTGCGCCGAGCGTCTTGGCGGAGCTCTTGCGGCTGCGCCGGCTCCGCTTCTCCAGCCACGTGGCCAGGTAGCTGATTGCCAGGTTCATCGCGATGTAGAGCAGCGCGATCACCATCGCGGCCGGGATGAGGTTGCCGTACTGGGTGGGGATCTGCCGGTAGCCCGTGTTCAGCAGGTCCTCGTACGAGATGATCCAGCCCAGCGCCGAGTCCTTCAGCAGGACGACGAGCTGGCTGACGATCGCCGGCATCATCGCGGTGGTGGCCTGCGGGATGAGGATGAGCCGCATCACGCCGCTCTTGCGCAGGCCGATCGCGTACGCGGCCTCCGACTGGCCGCGGGGCACCGCGTTGATGCCCGCACGGAAGATCTCCGCCAGCACGGAGCCGTTGTAGAGCATCAGCGCGAAGACCAGCGCGGTGAACGCGGTGACCTCGGGGAACTCGCGGTTCAGCGCGTTGGCGATCGTCGGCGGCCCGCTGAAGACGAAGAAGATCAGGATCAGCAGCGGGATGGCCCGGAAGAACTCGATGATCGTCGCGGCGGGCACCCGGATCCACCGGTGGTCCGACATCCGCGCCAGTCCGAAGAATATGCCGAACACGAGGGCGAGCACGGCCCCGGCGAACGCCGCCTTCAGCGTGCCGGCCATCCCGGGGAGGATGAAGTCCGTCCAGGTCGAGCCCTGGATGAACGGCTTCCACAGCTTGCCCTGAAGCTGGCCTTCCTTGTCGAACCGGGCGACGACGACGTAGATGATCCCGAGGATGACGATCGCCGAGACGAGCGTCAGGATGTTGTTCCGCAGCCGCGCCTTGGGGCCCGGCGCGTCGAACAGGACGGACGACTCGGACTTCTTGGCCCGCCGGGGCGCCGGCTTGGTCTCTGTCACGGTTGTCACCGGACCACCGCCATCCGCTTGGCCAGCCAGTTGAAGAAGAAGCCCGTCGGCAGGGTCAGGCACATGAAGCCGACCGCGAATCCGATGAAGATCGGCAGCGTGGCGCCGTACTGCTCGAACATGTCCTTCATCAGCGAGGCCGCCTCGTAGTAGCTCGCGACCAGGACCACCGTGGTGTTCTTGATCATCGCGATCATGACGCTGCCGAGCGGCGCGATGACCGCGCGGAAGGCCTGCGGCATGATCACCATGCGCAGCGACTGGGTGAAGGTCAGCCCGATCGCCCGCGCCGCCTCCGCCTGCCCCATCGGCACGGTGTTGATGCCGGCCCGCAGCGACTCGGCCACGAAGGCCGCCGTGTAGAACGACATGCCGAGGACCGCCAGCCAGAAGAAGTTGACGGTCGACGTGTTGGAGATCCTGAACTTCAGCGTGTCACTGAGCCCGAGACTGCAGAACAGCAGGACCAGCGTCAGCGGGGTGTTCCGCAGCGTGTTGACGTAGAACGCGCCGGCGATCCGCATCACCCGGACGGGCGAGACCCGCATCGCGGTGATGAGCGTGCCGATCACCAGCGACAGGATGCCCACCGTCACCGAGATCTCGATGTTCGCCCAGAACGCGGACAGGAGCTTGCCGCTGTTGTCCGCGAGCGGACTGAAGTCGAGGAGTACGTCCCAGTTCATCTCACTCCTACCCTCTTACGAGCGGCGCCGGCGAGCCCGTGCGGCCCACCGGCGCCGATCCCGTGCCTGCGGCTCAGCTGCAGCCTTCCGGCGTGGGCGCGGTCGCGTCGAAGGGCAGGTTCGCCTTGGCGAACCACTTCTCCCACAGCTGCTTGGCGGTGCCGTCGGAGTACATGGCCTTGATCGCGTCGTTCACGGCGTTGCAGGTCTTGGTGTCGCCCTTCTTGAGGCCGACGCCGTACTTCTCGTCGGTGAACGGCGCGTTGACGACCTTGACCGCCGAGCCCTCACGGACGGCGAAGCCGCCGAGGATGGTCGCGTCGGTGGACACCGCGTCGACCGATCCGCCCTTGAGCTTGGTGATGCACTCCTCGTAGCCCTGGGCCGGGACGGTGGTCGCGGCGACCTTGACGTTGAGCTTGTTGGTGCCCTCGGTGATGTTCTTCCAGGAGTTCGACCCGGACACCGCGCACAGCTTCTTGCCCTTGAGGGACTGCACGCTGGTGATCGAGTTGTCGTTCGCCCGGACCATGAGGTCCTGGTGGGTGACGACGTACGGCCCGCCGAACGTGACCTTCGGCTTACGCTCCGCGGTGATCGAGTAGGTGGCGATCACCATGTCGACCGTGCCGTTCTGCAGGAAGGTCTCCCGGTTGGCCGACCGGGCCTCCTTGAACTCGATCTTGCTGTCGTCCTTGACGCCGAGCTTCTTGGCGATGTACTTCGCGACGTCGACGTCGAAGCCCTCGACCCCGCTGCCGGTCTTCATACCGAGGGCGGGCTGGTCGTACTTGACGCCGATGATGATCTTCTTGCCGTCCTTGGCCTTGTCGACCACCGTGGTGTTCTTCTTCGCCGCACACCCGGTGACGCTCATCGTGGCCGTCGCAAGCGCGGCGGCGACGAAGCCGAAATGACGTACTCGCATGATCTTCCCCTGCTGCTGTTGTGGAGAACCGCTCCCCGCGGTTCCTCTTCCTCGGGTCTGAGTCCGTCGAGATCTGTGAGCGCGTCAGTGCGTCAGGATCTTCGACAGGAAGTCCTTGGCACGGTCGCTCCGCGCGTTGGTGAAGAACTCCCCGGGGGTGTTCTCCTCCACGATCTGGCCGTCCGCCATGAACACGACCTTGTTGGCCGATGCCCGGGCGAACCCCATCTCGTGGGTCACGACGACCATCGTCATGCCCTCGGACGCCAGGTTGATCATGACGTCGAGGACCTCTTTGACCATCTCCGGGTCGAGGGCCGAGGTGGGCTCGTCGAAGAGCATCACCTTGGGCCGCATCGCGAGGGCCCGGGCGATCGCGGCGCGCTGCTGCTGCCCGCCGGACAGCTGCGCGGGGTACTTCTCGGCCTGCGAGGCGATGCCGACGCGCTCGAGGAGCTCCATCGCGCGCTGCTCCGCCTCGGTCTTGTCCGCCTTCCGGACCTTCATCGGGCCCAGGGTGACGTTCTGCAGGATCGTCTTGTGCGCGAACAGGTTGAACGACTGGAAGACCATGCCGACGTCGGCGCGCAGCTGCGCCAGTGCCTTGCCCTCTTCGGGCAGCGGCTTGCCGTCGATCCGGATCGTGCCGCCGTCGATCGGCTCCAGCCGGTTGATCGTGCGGCATAGCGTCGACTTGCCGCCGCCCGACGGGCCGATCACGACCACGACCTCGCCACGATGGATGGTGAGGTCGATGTCCCTGAGGACATGGTGCTCGCCGAAGTACTTGTTCACGTTCTCAAGCACCACGAGCGGTCCGCCGCCACTCACCTCGGCCTCCAAGGCCTCCTTGCCGCTGTCCGTCATGTGCGCAAAGCGTACGTCAAACGCCTGCGGTAACCCCAGAGATGAGGTACCGATCCGATCACGTTGTATCTCGCGCCTGCCTGCGGCGGGACATATCCGACCTACCGAAGTCGATCTTGAATGTCCGGGCTCGCGGCGCCTGAGTCGCCGCTGTCGGACGTGCCGTCGGGGCTCACGTCGGGTGCCGGACCGCGAGCGGGGTTGGTGTCGCGGAGTCTCCGTCCGCCGCCCGGCGCGCGTACTCTTTCCTATGAGATGAGCGCGCCCACGACATTCGACGACCGGCCCCGCACGTACGAGATCCGCACGTACGGGTGCCAGATGAACGTGCACGACTCCGAGCGGCTCGCCGGGCTGCTCGAGGACGCCGGCTACGCACGTGCGGACGACGACACGACGCCCGACGTCGTCGTCTTCAACACCTGCGCGGTACGCGAGAACGCCGACAACCGGCTGTACGGCAATCTCGGCCACCTGCGGCCGGTCAAGGAGAGCCACGCCGGTATGCAGATCGCGGTCGGCGGCTGCCTCGCGCAGAAGGACCGCGACACGATCGTCAAGCGCGCCCCCTGGGTGGACGTCGTCTTCGGCACCCACAACATCGGCTCGCTGCCGGTGCTGCTGGAGCGCGCCCGCGTCCAGGAAGAGGCGCAGGTCGAGATCAAGGAAGCGCTCGAGACGTTCCCGAGCACCCTGCCGACCCGCCGCGAGTCCCCGTACGCCGCGTGGGTGTCGATCTCGGTCGGTTGCAACAACACCTGCACCTTCTGCATCGTGCCGTCGCTGCGCGGCAAGGAGAAGGACCGCCGGCCCGGCGAGATCCTCGCCGAGGTCGAGGCGCTGGTCGCCGAGGGCGTCTGCGAGATCACCCTCCTCGGGCAGAACGTCAACTCCTACGGCGCCGAGTTCGGTGACCGGGGCGCGTTCGCCAAGTTGCTGCGCTCCTGCGGGGAGATCGACGGGCTGGAGCGCGTCCGGTTCACGTCCCCGCATCCGCGCGACTTCACCGACGACGTGATCGCGGCGATGGCCGAGACGCCGAACGTCATGCCGTCGCTGCACATGCCGCTGCAGTCCGGGTCCGACCCGGTGCTGAAGGCGATGCGCCGGTCCTACCGGCAGGAGCGCTACCTCGGCATCATCGAGCGGGTCCGCGCCGCCATCCCCGACGCCGCGATCACCACGGACATCATCGTCGGTTTCCCGGGCGAGACCGAGGAGGACTTCGAGCAGACGCTGCACGTGGTGCGCGAGGCGCGGTTCTCCGGGGCGTTCACGTTCCAGTACTCGAAGCGGCCCGGCACGCCGGCGGCGGAGATGGACGGCCAGGTGCCCAAGGAGGTCGTGCAGGAGCGGTACGAGCGCCTGATCGCGCTGCAGGAGGAGATCTCCTGGGCCGAGAACAAGAAGCAGCTCGGCCGCACCCTCGAAGTGCTCGTCGCCGAAGGCGAGGGCCGCAAGGACCAGCGGACGCACCGCATGTCCGGGCGGGCGCCGGACAACCGGCTCGTCCACTTCGGCCTCGGCGAGGGGCAGACCGAGGTCCCTCGCCCGGGCGACATGGTCACCGTCGACGTCACCTATGCCGCCCCGCACCACCTGGTCGCGGACGGACCGGTCCGCGCCGTCCGGCGCACCCGGGCGGGCGACGCGTGGGAGCGGCGCACCGCCGCGCCGAAGGGCGTGCCGCTCGGCATGCCGGGCATCGGCCGGCCCGCCACGCCGCCGGTGTCCTCCTGCCCGTGATCGCGTTCTCGGGGCTGATCGCCGCCGGTGTCCTCTTTGGCCGTGACCGCGCTCTCAGGGGCCGTTGAATGCTGATCTCCGCTGGTGTCCTCCTGGCTGTGACCGTCCCGCCGGGGGTGGCCGCGTGCTGATCTCCGCTGGTGTCCTCCTGCCCGTGACCGTCCTGCCCGGGGCGGCCGCGTGCTGATCTCCGCTGCGGTCTGCCCGCATCCGCCGCTGCTCGTTCCCGAGGTGGCGAGCGGCGCGGCGGCCGAGCTCGACGGCCTGCGGGCGGCGTGCGGCGAGGCCGTGCGCCGGCTCGGCGACGCCGACCTCCTCGTCGTGGTCGGCTCCGGGCCGCGCACCCACGACTTCGGCGCCGACGCGGCGGGCACCCTGCGTCCGTACGGCGTCGACCTGACGATCGGACCGGGCGAGCCCTTGCTGCCGCTCTCCCTGACGATCGGCCGATGGCTCATCGGCGACCGGCCGGCGGTGTACCGGAGCGTCGCCGAAGACGCCTCCGCGACGGCGTGCCTCCGGCTCGGCGCGGAGCTCGCGGACCTCGCCGGTACGGTCGCGCTCCTGGTCATGGGCGACGGGTCGGCATGCCGTACGCAGGCCGCCCCCGGCTACTTCGATCAGCGCGCCGCCGGGTTCGACGCGACGGTGGCGACGGCGCTGGCGGGCGCGGACCAGGCCGCGCTCACCGGGCTCGACGCCGACCTCGCCGCGGAGCTGCGGGCGGCCGGGCGCGCGCCGTGGCAGGTCCTCGGCGGGGCGGCCGGACACGCCCCGTTCGACGCGGAACTGCTGGCGGACGAGGCCCCGTACGGCGTCGGGTACCTGGTCGCGAGCTGGACCCGCCGCACGCCCTGACGACCGCGGCCCACCCTGTCGGCCGACAGTAGGTCACGCCGACCGGCAGCGGGTTACGCCGGCCTGCGGTCGGTCACGCGGACCGGCAGTGGGTCATGACGGCCAGGCAGCGCCTATGACGGCCAACAGCCTGCTCTGCCGACCGGCGGCCGGTCATGCCAGCCGATGACCGGTCATGTCGGCCGACGGCGGACTATGCCGGCCGCAGTGGTCCGTGCCGGCCGGCAGAGCGGGCTATGGCGGTCGGCGGCGGGCTAAGACGGCCGGCCACCGCCCATCGGATCGGCGCCTCCCGGGCTGCCGCGGTCTTCGGGCTCGCCTTCGCCGCCGGAGCGCTCCACGAATCGCCGTGCCTGCTCCTGAGCCGTGTCGATCTGGCCGGAGTACTTCCCGCCGGTCTTTCGGTCGGCCATGTCGCCGGCCTTCTCGATTGCTTCTTCCACCTTGTCGCCGTGCTGGCCGAGAAGGTTCTTCACCTTGTCCATGAGGGACATCCGAGCTCCCCTGACGCCTTGTTCCGGGACACCGGCCCTCGGCGCCCCTATCGGCCATCTGCCCCCATATCCGGCAGGGGAATCCCGTCGGCGGCGACGCGCGCTCCAGAGTGATCTGCGTCTCGCCGACGAACCCTCCGGGTGCGGTCTGTGATGCTCTGGCCTGCGCCGATCTGGCGAGAACGAGTGCGCTCGGCTCCGGATCCGCCCGGAGCCGAGCGCACCTTCGCGGCGCGGGAGGCGCGCCGGGTCAGCAGGAACCGTTGTCGGTCCAGACGTTCTGCGCGTTCGCACCGGGCACGTCACCCTGGGTCCACCACTTGGCGGTCCAGCGGTGGCCGTTGTACGACACGCTCGCCCCGCCGGTGTAGGCCGTACCGGCGTTCCAGGCCGACAGCCCGCCGCAGCCCGTACTGCCGCCGCCACCGCCGCCGATCTGGTTGACCGCCTGCTGGGCTTCGGCCATGTGCTGCTGGTAGGCGCCGTTGGTGTAGGTCGTCCACGGTGTCCAGTCGTTACCGGACGAGGAGATCCGGTAGGCGGCCTGCGCGGCGCCGTTCGGGTCGAACGCCTGTGCGTCGGACACCTCGGAGTGCCAGTACGAGTTGATCTGCCACAGTCCGCGGTCGCGGCTGCAGTCCGAGTCGACCAGCACCGCGCGGGTCCAGCCGCTGCTCTCGGCGAGCGCCACGGCCACCGAGACGACCAGCCCGTTGCCGGTGAAGCCGTTGTTCTTGGCGGTCTGGGCGACCTGTACGGGGGTGAAGTGGTCGCCGGCGAGTGTGCTGGTCACCGTGCAGGTGGCCGCGGGGCCGGCCGAGTGGCGGGCGGCACCGGGCGGGATGGTGCCGGCTTCCGCCGCGGTGCCGGTCAGGGCGGTGAACAGGGCTGCGGCGAGCAAGCCGGGGAGCCACGTGCGAAGCAGCATCGATCCTCCAGGGGCGGGATGCGGGAGATGGCGGGGGGCGCCGCCGTGCGGTGTCGGCGGGCTGACGCATGCACGTGATGGCCGGTCCACGACCGGCCTGAGGGGGGCGGATGGCGGGGTGACCGGGAGCGCTCCGGATGACTCTTAAGAAAGTTTCCTAAAAGTCGACTTGATGGTAGACCGCGGCCGTTCGGCCGACAAGCGATCCTGACGCCTGGTCCGGGGGAACTTGACCGGTCTACCTCGCGTACTGGGCCTCTTCCTCGGGGAGAGCGGTGATCCGCCGGATAAGGGCGTCCTGATCCAGTCCGGGAGCCGATCCGAAACGTGATCCGCTCGTCGTGGAGCCTCGGTCAGGGGCCCCGCTCGCTCGTGTGCGGAGGAAGCACCCCGGAGGAAACGGCAGAATTAAGCCGGTGGAGGAGATGAAGGTGATCGCGGTGGTCGGGCCGACCGCCGCGGGCAAGTCCGACCTCGCGGTCGAGCTCGCCCTGCGGCTCGGCGGCGAGATCGTCAACGCCGACTCCATGCAGCTCTACCGCGGCATGGACATCGGCACCGCCAAGCTCATCGAGCCGGAGTGGCGTGGCGTGCCGCACCACCTGCTCGACGTGTGGGACGTCACCCGCACGGCCAGCGTCGCCGAGTTCCAGGAGACGGCGCGCCGGGCGGTCGCCGAGATCCGCGGGCGCGGGCGGGTGCCGCTGCTCGTCGGCGGCTCCGGCCTGTACGTCCGGGCGGTCCTGGACGACCTGGAGTTCCCCGGCACCGACCCGGAGGTGCGCGCGCGGCTGGAGGAGGAGCTCACCGAGCACGGGCCCGCCGCGCTGCACGCCCGGCTGGCCGGGCTCGACCCGGCCGCCGCCGCGTCGATCCTGCCCAGCAACGGCCGCCGCATCGTCCGGGCCCTCGAGGTGATCGAGATGACCGGCCGGCCCTTCACCGCCTCCATGCCGTCGTACGCCGACACCGGCGACTCGGTGCAGCTGGGCCTGACCGTGCCCCGGCCGGAGCTCGACGAGCGCATCGCCGTACGCGTGGAGCGGATGTGGAAGGCCGGGTTCGTCGACGAGGTCCGCCGCCTCGAGCCGGAGGGGCTGCGCGACGGGCTGACCGCGAGCCGCGCACTCGGCTACGCCCAGGTGCTGCGATTCCTGTCGGGGGAGTGGACCGAGGAGCAGGCGAAGCAGGAGACGATCCGGGCCACCCGGCGGTTCGCCCGCCGTCAGGAGTCGTGGTTCCGCCGCGACCCCCGCGTGCGCTGGATCCCCTACGACGCGCTCGTCGAGACGGCGCTGGATACGATCGGGCCATGCGCTTCGTGAAGGGACACGGCACGGAGAACGACTTCGTGATCGTGCCGGATCTGGATGGCTCGCTCGACCTGACGCCGTCCCTCGTGGCCGCCCTGTGCGACCGGCGCGCGGGCATCGGCGCCGACGGCGTGCTGCGCGTCGTGCGCTCCAAGGCGCTGGGCCGCGACGACCTCGGCGCCGAGTGGTTCATGGACTACCGCAACGCCGACGGCAGCATCGCGGAGATGTGCGGCAACGGCGTGCGCGTCTTCGCCCGTTACCTGGTCGACGCCGGCCTGGCCGCCCCCGGCGACCTCGCCGTCGGGACGCGGGCGGGCGTACGCGCGGTGAGCCTGGGCGCGACCGGCGACGTGACCGTGGACATGGGCGCTCCCGAGGTGTTGGGGAAGGGGCGGGCGGTCGTCTCCGGCCGGTCGTACGCCGGGCTGCGGGTCTCCATGGGCAACCCGCACCTGGCCTGCGCGATCGACGAGCCGGTCGCCGGCCTCGACCTGACGCGCGCCCCCGGTTTCAACCCGGCCGCCTTCCCCGAGGGCGTCAACGTCGAGCTCTTCCGGCCGCTCGGCGACGGCCGGGTGGAGATGCGCGTGTACGAGCGGGGGTCGGGCGAGACGCGCTCGTGCGGTACGGGCACGGTCGCGACGGCCGTGGCCGCCGCCCACGCTCAGGGCCGGACGACCGGCACCTGGGAGATCACCGTCCCGGGCGGCGTCGTCACCGTCATCCTGGACGGCACGACGAGCTTCCTGCGCGGCCCGGCGGTCCTCGTCGCCGAAGGCGAGCTGCGCCCCGACTGGCTCGCCGCCCGCTGACGGCGGTCGGCGGCCGCGGTCGCCCTGGTCCCGCCGCCGCAGCCTGATCAGACCACCCGGCGGAGAACCTCAGGTCCTCGTACTACGGGCGATGCGGTACAGCACGCTCGGGCGCAGTGGCCCTTCGGGCGCGGTCGGGTCGTCGAAGTCGTCGGCAGGGTTCCGGGTCATGCCGATCCGGCGCATCACCGCCTGCGAACGGACGTTGGTGGCCGTTGTCACGGCGAGGATCTCGGGAAGCTCAAGGGCGTCGAAGCCGTGGGCCAGGACCGTCCGCGCGGCCTCGGTGGCGTAGCCCCGGCCCCAGGCCGGGCGGGCGAGCCTCCAGCCGATCTCCACTCCGGTGAACGGCATGTCGGCCTCCACCGGGTCCAGGCCCACGAAGCCGATGAACCCGCCCGTGGCCTGCTCCTCGACCGCCCAAAACCCGTAGCCACGCCGGTCGAGCTCGGCCTGGAACCGCGCCGCGGAGGCGTCGCTCTGTTCGCGGGTGAGCAGGTCGCCCAAGTGCTCTCGAACCTCGGGATCGGCGTTCATCGTCGCCCACGGTTCAAGGTCGGAGGCACGCCATCGACGGAGGATGAGGCGATCGGTACGCAGTTCGGCCATGCCGCCCAGCCAAACGTGGGCCCTGACCTCGGCGCAATTCCTTTTTCAGCCGGTCAGCGCGCGGATGCCCTCGCGCAGGGTGTCGGCGTCGACGTCCTCCAGGATGAGCCGCTGGAGTACGAAGCCCGGCACGAGGCAGAACAGCGTGGCGCCGACGACCCAGGGGTCGGCGTCGGCGGGCAGGCGTCCCGCGTCGCGCATCCGCTCGGCGAGCTTCACCCACCACTGACGGGTGTCGGCGAACAGGTCACGGACGATGACACCGACCGCCGGGTTGTGCATCGCCTCGACCCATGCGGCGGGTGCGACGCGGAGTGCGCCCTCGTCCGCCAGCAGGGTCTCGATCCGCTGGACGAGCCGGCCGACGACCTCGTCCAGCGGGGGCAGGGCGTCCTCGCTGAGGACCTCCTTCAGCAGGCCGGCGATGATGCCCTGGTTCTCTACGCCGATGGCGCGGACGATCTCTTCTTTGCTCTTGAAGTAGCGGTAGACGGCGCCGGCCGACAGGCCTGACTCCTTGAAGACGTCCTGCATGGACGTCTGGTGGAAGCCCTTGCGGCCGAAGCACCGCCGGGCCGCGTCGAGGATTTGCCGACGACGCTGTTCGAGGTGCTCCTCGCTGACCTTGGGCATGGTTCCGATAATAAAACGAACATTCGTTCTTGACAAACCCGGCGAGGGTTGTGATCGTGAGGGCCGGTAAGAGAACGAACATTCGCTTTACTGGAGTGGGACGATGAAGACCTCTCTCCGCGCCGCCCTCGTGGGCCTGCTGGCCGTCGCCGTGCAAGCGCTCATGGTGGCCGCGTTCACCTGGCCCGCCGCCCGTATCGCACCCCGCCACGTGCCGGTCGTCGTGGCCGGTCCGGCCCCGGCCGCCGCATCCGTCGCGCAGCGACTCGGTGCCGAGCGGCCTGGGGCGTTCGAGGTGAAGCGGCGCCCCGACGAGGCGGCCGCCCGGCGGGCGCTGGCCGACCGCGAGGCGTACGGCGCCATCGTGGTCACGCAGGGCGGGCCGCGGGTGCTCGTCGCCTCCGCCGCGAGCCCGACCGTCGCGCAGCTGCTCACCCAGATGTCCCAGCAACTGTCCGGGGCCGGCGTGCCGGCCCCGCAGGACGTCGTGCCGGCCGATCGTGACGACCCGCGAGGCGCCGCGTTCAGCGCTCTCGTACTGCCGCTCGTCATGTCGAGCCTGATCTGCGGCATTCTCTTGACGCTCCTGGTCGGTTCCGCGGAATGGCGGGGGATCGGCCTGGTGGTGTTCGCGGCCGGGGCGGGGTTCCTCACCGCCGCGTTCGTGGCGGGCGGCCTGTCGGTGGTGCCGGGCTCGTACGTGACCGTCGCCGGGGTGATCGGCCTGACCAGCCTCGCGGTGGCGAGCGCCGTTGCCGGGCTCGGCGCGGTGCTCGGCCGGGCCGGGATCGGCCTGGGCGCGGTCACGATGATGCTTCTCGCCAACCCGCTCTCGGGCGTCACCTCGGCGCCTGAGCTGCTGCCCCGGCCGTGGGGGACGATCGGCCAGGACCTGCCGGCCGGAGCGGGCGGCACGCTCCTGCGGTCGGTCGCGTTCTTCGACGGCGCGCGGGCGGGCGGCCCGCTCACGGTTCTACTCGTCTGGTCGGCGGCCGGTCTTCTCCTGGTCGGCGCCGGGGTGCTGCGCAACCGGCGGGTCCGGCCGGGGAGCACCCCCGAACAGCACCCTCCCACGCCCGTACCCGCCCGCTCGTGACCCGGCCCCCGGGCTCGGGCGGGTACGCAGATCCAGCACGCCCCTGAGCCCCTGTACCACCGCGTCGTCTGGCACCACGGTGTCGCCCGGCACCACCGCGCCGGGCGGCGCTGTCGTGTAGGGCGGTGCCGCTGCCGCGTCGAACGCGAGTCGGCCGACTTGTCGATTACCGAATCGGTTTCGGTTACGATGTGCGCCATGACCCCCGTGAAGCGCCAGGCACGCGCCGAGCGTACCCGCGCCGCGCTGCTGACGGCCGCCCGGGAGGTGTTCGAGGAGAACGGCTTCCTCGACGCCAAGATCAGTGAGATCTGTGACCGGGCCGGCGTCGCGTACGGCAGCTTCTACACGCACTTCGCCGACAAGGACGCCGTCTTCGCCGAGCTGATCGACGAGATGCTGAACGGCCTGCTCACCGTGATGCGGGCCGAGCCGCTGAACGGCGACGGCCCCGCGGCGCGCATCGCCAGTGCCAACCGCGCCTACCTGCGCGCCTACCGGGACAACGCCCGGCTGATGGCGGTCTTCGAGCAGGTCGCCACGTTCTCCCCGGCGATGCGCGAGACGTACCTGCGGGCGTGGGGGGTCTTCTACGACCGGCAGGAGCGCGCCATCCGGGAGTGGCAGCGGTCCGGCCTGGTCCCCGAGGACGTCGACCCGCGTACGGCCGCGGTCGCGCTCGCGACGATGATCGGCCGGACGGCGTACACCTGGTACGTCCTCGGCCGGCCCCACGACGACGGCGACGTCGAACAGCTCACCCGGCTGTACTGCCGGGCGATCGGCATGTAGGAGGCAGCGTGGACTTTCGCGACACACCCGAGGAGGCCGCGTTCCGAGCGGAGCTCCGCTCGTGGCTCGAGGAGAACGCCCCGCGCCGCGCGATCGAGGCGGGCCGGGGCGACTTCGACGAGCAGCGGGCGTGGGGCGGCCGGCTCTACTCGGCCGGCTACGTCGGGCTGACCTGGCCGGAGCAGTACGGCGGGCGTGGCCTGTCCCCGACCTACCAGGCCATCTACCTGGAGGAGTCGGCCCACGCCGACGCCCCCGGGCACCCGGGCGTCATCGGCCTGAACATGGCCGGCCCGACGATCATCGCCTGGGGCACCGACGAGCAGAAGCAGCGCTACCTCAAGCCGCTGCTGTCGGGCGAGGAGATCTGGTGCCAGGGCTTCTCCGAGCCCGGCTCAGGCTCGGACCTGGCCGCCGGCCGGACCAGCGCCGTCCTCGACGGCGACCACTGGGTGGTCAACGGGCAGAAGGTCTGGTCGTCCTACGCGCACAAGGCGGACTGGTGCATCCTCGTCGTCCGTACGGACCCGGACGCGCCCAAGCACGCCGGACTGTCCTACCTCATCGTCGACATGCACGCGCCCGGCGTGACCGTGCGCCCGCTGCACCAGATCACCGGCGACCCGGAGTTCAACGAGATCTTCTTCGACGACGTCCGGGTGCCGCGCGACTCGATCCTCGGCCGGCCCGGTGACGGGTGGAAGGTCGCGATGACCACGCTGCTGCACGAGCGCGGCACGCTCGGCTTCGCCCTGTCCGCGGAGCTCGAGCGCATGGTCAACCACCTGGTCGACCTCGTACGGGAGCCGGGCACGGACGGCCGGCGGCCCGCCGACGACCCGCTGATCCGCGACGCCGTGGCCCGCGAGTGGATCGAGATGCAGTCGCTGCGCTTCACCAACTACCGGGCGCTCACGACCCTGCTGGAGACGGGGATCCCCGGCCCGGAGGGGTCGGGCGTCAAGCTCGCCTGGAGCGAGGCCAACCAGCGCCTTACCTCGCTTGCCCAGTCGGTGTTCGGCCTGCACGCCCAGGTCACCGGCGACGAGGCGCCGTGGAACGGGTTCTGGCAGTACTGGCAGCTTCGGGCTCGGGGCAACACGATCGAGGCGGGCACCTCGGAGATCCTGCGCAACATCATCGCCGAGCGGGTCCTCGGCCTGCCGAAGGGACGTTGATCATGGACTTCGCGTTCTCCGAAGAGCAGGAGCAACTGCGCGGCTTCGCCCGCGAGTTCCTCGCGGACCGCTACGACGACGTCCGTCTCGCGCAGCTCGCCGACTCCGAGACCGGCGTCGACGCCGAGGTGTGGCCGAAGCTCGCCGAGATGGGCTGGCTGGACGCCGAGCTGACCTTCCTCGACCAGGCCGTACTGCTGGAGGAGACCGGCTACCGGCCGCTCGCCGCGCCGTACTTCTCCACCGCCGTCCTCGTGGCTCCCGCGCTCGACGACGAGACGGCCAAGCGGGTCGCGGAGGGCGGGCTGACGGCCACGCTGGCGTGGGCCGAGCCCGGCGTGCCACAGGGGCTGCTGGACCCGGCCGGCGCGACGGTCTCCGGCGGGCGGCTCACCGGCGAGAAGGTCCTCGTGCCGGACGGCGCGGCGGTCGACCTGTTCGTCGTCACGGCCGCCGACGGGCTCTACGCCGTCGAGGCCTCCGCGGCCACGGTCACGCCGCACCGCGCGCTGGACGGCACGCGGCGACCGGCGACCGTCCGATTCGACGGAGCCCCCGCGCGCCAACTGGAGAGCGGGGACGCCGCCGCGGAACTGCTCGGCCGGATCCGCGACGGCGCCTACGCCGCGGCGGCCCTGGAGTCGGTCGGCGTCGCCCAGCGCGCGCTGGACCTCCTCGTCGCCTACGCCAAGGAGCGCAAGCAGTTCGGCAAGCCGATCGGCGTCTACCAGGCCGTGTCGCACAAGGCGTCCGACGTCTACGTACGGCTCCAGGAGGCCCGTTCGCTGGCCTACTGGGCGGCGTGGTGCGTCGCCGAGGACGACTCGATGGCGCGCCAGGCCTGCCTCGCGGCCAAGGCGTTCGCCGGGGAGGCCGCGGTCTTCGCCTGCGAGAACGCCATCCAGGGGCACGGCGGCATCGGCTTCACCTGGGAGCACGTGCTGCACCGCTACTACAAGCGCGCCCAGTGGCTCGCCGCGTTCGACGGCCCCGCCCGTGCCCAGCACGCCGAGATCGCGGCCTTCCTCCTTGACTGAGACCCTCACTTCTTGAATCGGCGCGGTGGAGCCGTTCCGTGAGCTCCGTGTAAGGATGACAGGCCCCGCGCATTATGGGCGGGGCCTGTCTGTTTTAGATCTCCGTCGGTGATTGACGCGGTCTTATTCTGAAGCGGTATAACGCGTTTTATTTGGAGGTCCAAGGCTAATAGTGGTGGTATGGATTCCGGCGCTGCGTCGTCAGGGGCGTGATCGTGAGGCGCGGAGGCGGTTCGGTCGTCACTCGAGAATCAGGCACTCGCACCATACGATTTTTCCACCCGAGTGCAACGTTTCATATCCCCAGTCCTTCGAGAGGGCCTGGACGAGAACGAGTCCACGGCCGTTCTCGTCATCGTCCGAGGCTGTGCGCCTATGCGGTGATTCGTCACTTCTGTCCCACACTTCTATCAGCAGCTTCTCCGAGAACGTCGAGAGACAGAGATAGATCGACGAACCCGTCTCGCCCCGCCCGGCGCGGAGAGAGCCGTTGAGGCCGCCGGTGGCCTTCACCGCATTGGTCACCAGCTCGCTGACCAGGAGCTCCGCAGTCTCGATCATGGTCTCCAGCCGCCAGGTGCGCAACGCCCACCGCGTATAGGCCCGGGCTCGCCCGGCCGCGCTGGGCAGTGCGGCGATGAGCATGCAGCTCGAATGAGGTGAAGATGGCATCTCTTACGCCTTCCTGACGGTGAGAGATTTCCCCTCCCACGTCTACCTGGAGAGACGTAGTCTCGACCCAAAGACCCGGTTAACGTGAGCGCGAGCGCCCGGTCTGTGAGGCGGTTGTGAGGGAGCTGTGAGGTTCAATGATGGTCGTACCTGGTTGGAGTACTTCGCCGCTGAGTTACGTTCATGGCGTGAGTATCGGAAGCTGAGCCAGCTTCAGCTGGCTCAGGCGATCAATTATTCGGAGTCCGCCGTCGGGATGGTGGAGACCGCGCGACGGAAACCGAAAACCGACTTCGTAAAGCGGTGCGATGACGCCCTGGAAACAGGTGGGGCGCTCAAGCGGCTGCTGAAAGAACTCGTCGAACGTGAGTTGATCCCGGACTGGCTCGACCGATGGAGAATCATCGAAGAACAGGCGACCGCCCTCAACTGGTTCGAGGCGCTCCTCGTCCCGGGGCTGCTGCAGACCCCCGACTACGCCCGCGCGGTGTTCGAGAAGAGCGGCCAGCCGGCGTCGCTGGACATCGAGACGCAGGTGCGGACCCGGCTGGAACGCCAGCGGATCCTCACCCGCGACGACCCGCCGATGTTCGTCGCGGTGGTGGACGAGGGCGTTCTCCACCGGGCCATCGGCGGGCCGACGGTCATGCGCGAGCAGCTCATGCACCTCGTCGAGCTGTGCGAGACGCGCTCGGACATCGTCGTGCAGGTGATCCCCACGGATGCCGGCGCCTACGCCGGCCTGGCCGGGCCCTTCGTCATCGCCACGATGGACGGAGACGAGTTCGTCTACCTCGACACCGCGCTGTACGGCCAGCTGGCCGAGAGCGCGGAGGACCTGGCGATCGTGAAACGGATGTGGGAGTGCCTCCGCGCCGAGGCGCTCCCGCGGCAGGCATCTCTCAACCTCATCAAGGAAGTGGCCAAGAAATGGACGTGAACTGGCGAAAGTCCACCCGGAGCAGCGGCAATGGCGGCGCGTGCGTCGAAGTGGCGACGTGGCGCAAGTCCGCCCGCAGCGGCGGCAACGGCGGTAACTGCGTCGAAGTGGCGTGCGTGACCGCGCGCCGGGCCGCCGACCGTAGGAGCTGAGGCAACGGCGGGTGGGGCGACGGCCCCACCCGCCGTTCCGGACATCTCGGCAACCTCCTGCGCGAAGAGTGATGAGTCGATAACTTTTCGTGGTCGGGTCGATTCGCGGAGGAGGTGTCCATGGCGGGCGTTCTGCTGCGCAGACTGGCCGGTCAGGCGCTCCTCGTCACCGTCGCGATCGGTCTCGCCTACCTCCTCGCCGCCACGGCGCTCGATCCCCGGGCCGAGCTGGAGGCGCACAATCCGCCTCCGCCGCCTTCCGTCGTCGACAAACGGCTCGACGAGCTCAACGCGAACGACCGGACCCCGCTGCTCACGCGGTTCGTCACCTGGGCCTCCGGAGTGCCGCGCGGCGACCTCGGCATCACCCTGGACGGCGCTCCGGCCGAGGCCGAGACGCGCCGCCGGATCGGCGCCAGCCTGCGCCTGCTGCCGGCGGGCGTGCTCCTGGGCAACCTCCTCGGGGCCGCGCTCGGTGTCGTCGGCGCGTTCGACCGGCACGTCGTCCTCGACCGCCTGGTCACGGCCGGCACCTTCACGGTCCTCGCGATTCCCCTCGTCGCCCTCGCCGTCCTGGCCCAGGCGGCGGCGCAGTGGGCGAACTCCCGCACCGGGACCAGGATCTTCGCCTGGACGGGGGAGTACACCCCCGGCGTCGCGGGCGGATCCCCGCACCACCTCGCCGAGCGCCTCCAGCACCTCGTGCTGCCGACACTGACGATCGCGCTCGGCCGGGCGCCCGTCGTCGGCCGTTACCTTCGCGGCACCCTGCGGGACACCGCCGACGCCGCCTTCGTCCGGGCCGCCGTCGCCAAGGGACTGACCCGCCGCAGAGCGCTGACCCGGCACGCGCTGCGCGTCGCGGTGATCCCCGTGGTCCCGATGTCGGCGTACGGGTGCGCGACCCTTCTCGCGGGAGCGGCGTGCACCGAGAAGGTCTTCGGCTGGCACGGCATGGGGGAGTGGCTGATCGACTCCATCCATCGCGGCGACGTCAACGCGGTCGCCGCGTACTGCTGCTTCGCCGCCGTCGTGGTCCTGTGCGCCGGGCTGCTGTCCGACCTCGCCGTCGCGGTCCTCGACCCGAGGGCCCGCGCGTGAGGACGTACGGACGGCCGCTGGCCGGGTTCGCGCTGCTCGCCCTGCTCGGGATCCTCGCCGGCGCCGGGCCGTACCTCACCCGGTGGAGCTGGACGGACGTCGACGTCACCGCGTTCGGCGATCCGCCATCGGCGGATCACTGGCTCGGAACGACGGCGAGCGGCCGGGACATGTACGCGGTCGCGCTGCGCGCCCTTCGCCGGTCGCTGATCACCGGCCTGCTCGTGGCGTCGGGCGCGACGATTCTGGCCGCGATCACGGGTGCAGTCGCCGGATACCTCGGCGGGTGGGCCGATCGCCTCCTGCTGTGGACCACCGATCTGCTGCTGGTGTTCCCGCCGTTCCTGGTGGCGGCGGTGGCGTCCCGGGAGTTCACCGGCCAGGTCGCGACCGCCCTCCTGTTGACCGGCCTGATGTGGATGATGACGGCGCGGGCGGTCCGGGCCGCGACGCGCTCCCTGCGCGACGAGGGGTACGTCCTCGCGGCACGCCAGCTGGGCGCGTCGGCGCAGAGGATCGTCCTCCGCCACCTGCTGCCGAATCTGACGTCGCTGTTGCTCGCCGACGCCACGCTGAACACCGGCGCGGCCGTCGTCGGCGAGTCTGGCCTGTCCTACTTCGGCTTCGGGGTCCGCCCGCCGGACGTCTCCCTGGGCACGCTCCTCGCCGACGGAGCCCCGGCCGCCACGGTCTTCCCATGGCTGTTCCTGCCCCCGGTGATCCTGCTGATCGCCACGCTGCTCGCCGTCGACCTGGCCGGCGCCGGGCTGCGCGGCGCGTCGTTCCAGGAGCGTGGATGACGCTCATCCGACTCGTGGCCGTCCTCATCGTCCTGAGCGGCTGTTCCGGCGCCCGTCCCGGCGCGCCGCCCGCCCTCGCCCCGTACGACATCGGCCCGGTGCCGCGTGCCGGCGTGCGGGAGGGCGGCACCCTCCGCCTGGCGACCGGGGAGTTCCGCACCCAGTGGAACTACTGGCATCTCGGCGGGCCGAACCTCGACGCGGTCACGGTCCTGCGCACGACGATGCCGTGGCTGTTCCGCAGCGACGCGAACGGCGCGGTCCGCCCCGACCCGGACTACCTGGCCGGCGCGCGGATCGCCCGGACGAGCCCGCATCAGGTCATCGTGTACGACATCAACCCGAAGGCCCGCTGGTCCGACGGCACGCCGATCGGTTACCGGGACTTCCAGTCCCTCTGGCGGGCGGTCCGCGGCCGGAACCCGGCCTTCCCGATCGCCACCTCCACCGGGTACGACCGGATCCGCGGCGTCGCACGCGGACGTGACGACCGGCAGGTCGTGGTGACCTTCGCCCGGCCGTTCGGCGAATGGCGCGAACTCTTCAGTCCCCTCTACCCGGCCGGGACCATCGGCACGCCGGACCGTTGGGACCACGCCTGGCTGAACCGGCTTCCCGTCACCGCGGGCCCCTTCCGGCTCGAACGGATCGATCGGACCGCCGAGGCCGTCACGGTCGTCCGCGATCCGGCCTGGTGGGGCGCCAGGCCGAAACTCGACCGGATCGTCTTCCGCCACCTCGCCCGCGACGCCATGCCCGGTGCCCTGCTGAGCGGTGAGATCGACGGCTTCGACGCCGGCGCCGACGCCACCGCGTACCGGCGCGTCGCCGGGACCGCCGGCGTGTCGGTACGGCGGGCGGCCGGGCCGGACTTCGTCCAGCTCACCTTCAACGGCGCCGGCCCGGCGCTGTCGGACCCGGACGTGCGACGGGCGGTCGCGATGGCCATCGACCGCGCCGCCGTCGCCCGGTCGGCGCTGCGCGGCCTGGGCGGACGCGCCGACGTGATGAACGACCACGTGTACGTCAACACCCAGCAGGGCTACCGGGACAACGCCGGGCAGGTCGGGGCGTACGACCCCGGCGGGGCCCAGCGACTGCTCGACCGGGCGGGCTGGACACCGGCAGGGGGAGTGCGCCGGAAGAACGGCCGGATGCTGACCCTCCGCTATCTCTTCCCGGAGAGCGCGGCGATGAGCAGGCAGAGCGGCGAGCTGATCCAGGCGATGCTGCGTGAGGCCGGCGTGCGCCTGCTGCTCCGCCCGGTCCCCGACGGTGATTTCTTCGACCGGTACCTCGTGCCCGGCGGCTACGACGTCGCGCCCTTCACCTGGCACGACACGTCGTTCCCGATCTCGAACCTGGAGTCGGTGTACGCCCGGCCGCGCGGCGACGACGTGCGGCAGAACCTCGCCCGGATCGGCTCCGCCCGGCTGGACGGGACGCTCGCGCGGGCCGTCGGCGAACTCGACCCCGTACGGGCGCGGCGCGCGGCGAACGAGGCGGACCGGATGATCTGGGCCGAGGTCCACTCACTGCCGCTCTACCAGCGCCCGCAGATCGTCCCGGTCCGAAGCTCCCTCGCCAACTGGGGCGCCTTCGGCCTGTCCGACCCGGTCTGGACCGACATCGGGTTCCGGAAGTGACGCCACTTCGGGTGAGTGGAACTCCTGGATCCCCGGCAGGGCTCAAATGCGGCGGTATATCTCCCGGCGATTGCCGACGGCCAGAACCCACACGATCAGTTGACCATCCTCAATCGTGTAGATGACGCGGTAGTCCCCGACTCGCAGCCGCCACCGCGCGTTGTGACCTTGAAGGGACTTGATGTCGAAGGCGGTGGTGTCTCCGGCATCCAACGCCTTCTGAAGCTCGGTAAGCCGATGGAGGATCCGCACTGCTTCGCCGCGGGGAATCTTGAGCATGTCCCGCTGCGCGTGAGGGGTGAATCGCGTGACGTATCCCATTGGCTCACGCGTGGTGGTCTCGGAGCATGGCGGCCATCTCCTCGAGCGAGACGGAGCCTTCCGTACCCTCGGACTCCGCTTCGTCGGCCAGTTGGTTGAGCCACGACTCCTCGAGCTGCTCCGCGATGCGACGCAGGTGCTGGTATTCATCGATGTCGATCACCACGGCCTCCTGCTTGCCGCGCCGGGTGATGATGGTGGGGATCTCGTCTCGACGGGCTCGATCGATCACATCCGCGAAGTGGCTTCGGGCCTCCGCCATTGATTCGATCACCGGATCGCTCATGTCATGAATGTATCAGATGTACATGAAGCCAGCTGGTTGCGGGCCGAGATCGCAGGCGCGGGCGAGGGGAGACGACGCCCCTTGTCGGCTGGGGAGCCTTCGGTCTCAGCGACCCGGTCTGGACCGAAACGGCTTCCGGAAGTAGTCAGGTGGCAGGATCAGTTGCAGGAAGGGGGACGAAGCCTTGGAGCGATCAGGAGATCTCGCTGATGATCCCTTCGGCGGCCGCCGGCCGACCAGTCATGAACGGATGACGGGACTGCCCTGGGATGCGTCGTATCACGACGGCCCTGCGCCTTGGGACATCGGCCGGCCGCAGTCGGCGATTGTGCGTCTGGCGTCCGAAGGCGGATTCGCCGGAGCGGTGCTCGACGCAGGCTGCGGGACCGGCGAGAACGCTCTTCACATCGCCTCGCTGGGACTGCCGGTCCTGGGCGTCGACGTGGCTGAGACGGCACTGGCGATCGCCAGGGAGAAGGCCGACGACCGTGGGATCGAGGTCGAGTTCGCCACGGCGGACGCGTTCAGGCTGGAGCGTTTGGGACGCAGGTTCGAGACGGTGCTGGACTGCGGACTGTTTCACACCTTCGACGGTGACGAGCGCCCGGGATATGTGGCGAGCCTGGCGTCGGTGATCGCGCACGGTGGCACCCTGTACGTGTTGTGCTTCAGTGACGATGGCCCCGATGCCGGCCCGCACCCCGTCAGCGAGGAAGAGCTGAGAGCGGCGTTCGATCCCGGCCATGGATGGAGCGTCGCCACGATCGAACCGGACCGGATTCAGACGAGATACCACGACGACGGCGCACCTGCCTGGTTCGCGACGATCAACCGGATCTAGTGCTGTAGCAGGCAACGTTCGCCCTGCACGTAGTGTCGCGCGTCGGTCGATCTCCGCGGTCGACCGGCGTAAGCGAGGGACTTGGCTGCCCGGCCTGCCGCCTCGACGATGCGTTTCGCACGTTGTCCCAGTGCTGTTGACTGCCTCGATCGGCGGCCCCGGAAAACCTTTCGACGGCTTTGTGGGGTCCTGGCACAGTGGCGCCTATGGCGAACGTCGAGCTTGTGGCCGCCGTGGACGTGCAGCTCATGCAGGGTCTGGCGCAGCGTGTCACCGCCACCCGCCCGGACCTGGTGAACAGCGACGCCTCGTTCGGAGAGTTGGCCTGGAACTGGGGCAAGGGGTACGCAGGCGAGGGCGCGAGCTGGCGGCGTCGGCTGTGGTTCTCTGGCGGGGATCTGGTGGCGTGGGGCTGGGCCCATCTTCCGCGCCAGGTGAGGCGGAGTGACGGGTCGGTGAAGGACGTCACCGGCGCCTATCTGGCGTATCAGGTCCATCCCGACCACGCCGGGCTGGTCGACGAGGTGATCGACTGGTACGACGGTACGGCGGCGGGCATCGAGCGTACGGTGATGCCGGGCGCCGCCGATGAGTTCGCCCTGCGACGTTGGGCGGCGCACGGCTATGAGACCGACCCGGCCTCGCTCGGCGACGCCGGGTCCTGGACCCAGCTCAATGAGCGGGACCTCACCGACGTGGAACAGCCGGTACTGCCGGACGGATTCCGGTTCCGCACCGCCGACGAGGCCGGGCCGGAGGCCGCGGTCCAGGCCCATCTGGACGCCTGGTCTCTCTCGACCTACACGGCCGAGGGCTACCAGGGTGTCCGACAGACGGCGGGGTACCGCGGCGATCTGCACATCCTGGTGGAGGCGCCGGACGGGACGATGGCATCCTCGACGATCATGTGGCTCGACGAGGCGAACAAGACCGCTGAGTTCGAGCCGGTCGGGACGCATCCGGACTACCGGCATCGGGGGTTGGGAAGAGCGATGCTTCTGCATGGGATGCATCTGGCGCGGGCGGCCGGGGCCACTCATATGACGGTCGCCTGCCTGGGTGCGCCGGGGCATCCCCGGGCGCGCGGGCTGTACTACAGCGTCGGGTTCCGGGAGTTGTCGCGGGACGCGCCACTCATCAAAGCCAAGACCGCGCGCTGAGGGCTGGTTGTTCGGGTAGCCGCTGGTCAGGCCGCATTGGCCCGGGCGAACGCCCATCCGTCACGATGATCATGTAGTGAATTCGATGGGAGCCTTCCGGCGGATTTCGGGTATGCGCCTTCTGCGGCCCGGTGATCAACGTCAGCCGAGGCGGAGCGGGACTGCCGGTGATCGGTGAGTACGCGTGATGCGGAGGCTGGGGCGCGACTTTCGGCTGCTGTGGGCGGGGCAGACGATCAGTCTGGCCGGTGACCAGGTCGCCACGCTGGCGGTTCCCAGCATCGCGATTCTGGTGCTCCACGCTGGCGGGTGGCAGGTAGGCCTGCTCACCGCCATCGGGTACATCGCCTGCCCACTGCTGGGCCCGTTCGCCGGGGTGGCCGCCGACCGGTATCGGCGCCGCCGGATCCTGATCGCCTGTGACCTGGTACGGCTGGTGGTCTTCGCCACGGTCGCGGCGGCCTCGGCCACCGGCCGGATCGACTACCTGTCGCCGTGTCCTTCGCCGCCTCACTGACCGGGCTGTCGCTCATCACCACCCGAGAACCTGCCCGCCATCACCGGCCCCCGGCGCCGGGAGAGGCATTGAGACAAGGACTCGGTCACGTCTGGCATCACCCGGTGCTGCGCCACACCACGCTGGCCGCGGCCACCCGCAACCTCGGCATGACCATGGTCAGGACCGCACTGCTGCTGTTCGCCTATCAGGACCTGCGCCTCTCGGCCGCGGTGACCGGCACGATCCTGGCGGCGGGCACCGCCGCCGCCTTGCTGGGCGCGGTGGGCGCCCGCCGGCTCGCCGCCCGCATCGGACTGAGCCGCACGCTCAGCGCCGCCACCAGCGCCTCAGCCGTCTGGTGGCTACGCGCGCCCTCCATCAGCCGCCTGACCGACCACCACCCTGCCTCCTCCACCACGAGTTGAGCCGAGCGAGTCGTGGCCTCGGCCCTTCTGCCGACAGGGCGCGCGGTGGACGCTTGGCGCTGGGAGCCGGTGGTCGCGGGCCCGGGAGCGGGGAGACGCCCGGGCCCGCGATGTCCCTTAACCGCAGCGGTAGAGGGACGACCCGGTGGTCTGCGTAGAACCGCTCGCGGTCGAGGCGCCGTACTCCGAGGGCTGCACGGCGGTGCAGTTCTTCGTGACCCAGGAGGTCACGTCCGAGTTGCCTCCGCCGGGACCGCCTCGTCCGCCGAAGCCGCCGCCGGTCATCACGTAGTGCAGCTTTCCAACCTTGACCAGCTCCTGGAGCTTCTGCACGGTCATCGCCTTGTCGCTGCCGACGAAGCCGAACATGGAGATCGCCGGCCGGCCCGTCTGCAGGATGATCGACGCGGCGCTCTGCGAGTTGCTGACCGCGACGAGCCAGGTGGCGCCGCCCTGGTTCTTCTCCAGGTAGGAGATCATCTGCGAGCTGAGCTCACCGCCCATCCCCGGACCGCCCCCGCCGGGGCCGCCCTGCCGCCCGTTCCGGCCACCGGGCATTTGACCACCGGGCATCTGCCCGGCGCCGCCCTGACCGCCCGTGTTGCCTTGTCCGCCGGAGCCGCTCGGAGCGCCCGGGAAGCCGCCGCCGGGGAAGCCACCACCCGGGAAACCGCCTCCGGGGAAGCCGCCGCCCTCCTCGAACCTCTTCCGGATCTCGGCCGGGATCTGCCCGCCGCCCGGCATTCCGCCGCGCATGCCCGGGAAGCCCATGCCGCCCGAGTTCGGGCCGGCGGTCGGGTTGCTCCCGTTCGTGCGGCCGCCGGCGGCGGACACCGCGAAGGCCGCCGGTCCGGCGAGCCCGGCCACCAGGCCGATGACGCCCGCCAGGACGCCGAAGCGGGCGAGCGTGCCCGGGCCGAGACGCGCGGCGAGCAGGCCGATCACGGCGACCACGGTCAGGCCGGCGACCGTCCAGGCGAGCCACGGGTTCCAGTTCGGAGTGCGCCGCAGGAGGGTGAACGCCCACGCGCCGGTGACCGCGAGGCCGGCGGGCAGGACCCAGGTCCAGGCCCCGCCGCCCCGGTACGCGCGGGTCAGCTCGACGGCGCCGATCCCGACCAGGGCGGCGATCGCCGGGGTCATGGCGGTCGTGTAGTAGGGGTGCATGATGCCGCTCGCGAAGCTGAACACCACGAAGTGGAGGGCCAGCCAGCCGCCCCACATCACCAGGGCCGCGCGCGCCAGGTCCGTACGAGGCCGCTTCCAGTACAGGACCAGGCCGCCGACCAGGACGAGCGCGGCGAGCGGCAGTAGCCAGGAGATCTGGCCGCCGAGGACCTCGTTGAACATGCGCCCGATGCCGGACTGACCGGAGAAACCGGGCCCGCCGCCTCCACCGCGCCCGCCTCCGCCGGGGCCACCGCCTCCGCCGGGGCCGCCGCCCTCATTGCCGGTGATCCGGCCGATGCCGTTGTAGCCGATGATGAGGTCCCAGGCGGTGCCGTCCGTGCTGCCGCCGATGTAGGGCCGCTTGCTCGCGGGGATCAGGTCGACGATGATCGTCCACCAGAGGCTCGACACCGCGAGGACGACTCCGGCGGCGAGCAGGTGCCCGATTCGGCGGAGCCACCCGCCCTGGGCGAACAGCAGGTATACCAGTGCCAGCGCGGGCAGCAGGATGTACGCCTGCAGCATCTTGGTGTTGAAACCGCAGCCGATGAAGAACGCCGAGGCGAGCAGCCAGCGCAGTCTCCCGGACTCCAGCGCCCGCTGGCAGGCCCACGCGGAGAGGGCCAGCAGCAGGACGAGGAGTGTGTCCGGGTTGTTGTCCCGGTTGATCGCCACGGTGATCGGCGTCAGCGTCATGACCAGCGCGGCGATAACGCCCGCGACCGGTCCGAAGGCGCGCCGGACCGTGGCGTACACGACGGCGACCGCCGCGACGCCCATGATGACTTCGGGCAGCAGCAGGCTCCACGTTCCGAATCCGATGATCCGGGCGAAGATCTCCTGAACCCACAGGGCCATCGGCGGCTTGTCCACCGTGATGAAGGACGCGGAGTCCAGCGAGCCGAAGAAGAACGCCTTCCAGCTCTGGGCGCCGCTCTTGACGGCCGCGGAGTAGAAGCTGTTGGCGTAGCCGCCCGCCGACAGCCCCCAGCCGTACAGCGCGGCGGCCAGCGCGAGGACGGCCCACAGGGCGGGACGGGTCCACGCGGGGTCACCCGTGGGGCCGAGTGCGAGACGGCCGAGCCGGTTTCTGGGCGGCGCCTGCGGCGCGCCGGTGGGTTCGGACAGTTGGGTGGTCAACGGGACTGCTCCTGCATGACGGGCTCCGTCTCCTCGGCGGCGCGGCGCGGGTGGAAGACCCAGGCGCGCAGCAGGACGAAGCGTATGACGGCGGCGAACAGGTTGAGCGCGAACAGGGCGCCGACCTCGGCCAGGCGCGGGGCGTTCGGCGCGACGGTGTCGAAGATGGCCAGGCCGGCGGTGCTGACGACGAGGCCGACGAGGAACGCGACGCCGCCTTCGAGCTGGTGCCGTACGGCGCTTCGCCGCCCGCGTACGCGGAAGGTGAACCGGCGGTTCGCGGCGGTGTTGGCGATGGCCGCGAGGAAGTACGAGACGACGTTGGCTGCGATGACCGGCATGAAGAAGCGCAGCAGCGCGTACAGCGCGAGCTGGGCGACGGTGCTGATGACCCCGATGACCGCGAAGCTCGGCAGCTGCCGGCGCATGCCGGTCGGCAGTTGCGCGTCCCGCGTACGTGCGGGGACCGGCACGTTGAAGGCCCCGGAGAGGACCCGGCGGGCCACGCGCGCCATGCCGCGCAGATCGTCCGCTGCCGTACGGACGACGTCGACCCGGCTGTCCGGGTCGTCCACCCAGTCCACGGGCACCTCGTGGATCCGCAGGCCGTTCCGTTCGGCGAGCAGCAGCAGCTCGGTGTCGAAGAACCAGGCCTCGTCCTCCACCGCGGGCAGCAGCGCCCGCACGATCTCGGTACGTCCGGCCTTGAACCCGCACTGCGCGTCGGAGAAGCGCGCGGCGAGCGTCGTACGCAGAAGGAGGTTGTACGTGCGGGAGATGAACTCTCGCTTCGGACCCCGGACGACGGCGGAACCCCGGGACAGGCGGGTCCCGATCGCCAGGTCGCTGTGGCCGGACACCAGCGGCGCGATCAGGGGCAGGAAGGCGTGCAGGTCGGTGGACAGGTCCACGTCCATGTAGGCGACCACGTCGGCGACACTGGTGCTCCACACGTGCCGGAGTGCCCGGCCGCGTCCCTTCCGGTCCAGGTGCACGGCGTCGACCTCGGCGATCTCCAGGGCCAGGTGCTCGGCGACCTCCCAGGTCCCGTCGGTGCTCGCGTTGTCGGCGATCGTGATCACGAAGCGGTACGGGAACGTCTCGCGCAGGTAGGCGTGCAGCCGGCGCACGCTGGCCGCCAGCACGTGCGCCTCGTTGTAGACGGGGATGGCGACCTCGATGAGCGGGTCGCGGGGTTCTTCGTCGATGATTCCCGGGGGCTGCCCCAGGGGGCCGCGCCGGGAGCGCGCGGTCTCGCCGCGCCCCGGCCCGGACCCCGGAAGATCCACGGAAGTCGTCAGCTCGCTCATGCTGACCAAGCTCGCGACTCATCGTGGGAGCCGCCTGAGCCGTTTCTTAAGCGCAGATGAGAAACCGGGTGCGCCGAATTCGGCGCGCGGCGATGCCCCGGCCTCGGCCATCTCGACCGACCACATCGGTGCGCAGGTCAGCCGAGCTTGAGCAGTAGCTCGGTGAGCTCGACCGGCATGGTGATCATGCAGTCGTGGCCGGTTTCCAATTCCCAGACCTGTGCCGGGGAACCGTTGGGCTGTGTCGCGGGGACGGGTCGCCGGACAATGCCTTCCGGCTTGCCGACAGTGCAGTGGATGTGCGTCCGCGGGATCGTGTTCACGGCCGGGTTGTCCAGTCGGACCGGTTGCTGGAGGCAGCGCACCGGCTGATCCGACAGCATCGTGCGCAGCCAGGCGACGTCCGCCGGGTCGGTGACCCCGAACAGGCCTGAGGGCGGCGGCATCTCGGGCAGCGGCGGAACCCGCCAGCCACTGTCGGACTTCACGGCGAGGTCGATCAGGTCCTGGGTCATGGGCATCACGTCGGCCGCGCTCTCGCCGTCCTCCGGGACCATCGCGTCGAGGTAGACCAAGTGAGCGATCCGCTCCGGGACCTGGTTGGCCACGGACGAGATGACCAGCCCGGCGTAGCTGTGTCCCACGAGTATCACCTCGGTGAGGTCTTCCTCGATGATCAGCCGAACGACATCGTCGACGTGCGTGTCAAGCCCTACCTCGGGGGTGAGCAGGTGCGCCTTGTCGCCGTAGCCGGTCAGGGAGGGCGTGAACACCGGATGTCCGGCCGAGGCCAGCAGCGGGACCACCCGCTCCCAGCACTGTCCACTGTGCCAGGCGCCGTGTACCAGCAGAAATGTCGACATGGTTACGCTCCTTGCTGTGCTTGTCCGCGTCGGACCAGGCTGCCGCCCGGCCTCTGACCGGGCCAGGGCCCCCGCGATCCTGGGGGTGACAGGACCAGGCACGCGCGCGACCGGGCGAATTACAGTGCGGAGATGACCGGCGAACCGAACCCGCTGGGCGACTACGTGCGCGCCCGCCGTGAGCTCGTCACCCCTGAACAGGTCGGTATCCCCGTTTCGGGGGCACGGCGCGTGCCGGGCCTGCGCCGGGAAGAGGTCGCGATGCTCGCCGGCATCAGTGCCGACTACTACCTGCGCCTGGAACAGGGCCGCGACCGCAATCCATCCGTGCAGGTCCTCGAGTCCCTCGCCCGCGCGCTGCAGCTCGACGACGACGCGACGGCATACCTGCTACGCCTTGGCGCCGACAGGCCCCAACGGCGCCGGCGCCGGGCCCGGAAGGAGACCGTCCCTCCCGGGATCGTCAAGCTCGTCGCCACGCTTCCGTTGCCCGCGCTGGTCGAGGGCCGCTACTTCGACGTTCTCGCTGTCAACGCCTTGGCGACCGCTCTGTCACCGCGCTTCGCGGTGGGAGCCAACCGCCTGCGGGACCTGTTCCTCGACCCCGCCGAGCAGGCCCTCTACCAGGACTGGGAGAAGGCCGGCGCGGGCATGGTCGCCGGCTTCCGCGAGTCCGTCGGCACCGACACCGACGACCCCCGATTCATCGAGCTCGTCGGCGAGCTCTCCCTGGCCAGTCCCCGCTTCAGCCGTCTCTGGGCCCGTCACGACGTCGAGGCGTGCGAAGGCGCACCTAAACACATCGACCATCCCCAGGTCGGTCGCCTCCGGTTGAACCGGGAGAGGCTGGGGATCGACGGCACGGCAGGCCAGACGCTCGTCGTCTACCACCCGGACCCCGGCACTGACAGCGCCGACAAACTGGCACTCCTCGCCTCCGCCGTACAGACACCGGCTGGGCCTCAAGCCACAACCGAACAGGCACGAGCGGATACCGACCTACCGGACGCGGTGCACGGACGCCTTCGGCCCTAGCGCCGGACGTCTTCCCCGCCGGCGCGGTCGCCCGAGTTCGCGGCGCCGACCCACGGCTCGTCGTCGTCCGGTTCCGCGCCGTCCAGTGGCGCCGCGTGGCCTGGCAGGCGGAGCCAGGCCAGGGTGCCGCCGCCGTCCGCGGGGCCCAGCCGGACCTCGCCGCGGGCCTCGGCGACCGCGCGGGCGACGATCGCCAGGCCCAGGCCCGAGCCGGGCAGGCCACGGGCGGACGGGGAGCGCCAGAAGCGGTCGAAGACGTACGGCAGGTCTTCGGGCGGGATGCCCGGACCGTCGTCTCGTACGGTGAGCTCGCCGCCGTCCAGCCGTACGGCGATGGTGCCGTCCGGCGGGCTGAACTTCACGGCGTTGTCGAGGAGGTTCACCACCGCCCGCTCGAGGGAGGGGGCGTCGCCGCGGACGTACCAGGGGGAGGCGACCGCGTCGACGTTCAGGCCGGGACCGCGCAGCCGCGCGCGGCGTACGGCCTTGTCGACGACCTCGTGCAGGGGGACGTCCTCTTCGACCCGGACGCCGGTGGCGGACTCGGGCCGGGACAGGTCGAGCAGGTCGCCGACCAGGTGGGACAGCTCGAGCAACTGTGCCTTGACGTTGGTGAGGAGCTTCTGCTTGTCGGCGGCGGGCAGCGGCCGGCCGGTGGTCTCGCTGCGCAGCATCAGGTCGATATTGGTGCGCAGGCTGGTCAGCGGCGTGCGCAGCTCGTGCCCGGCGTCGACGATCAGCTGCTGCTGGCGTTCGCGGGCGCTGGCCAGGGCGCGGGTCATGCTGTTGAACGACCGGCTCAGCCGGGCGATCTCGTCGTGCCCGTCGGCGGGGATGGTGGTGGCCAGGTCCTCGGTGCGGGCGATGTGCTCCACCGCGTCGGTGAGCCGGTCCACCGGCCGCAGCCCCGCGCGGGCGATGAGCAGGCCGGCGGTGGCCGCGCCGACCACGCCGACGGCGGACACGATGACCAGCACCACGGCGAGGCTGTCCAGCTTCTCGTTGACCGGGCCCAGCGGCTTGGCGATGGACACCGCCGCCCCGCCGTCCGGGTCGTGCCGGGTGAAGACCCGCATGGCGACGCCGCTCTCGGTGTGGCCGTCGCGGTAGACCAGGTCGCGCTGGCCGCGGGCGACCTCCAGGTCGCCGGCCGACCGGACCAGCGGGTCGGTGGTGTCCTGCGGGCTGCAGGAGGTGCCGTTGGACCACACCACCTGCACCGTCGGCAGGAAGTCCCGGAACCGGTCGTTGCCGCCCCGTGCCGGCTGCCGGCAGATGTCCGCGACCGAGCCGGTGTCCCTGCGCGGCGGGCCGGGGCGGGCTCCCGGCGGCCCGAAGCCGACGTTCGGCCCTGAGAGGGACTGGTCGAGCTGTTCGATGAGCTGCTTGTGGACGATGAACCAGCAGCCGAGGGCGCAGGCCGCGACCGCGACGGCGACGGCGAGGCTCGTCAGCACGGCCAGCCGGGCGCGCAGCGACAATCGCTTGATCATGGTTCCCGCAGGACGTATCCGACGCCGCGTACGGTGTGGATGAGGCGCGGATCGCCCATCTTTCGCCGCAGGTACATCACGTAGACGTCGAGGGAGTTGGACGCGGGCTCGAAGTCGAAGCCCCACACCGTCTCGAGGATCTGCTCGCGGGTGAGCACCTGGCGCGGGTGCGACAGGAACATCTCCAGGAGGGTGTACTCCGTGCGGGTCAGGTCGAGGCCGCGGCCGTCGCGGGTGACCTCCCGGGTGAGGGTGTTCATCCGGATGCCGGCGTACTCCATGACGTCGCCGGGGTCCGCCGAGCGTGTGGTGAGCACGCTGCGCCGCAGCAGCGCGCGGACCCGGGCGAGGAGCTCGTCGAGCTCGAACGGCTTGACGAGGTAGTCGTCGGCGCCCGCGTCGAGGCCGGTGACCCGGTCGCCGATGGTGTCCCGGGCGGTCAGCATGAGCACGGGGACGGCCTCTCCCCGGGCACGGAGCCGTCGGCAGGTGGTGAGGCCGTCGAGACGGGGCATGAGGATGTCGAGCAGGATGAGGTCGGGCTTGACGGCGTCCAGCTTCTCCAGGGCGTCAAGCCCGTCGACGGCGGTCTCGACCTCGTAGTCCTCGAAGGCGAGGCTGCTGGCGAGCGACTCTCGGACGGCGGGTTCGTCGTCCACGACCAGGATGCGCACGATCCGACGGTACCGGGGGTCAGCGGGTGGGCGACCGGCGCGGCCGGTGACGGGACGTATTTCTCATGGAACTCTCAGAGGGATCAGGGGAACTCGACCTGGACGGCCTGGCGGTTGGCGACGAAGCGCGGGTTCCAGACGTACAGTCCGATGTCGCCCGGCGGGGTCTCCTTCTTGACGCCCATGTCGGTGGCGACCCTGACCAGGTAGCTCGCTCCCGCCGGGATGTACTGGTCGCCCTCCTGCGACTTGGGCGGCGCGAACCCGAGCGTGTCGATGACCTCGGTGCTGTCGGGCAGTGTGCACATGTCCGAGGGCGCGCCCGGCTGCGGCATGCACCGGCCCGTGGCCGCGACGCCGTCTGGCAGGGCCGAGCGCTTGACGAACAGGTCGGCCGGGAAGTCGAGCAGCGCGGGATCGGTGCCGGTGTTGGTGATGACGTAGTCGACGTAGGCGAGGGTCGCGCCCTCCGGCGGTGGCGTCTTGGTGCCGGAGAGCGGCTTGTCGGCGGTGCCGGCCGCGACCGCGGCGATGTCGTAGACGTAGCCGTCAGGGGTGGTCAGGTCGAGCTTCGGGCCGAGCTTGAGCTGGGCGAGCGTACGACGGTGCGCGGGCCGCGCGCCGGCGGCGTTCGTGGTGGCCGCCATGGTGCCCGGCTCGTCCGCGGTTCGGCTTCCGTGCGATCGGAGAGTGAACATCAACCCGGCGACGGCGACCACTCCGACGACGCCTGTGACACCGCCCGCGATGGCGAGGCGGGCGGTGTTCCTGGCCTTCTTGCGCCGGTGTGAGCGGTGGCTCGCTGGCATTGATCTCCCGGTCCCCCGACGGTATGCGGGGCGGGCCTGGGCTCGCGCCGCGCGATTGATGAGGTTGAAAGATAGCAAAGTGTGTCGAAGGGGAGAATTACCGCAGCGGTGACGGATGGTCAGGGCACCATCCAGTCCAGAATGGCGTTCGCTTGCAAAAGGACAAGGACGCACATCCCGCCGAGAAAGACGAGACTCCAAATGATCACTCGGCGGAAGATATCGCCCTCCCGGCCGTCCAGCCCGACCGCCGCGGCGGCGATCGCCAGATTCTGCGGGGAGACCATTTTGCCGAGCACGCCGCCGGAGCTGTTGGCGGCCGCCAGCAGCACCGGGGACAGGTGGGCCTTGCCCGCGGCGGCGACCTGGAGCGCGCCGAACAGCGAGTTGGAGGAGGTGTCGGAGCCGGTCACCGCGGTGCCGAACCAGCCGAGGACGGGGGAGAGGAACGCGAAGAACCCTCCGGCGCCCGCCATCCAGGTGCCCAATGTGATCGTCTGCCCGGACGCGTTCATCACGAAGGCCAGCGCCAGAACGAGCGTCACGGTGAGGATGGCCCACCGTAGTTGCACCAACGTGTCCCGATAGGCGTGCAGCGCGCGGCGGACCGAAATCCGCAAAATGATCATGGTGAGCAGTCCGGCGACCAGCATCTGGGTGCCCGGAGTCGTCAGGTAGTTCAGCGTGAAGGTCTGCAGGGACAGCGGTTTGCCCGCCGCGTTCACCAGGTGCAGGCCCGGCCAGTGCACCGTCTGCGTCGCCTTGTCGACGGCGTTCTTGACCGCCGTTATCTGGCATACGACGAAGACCAGAATGATGATCGCGTACGGCAGATAGGCCCGCAGGACCTCCCGCGGGTCGTCCGGGCGGGCCACCCGCCGGGCGAACTCCGGCGTCAACTCGTCCGCCGCGCCGCCCGCCACCACCGCCTGCCTCTCCGGCCGCAGACGCGGCCGTACGATCGCCACCACGGCCGCCGCGGAGACCAGGGAGGCGACCACGTCGGCCAGCGGCACCGAGACGAAGTTCGACGTCACGTACTGCGCGACCGAGAAGGCGACCCCGCAGCCGAGCGCGGCCGGCCAGGTCTCCCGGACGCCACGGCGCCCGTCGACGATGCTCACCAGGATCAGCGGCACGAACAGCGCGAGGATCGGCGTCTGCCGCCCGACCATCGCGCCGAGCGTGTCACTCGACTGCGACGTCACCTTCCCGAGCGTCAGGATCGGCGTGGCCATCGCCCCGAACGCCACCGGCGCGGTGTTCGCGGTCAGCGCCAGCACCGCCGCCTTCAGCGGCCGGAAGCCGAGCGCGATGAGCATGACCGACGTGACCGCGACCGGCGTGCCGAACCCGGCGAGCGCCTCCAGCAGCGCCCCGAACGAGAACGCGATGATGATCGCCTGGATCCGCTGGTCGTCGCTGACCCGCGTGAACGACCGCCGCAGCACGTCGAAGTGGCCGGTCTCCACGGTCATCGTGTAGACCCAGATCGCGTTGATCACGATCCACAGGATCGGGAACAGGCCGAACGCCGCCCCCTCCGTCCCGGCCAGGGCCGCCTGGCCGACCGGCATCCCGTACGCCCAGATCGCCACCGCCAGCGCGACGGCGAGGGCGACGAGCGAGGCCGTCCACGCTCGCATGCGCACGGCGCCGAGCAGCACGAACAGCGTGAGCAGCGGCAGCGCGGCGACCAGTGAACTCCAGGCCAGTGAATGGGCGACAGGGTCGAGCACCTGCTGGAACATCGCTCACCTCCGGGAGAGGAATGACTCCTTGCCGATCCCCCGAATGGACGCGTCCAGGACCTCCGCCGTATGAGCCACCGGGAGGTCCTCGCTCTGCCTGCGCAGGGCGGTGGTGATCTGCAGGGTGCAGCCGGGGTTCGCGGCGACGAGCAGGTCCGCGCCGGTGGCCGCGACGTTCCGCGCCTTCCGGTCGCCCAGCTCGCCCGCCGCCTCCGGCCGCAGCAGGTTGTACACCCCGGCGGATCCGCAGCAGATCTCCGGGTCGGCGACCTCCCGGACCTCCAGCCCGGGGATGTCGGCGAGCAGCCGCCGGGGCTGCGCGCGGACGCCCTGCGCGTGCGCGAGGTGGCACGCGTCGTGGTAGGCGACCGACAGCTCCAGAGGGTGGCGGGTGGCGCGCGGGCCCAGGTCGGCCAGGAACTCCGCGAGGTCCCGCGTCTTCGCCGAGAACGCGGCGGCGCGCTCGGCCCACTCCGGGTCGCCCGCGAACACCGCGCCGTAGTCCTTCATCGCCGACCCGCACCCGGCGGAGTTGACCACGACGACGTCGACGTCCGCGAACGTCTCGATCGTCGCGCGGGCGAAGGCCCTGGCCTCCTCGTCCCGTCCGGTGTGCAGCGACAGCGCCCCGCAGCAGCCCTGGCCCTTCGGGAGGACCACGTCGCAGCCCTCCATCGCGAGCACACGGGCGGTCGCGGCGTTGACGCCGGGGAAGAACTCCCGCTGCACGCACCCGGTGAGCATCCCGACGACGGCGCGGCGCTCGCCCCGGGCGGGGACGCGCTCGGGCAGGCGGACGTGCCGGGCGGGCGGCGGCGTCAGGCGTTCCATCGCGGCGAGCGTGGGGGAGAGGCGCTCCAGCAGCGGCGTCAGGTTCAGGTTCAGCCGCCGGTACGCGCGCAGCGGCCCGCGCATCGCCCGCAGCCGCCGGGGATAGGGGAACACCGCGAAGATCGCCTCGCGCAGCAGCCGCTCCCCGCGCGACCGGGGGTGGTCGTCCTCGACCCGGGCCCGCGTCATCTCGATGAGCCGGTCGTACCGGACCCCGGACGGGCACGCGGTCACACAGGCCATGCAGCCGAGACACCGGTCGAAGTGCTCGATGGTCGACGCGGTCAGCGGACCGCCGCGCTCGAGCTGGTCCATGAGGTGGATGCGGCCGCGCGGGGAGTCCATCTCCTCGCCCCACAGCACGTACGTCGGGCAGGTCGGCAGGCAGAACCCGCAGTGCACGCAGTCGTCCAGCAGCTCCCGGAACTCCTCCATCAGATGCCCCCCGCGAAGCGGCCCGGCGCCAGGCGGTGCCCGGGATCGAACTGGTCCTTGACTCGGCGCATCAGCGGCAGCGCCGGGATCGGCCCCCACCGGTCGAGCCGGGCGCCCGCCGGCGCCGCGAGCGCGACGGCGGTGCCGTGGCGGCGCAGCCGCGTGAGCGCCTCGTCGGCGCCGCCGGCGGGCAGTGCCGCGTGCCACACGCCGCGCCCGGCGGAGCCGCGGATCCGGGCCCCGCCGTCCGGCAGCTCGGCGAACAGGTCCGGGAGGGCGGTCGGCAGGGCCCGGACCTCGGCCAGGACCTCGCCGTCGGGGAGCCGCGCCCACCATTCGGGCGGGTCCTCGCCGATCCGGCCGCCGATGAGGCTCCGCGCCGCCTCCGCCCGGGGCGGCACCCCGTCGGGCACCCCTTCGAGCAGGACCGCGACGGTGATCGGATCGGGGCCGTCCACCTCGATCGCGGCGGGGACCAGCGTCGAGTGCAGCACGGCCTGGGCCATCTGGAGGGCCTGGGCGGGATCGGCGGCCGTGGCCGAGAGGTACGCGGTCGCGCGCGGCAGCGGATGCAGCCGGAACGCCGCCTCGACGATCAGGCCGAGCGTGCCGTACGAGCCGGTGAACAGCTTGCCGAGGTCGTACCCGGCGACGTTCTTGACGACCTTGCCGCCCGCGTGCGCGACGACGCCGTCGGCGCGGACGACGGTGATGCCGATCAGCAGGTCGCGGGCCGAGCCGTACAGCAGCCGGCGCGGCCCGGCGACGCCGGTCGCCAGGACGCCGCCGACGGTGCCGCCCGGCGGCAGGAGGTCGAGGGCGAGCTGCTGTTCCGCGCCCGCCAGGACGCCGCGGAGCTCGTCCAGCGGCAGGCCCGCCTCGGCCTTGACGACGAGGTCCCCGGCGGCGTGCTCGACGATCCGGCCGAGCCGGCGGGTGTCCACGAGCAGGTCACAGCCGTCCGGCGGCGCGCCCCAGTGCATTTTGGTGCCCGCGCCGCGCGGCACGACCGTGAGCCCGTGCTCGGCCGCCGTACGCATCAGGTCGGCCGCCTCGGCGACCGTTGCGGGCGCGGCGACGTACGCAGGCGTGACGCCCGGCGACGTGACGCCTGACGGCGTGACGGCTGGGGACGTGACGCCTGACGGCGTGACGCCCGGCGACGTGACGCCTGACGGCGTGACGGCTGGGGACGTGACGCCTGACGGCGTGACGCCCGGCGACGTGACGCCTGACGATGTGACGCCGGGGGACGTGGTGCCCGGCGGTGTGACGCCCGGCACGGCGTCGGTCGCCTCGCCGGGGCGGACCTCGCACGCCTTCGCCAGGGCGTCCAGGGCCTTCATCAGAACAGGTCCGCCTTCCCGCTCTCGACCAGCGGATGCACCCCTGTGCGCCGGCCGGGGACCTCGCCGCACAGCCGGGGCGTGGGGTACACCTTGCCCGGGTTGCACAGCCCCGCCGGGTCGAACGCGCACCGCACCATCTGCATCGTGTCCAGGTCCTCGCTGGTGAACATCCGGGGCATGTGCTTGGCCTTGTCGATCCCCACGCCGTGCTCGCCGGTGATCGAACCGCCGTGTTCGATGCACAGGTCGAGGATCTTCCCCGAGACCTCCTCGGCGCGTTCGCCCGCGCCCGGCTCCGAGCCGTCGAACAGCACGAGCGGATGGAGGTTGCCGTCGCCGGCGTGGAAGACGTTCGCGACGCGCACGCCGTGCTCGCGGGAGAGCGCGTCGATGCGCGCGAGGACCTCCGGCAGGGTCGTGCGGGGGATGACGCCGTCCTGCACGATGTAGTCCGGGCTGATCCGCCCGACGGCGGCGAACGCCGACTTGCGGCCCCGCCAGATCAGCCCGCGCTCGGTGTCGTCGGCGGCGACGCGGATCTCGAACGCCTGCCCGCACAGCTCCTTCACCCGGGCGAACTGCGCGTCCACCTCCGAGGCGGGCCCGTCCAGTTCGACGATGAGCACCGCGCCCGCGCCCGGCGGGTAGCCGCAGCGCACGGCCGCCTCGGCCGCCTCGATGGACAGGGCGTCCATCATCTCGATCGCGGCGGGCACGACCCCGGCCGCGATGATCGCCGAGACCGCCTCGCCGGCCCGCTCGATCGTGTCGAACCCGGCCAGCAGCGTCTGCACGGTCTCCGGCAGGCGCGTCAGCCGTACGGTGACCTTGGTGGTGATGCCGAGCGTGCCCTCCGAGCCGACGAACGCGCCGAGCAGGTCGTAGCCGGGACCCTCGGTCAGCTCGACGATCTCGCCGTCCGGGGTGACGACCTCGCAGGCCAGGACGTGGTTGACGGTGAAGCCGTACTTCAGGCAGTGCGCGCCGCCGGAGTTCTCCGCGACGTTGCCGCCGATCGAGCAGACCTGCTGACTCGACGGGTCGGGGGCGAAGTAGTAGCCGTACGGCCGCGCCGCCCGGGTCACGTCGAGGTTGATCACACCGGGCTCGACGACCGCGCGCTGGTTGGCGGCGTCGACCTCCAGGACGCGCCGCATCCTGGAGGTCACGATCAGCACGCCGTCCGTACGGGGGAGCGCGCCGCCGGACAGGCCGGTGCCCGAGCCGCGCGCGACGTACGGCACGCCTTCCGCCGCGCAGGCCCGGACGATCGCCGCGATCTGCTCGGCGGTGTCCGGGAGCACCACGATCCCCGGTGTGGCGCGGTGGTAGGTCAGGCCGTCGCAGTCGTACGTCGCCAGCTCGGCGGGATCCGTCAGGACGCTCCCCGCGCCGACGATCCTGCTGAGCCGTTCCGCGAGCGCGTCAAGCCGTGCCATACCACCCATACTCACCCTTTTCCCGAAGATCGGCGAGGGTCACGGCATGCGTTCGTATGCCGGGAGGGTGAGGAAGTCGGCGTAGTCGTCGGCGAGCGCCACCTCCTTGAACAGGCTCACCGCCTCGGCGAACCGCTGCTCGTCGAACGCGTCGCCGTACGATTCGCGGATCTTGCCGAGCTCCTCGTCGATGATCCGCTCGACCAGGTCACGGGTGACCTTCTGCCCCTCGGCCAGGTTCACGTCGTTGTGGATCCACTGCCAGATCTGGGAGCGGGAGATCTCGGCGGTCGCGGCGTCCTCCATCAGGTTGAAGATGGCGACCGCGCCGTTGCCGCCCAGCCAGGTGGCGATGTACTGCAGGCCGACGCTGATGTTGTTGCGCAGCCCCGTCTCGGTGATCTCGCCGGGGGTCTTGTCGACGGCGAGCAGGTCCGAGGCCGAGACGGACACCTCCTCGCGGAGCCGGCCGAGCTGGTTCGGCCTGTCGCCGAGGACTCCATCGAAGATCTCCCGGCAGACCGGGACCAGGTCGGGGTGGGCGACCCAGGAGCCGTCGAAGCCGTCGTTGCTCTCACGGGTCTTGTCGGCCCGGACCTTCTCGAACGCGGCCTTGTTGACCTCCTCGTCGCGCCGGGACGGGATGAACGCGGCCATGCCGCCGATCGCGTGCGCGCCGCGCTTGTGGCACGTACGGACGAGCAGCTCGGTGTAGCCGCGCATGAACGGCGCCGTCATCGTGATCGCGTTGCGCTCCGGCAGCAGGAACTGCCGGCCGCGGGCGCGGAACTTCTTGATGACGGAGAACAGGTAGTCCCAGCGCCCGGCGTTCAGCCCCGCGGAGTGGTCCCGCAGCTCGTACAGGATCTCCTCCATCTCGAACGCCGCCGGGATCGTCTCGATCAGGACGGTGGCCCGGATCGTGCCGCGCGGGATCTCCAGGAGGTCCTGGGCGAGGTTGAAGGCGTCGTTCCAGAGGCGCGCCTCCAGGTGGCTCTCCATCTTCGGCAGGTAGAAGTACGGTCCCTTGCCCTTGGTCAGCTGGCGGCGCGCGCAGTGGAAGAAATAGAGGCCGAAGTCGAACAGCGAGCCCGACATACGCTTGCCGTCGACGAGGACGTGCTTCTCGTCCAGGTGCCAGCCGCGCGGGCGGACGACGATGGTGGCGAGCTCCTCGTCCGGCTTGAGGCGGTACGACTTGCCGCCCGTCTCGAAGTCGATGGTGCGGTCGAGCGCGTCGCGGAGGTTGAGCTGGCCGCCGACCATGTTCTCCCACAGCGGCGTGTTGGCGTCCTCGAAGTCGGCCAGCCACACCTTCGCGCCGGAGTTGAGCGCGTTGATGGTCATCTTCCGGTCGGTCGGACCGGTGATCTCGACGCGGCGGTCCTCAAGTCCCGGCGCCGGCTCGGCGACCCGCCAGGAGTCGTCGTGGCGGACGCCCGCCGTGTCCGGCAGGAAGTCCAGCGTGCCGCCGCGGGTCAGCTCCTCCTGACGCTCGGCGCGCTTGTGCAGCAGCTCCTCGCGGCGGGCGCCGCACTCTCGCTGCAGGGCAGCGAGGAAGCCCAGCGCCTCGGGCGTGAGGATCTCGTCGTAGCGCTCGTGGACGGGGCCGGTCAGCTCCACGCCGTCAAGTCCGGGCATCGAAGCCGCCTTTCGTATAGTGAAATTATTCTTCTGCTTAATGGAAACGATATTAAGATCGTCGTAGCTCGGTCAACGGTGAGCCCGGCCACCGGCGCCGGGGCGTACCGGCCCTGGTGAGGGCGAAGGGTGTCCCCACATCGGCGGGCGCGCAGGGATATCCCTGCCCCGGTGGGGAACGGTCACTCCGGGCCGGACACGGCCGCGCCCGGAATAAGCAGGTGTGCTCGGGACCCGGGCATGGCAGCATCAGGGAAGATCCGGCGACGTTCCGGCGTTGACATGGGGGAACATGACGAACTTTCCTTACGAAGAGCCAGAGCAGACGCCGCTGACCGGCGAGCTGGACCTGGAGGACCGCCAGGCGCTGCGGCGTGTGGCCGGCCTGTCGACGGAGCTCAGCGACGTCACCGAGGTCGAATACCGCGCCCTGCGACTGGAGCGCGTGGTCCTCATCGGGGTCTGGACCGACGGCGACGAGGCTCAGGCCGAGAACTCCCTGCGCGAGCTCGCGCTCCTGGCCGAGACCGCCGGATCCGACGTCCTCGAGGGCATGGTCCAGCGGCGTTCCAAGCCCGACCCGGCGACCTACATCGGGTCCGGCAAGGCGGCCGAGCTGCGCGACGTCGTGATCTCCACCGGCGCCGACACCGTGATCTGCGACGGCGAGCTGACGCCTAGCCAGCTCCGCCAGCTGGAGGAGATCGTCCAGGTCAAGGTGATCGACCGGACCGCTCTGATCCTCGACATCTTCGCCCAGCACGCCAGCAGCCGTGAGGGCAAGGCGCAGGTCGAGCTGGCCCAGCTCGACTACCTCCTTCCCCGCCTCCGCGGCTGGGGTGGCAACCTGTCCCGGCAGGTCGGCGGCCGCGCCGCCGGCGGCGTCGGCATCGGCGGCCGTGGCCCCGGCGAGACCAAGATCGAGCTTGACCGGCGGCGGATCCGGTCCCGCATGGCCCGGCTGCGCCGCCAGATCAACGAGATGGGCAAGGCCCGCGACACGAAGCGGTCCCGGAGGCGCGCCCGCCAGGTCCCCTCGGTGGCGATCGCCGGATACACCAACGCCGGCAAGTCCAGCCTGCTCAACCGCGTAACGGGGGCCGGAGTCCTCGTCGAGAACGCGCTGTTCGCCACCCTGGACCCCACGGTCCGGCGGGCGAGCACGCCGGGCGGCCGGGCGTTCACGATCACCGACACTGTCGGGTTCGTCCGTCACCTGCCGCACCAGCTGGTGGAGGCCTTCCGCTCGACGCTGGAGGAGGTCGCGGACGCCGACCTGATCCTGCACGTCGTCGACGGCTCCGATCCGGCCCCGGAGGCGCAGATCGCCGCGGTCCGCGAGGTGCTGCGCGAGCTCGGCGCGGACGACGTGCCCGAGCTCATCGTGATCAACAAGGCCGACGTGGCCGACGCCCTCTCCCTGGCCCGGCTGCGGCGCCACGTGCCGCGCAGCGTCGTCGTCTCGGCGCGCACCGGACAGGGCCTGGACGCCCTCCTCGAAGCGGTCGAGGAGCAGCTCCCGCGCGGCGACCACGAAGTGCACGTCCTCGTCCCGTACGAGCGCGGCGACCTCGTGGCCCGGGTGCACGACCTCGGCGAGGTGCTCTCCCAGGAGCACACCGCCGACGGCACCGCCCTCCACGCCCGCGTCCCCGCGAGCGTGGCCGGCGAGCTGGAGCCGTACGTGACCACGCCCGCCTGAAGGCAGGCCTGGGCACGCGACCGGCGAACTGAGCCGTACTCGGACGGCGCGTGGCCGGCGAGGTGGCACCGTACGTCACCACGTCCGCCTGACCGTAAGGCCGGACGGCGGGGTCCGAATTCGGGTCCCGCCGCCCGGTGAGCCCGGCCCCCTGTCGATTCCGTCGTTCGGTCCGGCGAAGGGTTGGGAGTGAGGTATCGTCAGTGCACCTGTAGCAGTCGGCCGCTGGGCGGTTTGGGGAGCGGTATGTGGCGTGAGGCTGTACAGCGTGGCCTTTCGTGCACTACGGTGACGAAACCGATATCCCCGGGCTCGTTGCTCCAGGTGGTCGGCTGATCACCCCTTATCCGATTTGGGTCCGTCGGCAGTGCCGCCGGCGTAATCGAGCGAGAGCAGGTGACCCGCTGCATGGCGTCCGGACACCTTTCACCGGCGCGCGACCGCAGAATCGGGCGGTGACGCGATGACCGTGCGTTTGCTGACGAATATCGGTCGGCTGTGGACCGGCACCGATGTGTGCAGCAACGCCGCCATTCTCGTGCACGACGACCGGATCGTATGGGCCGGTCCCGCCTCGGACCTTCCGCAGAGCGTCCCCGGTGTCATCGACGACATCGTCGATGTCGACCACGTCGAGAACCTCGGTGGCGGCCTGGTGACCCCGGGTCTCATCGACGCGCACTCGCACCCGGTGTACGCCGGTAACCGCTGGGCCGAGCTGGCCATGCGGACGAGCGGGTCGTCCAACAACGAGATCGTCGCGGCGGGCGGCGGGGTGGCCTCCACCGTCACCGTGACCCGTGGCACCGATCCCTGGACACTCTGCAACAACGTGCGCGAGCGGCTCCGGCAGTGGATCTGCGCCGGCACGACCACGGTCGAGGCGAAGACCGGATACCACCTCACGCGCGACGGCGAGCTGGCCGACGTCCGGATGCTGCGCTCGCTCGAGGAAGAGCCCTCGATGCCGCGCATCCACGCGACGTTCCTCGCCGCGCACATGCTGCCGCCGGAGTACTTCGGCCGCCGCCGCGACTACATCGAGGCGGTCCGCCTGTGGGCCGGCGACGCGGCCGCCGCGGGCGCCGACAGCATCGACGTCTACTGCGACGAGGGCCACTTCACCGCGGACGAGGCCCGCGTCCTGCTCATGACCGGCCAGCGCGTCGGCCTGAAGGCGCGCCTGCACGCCTGCGCCAACGAGCGGGTCGGCGCCGCCCAGGTCGCGGCGGAGGTCGGCTGCGCCTCGGCCGACCTGCTCACCGAGGCCAACGACGACGACATCAAGGCACTGCACCACGGTGGCGTCGCCGCGACGGTCTGCCCCGGCAGCGCCCTGCACAACGGCCGCACCCCGCCGGTCCGCGCCATGCTCGACCGCGGCGTCACCCTGGCCTTGGGCACCGACCACAACCCCGGTCAGTGCGGCATCACGTCGATGCCGCTCGTGATCGGCCTGTCGGTCGCGATGTTCGGACTCAGCGTCAACGAGGCGCTCCGCGCGGCGACCCTCGGCGGCGCGGCCGCCCTCCGGGTCTCCGACCGAGGCGCGCTCGTGCCGGGCATGTACGCCGACATCGTGCTGTGGGACGCCGACCACGAGGGCGCGTTCGCCTGGGCGTTCGGTCTCCGCGCGCTGCGCGTCTGGCGCGGCGGCGTCCCGGTCCAGCCGTAAGGCCCCTGGCCCGCGTGGCCGGGTAACCTCGCGCGCGTGCGGTGGGTGTCCTCGGCCCGGCGAGGGCATCAGTTGGAGGCAGTACGCCGGGAGTAACGTGTTCGGCCGGATGCCCACCGCATCCCACGTGCGGATGTCCGGTGACGGCGACCACCGAGAGGGGGACCACCGCTCGAGTCGGCCGGCGAACCCAGGGGTCCGCGACCCTCCCGTCCGCGTACGATGCGGCTCCACCGTTCCTCTTCGTTGGAGTCGCCTGTCGTGTCCGAGCGCGTTGATGAGACTGAGGAGATGGCGGAGGCGATCGCCCCTGGACGGCTGGCGGCGTTCAGCGACGGCGTGATCGCGATCGCCGCGACGCTCCTCATCCTCGAGGTGAAGGCCCCGCCCGCCGGGGAGGAAGTGTGGCCGGCACTGCGTCACGAGTGGCCGGCGCTCGCGGCGTACGCCGTGAGCTTCCTCGTCATCGGCATCGCGTGGATCCACCACCACAACATGTTCCACCAGGTGCGGCGGGTCGACCGTGGCCTGCTCTTCCTGAACCTTGGCATGCTGGCCACCCTGGCCTACCTGCCGTTGCCGACCGCGACGCTCGGCAACCACCTCACCGGCCACGACGCCGTCCCGGCCGCCGTGTTCTACTCGGCGTCGGTCATGGTGTCGGCCGTCTGGTTCACCCTGCTCTGGAACCACCTGTGCGCGCGGCCGTACCTGCTGCATCCGGCCGCACGGGAGTTCGCCCGCGAGGCCCGCCGCAGGTCGCTGCTCGGGCCGGTGTGCTACCTCCTCGCCGCCCTGCTCGCCTTCGTCAGCCCGGTCGGCTCGCTGATCCTCAACGCCGCGATCATCCTCTACTTCATCGTCGGCCGCCGGTCCCCGGCCTCCCGGGTCCAGCGGCCCGCCCCGGCCTCGGCCGCCGGCTCAGAAGAAGATGACGCGGCCAGGGACGGTGAGCCGTCCTCCGACGCTCGCTGATCGGCCCGCCGTTCCGCCCGCCCCGGCAAGGGAATCGCGCGCGACCATACCCTGAGCGATCGTGATCAATAAGACGACCTCGGAGACGGCCGGTTCGAGGAAGGCACGCGGAGGCGTCGTTCTGATCGGCGCGTTGCTCATCGACGCGGTCGGCAACGGGCTCTTCCTCCCCTTGTCCCTGGTGTTCTTCACCCGGCTCACCGATGTGCCGCTGAGCCTCCTCGGCATCCTGATCAGCGTCGCCAACGTCGTCACACTGCCGGTCCCCGTCTGGGCCGGTGCGCTGGCCGACAGGCTGGGCGCGGTGCCGCTGGTCGTCGCCGCCCAGGTCATGCAGGCGCTGGGCTTCCTCGCCTACAGTCGGGTCGACGAGCCGGTCGGCATCTTTCTCGCGGCGAGCCTGGTGGCCGTGGGCGTGCGGTTCTTCTGGTCGAGCATCTTCACCGCGGTCGCGGACTACGCCGACGCGAGCACCTCCACCCTGAGCACCGACTCGTGGTTCGCCTGGACCAACACGACCCGCACCGTAGGACTCGGCGTGGGGGGTCTGATCACCGGCGCCGTCGCGGCTGACGGCCGTGCCGTCGCCTACCGCGCCGTCGCCTACGGTGCGGCCGCCTGCTTCACCGTGGCCGCCGCCGCGATCACCGTCTTCGTCCGCGCACCACGGTTCCGCCACGAAGGCGAACAAGCCCGGTCCGGATATGGAACGCTCCTCCGAGACCGTCCGTTCCTCGCGCTGACCGGCATCAACACGGTCCTGGCGATGACGAGCATGATGCTCGCCCTGGGGTTGCCCACCTTCGTACTCACCGGCCTGCACGGGCCGGCGTGGATCACCTCCGCGCTTTTCGTGGGCAACACCGTTCTGGTCTCGGTCCTGGCCGCCCCCGTCGTCAAACGGCTCGCCGGCTACCGGCGCACCCGAGCCGTCATGACCGCGGCCGCCCTGTGGGCCGTGTGGTGCCTCCTGCTGTCCGGTCTCGCGCCAGGCCGCCACGCCTGGGTGATCCCCGTGCTGGTCGGTTCCACAGCACTGTTCACCCTTGCCGAAATGCTGCATGCGCCCGTCTCGATCGCGCTCGCGACCGCGATGTCTCCCCCCGAGTTCAGGGGCCGCTACATGGCCGCTTACCAATACTCATTCACCATCGCCGGGATCATCGCGCCGACGTTCTTCGCCACGCTGTTCGACCTCCACCGCGCCCTGCCGTGGGTCGCCCTTGGCATGATCGACTGCCTCGCCATCGTCGCCATACGGATGCTGGAGCCGAGTCTGCCGCCCGGGGTGCAGCATGACTTCGCCGCCGAGGTCGGCGGCGGTCACACGGAGCGTTCGGTTTGAGCGGCGTCGGCGGGTTACGGAGGGCGCCGCCATGTCCGCCGAGACCTGGCTGCACGGCTCGGCGACGGTGACGCGCGGCCTTCCGGGTTCAGACGCTTATGTCGCTTACAGCCCTACACTCCCGGTATGACAGCAGCGGTCGCGGTCGTCACTGATTCCACCGCTTACCTCCCTGACGAACTGGTCGCGGCGCACGGCGTCACCGTCGTGCCGTTGCAGGTCGGAGTCGGCGGAGAGACGTTCGAGGAGGGCCTGGGCCGTACGGCTGCCGAGGCCGCCCAGGGGTTCCGCGACTGGCGGCCCGTCACGACGTCCCGGCCGTCGCCGGAGAGCTTCGCGGACGCCTTCCGCAAGGCGGCGGAGTCGGGGGCCTCTGGGGTGGTGTCCGTCCACCTGTCCGCGGAGATGTCGGGTACCGTCGAGTCGGCTCGGCTGGCCGCCAAGGAGGCGCCGATCCCGGTTCGCGTAGTGGACAGCCGATCGCTCGGCATGGGGCTCGGCTTCTCGGTCCTGGCCGCTGCCCGGGCGGCGGTCGCCGGCGGCGACCTCGACGCCGTGGCCGATGCCGCGGTACGCCGGATCCGGGCGACCCGCTCGTTGTTCTACGTCGACACGCTCGAACATCTGCGCCGGGGCGGCCGGATCGGCGCGGCGGCGACCCTCCTGGGCTCCGCACTGATGATCAAGCCGCTGCTGCGCATCGCCGACGGGCGCATCGCGCCGCTCGAGAAGGTCCGTACCACCTCGCGAGCGCTCGCCAGGCTGGAGGAACTGGCCGTCGAACTCGCCGGCGACCGCCCCGTCGACGCCGCCGTCCAGCACCTGGCCGCGCCCGTACGGGCCGCCGCCCTCGCCGGTCACCTGCGGGAACGCATCCCGCAGGTGCACGACCTGTACGTCGGTGAGGTGGGTCCGGTCATCGGCGCGCACGTCGGCCCGGGAATGCTCGGCGTGGTCGTGTCCCGCCGGGAGCAGTGAGCCATCCACGATCGGTGGTGGGGCGTCGCATGTCGTCATGGCTCGGGCGGCAGCACGTAACCTCCCACACGGTCGTAGAGGCGAACGGCGGCGGGATGCACGGCCGCGGAGCCGGCGGCGTGCGGTTTTGTGGAGCCCGGATGGTGTTTAAGGCGATAATCGGCAGTCGGGTGAATATAGAGGGGGATGCCGTGGAGAGTTTCGGGGATTTCGCCAATATCGATGTCGACAAGCTGCTCAGCGGGGCGCACGAACGTATGGCGCGCGTCCACGAGATGCAGGAGCAGCTGGCCGACCTCGTCGGGCAGGCGGAGGGTGCCGACGGACGCGTCAAGGCGACGTACACCATGGCCGGTGGGCTGACCGATCTCGACATCGATCCACGGGCCTTGCGCATGGGATCCAAGGATCTCGCGGCCGCCATCAAGGCGACGGTCCACGAGGCGGCGCAGGACCTGCAGCGTCAGGTCGGGGAGGTCATGAGCGAGGTCTTCGGCGAGGCGGACAATCCGATGAAGCTCGTCGGTGACCGGGACGCCGCCATGGCCAAGGTGAAAGAGGCGCAGGCCGCCTACGACCGTACGATGCAGGATGTCATGGGCGAAGTCGACGCCGTCCGCAAACGCCTCGGCCTGTGAGCATCCGCCCAGCGCCGGGAAGGACGACCGCCCGGCGCTGGGCGTCACCAAAGATCAGTTCGTCGGCGGCACCTGCGTGTTCGGGTCCGTCGGCATGCCCGGGCTCGACGGCATGAGGGTCGCCTGCTGGAAGTTGACCGGGCCCTTACCGGTCGGGTTCGTCGCCTTGTGGCTTGAGTACATGTAGACCCCCATACCGGCGCCGATGATGCCGGCGATCGTCATTATGGCGGTCTTCAGGCTGACGCAGGAGGCGGACACGATGGTGTCGCACATCGCGGCGAAGATGGTGGCGTCAGACTCCAGCGTGACCCCGCCGACGATGGTCCACACGCTCGCCGCGATGAGAGTCGCCCATACCGCGAGGAGCGTCCCGATGGCGAGGGCGAGCACCGCGAACGCGAAGAACGCGTATCCGGCGATCTTCAGCATCCCGCCGACGTCATCGGTGAACTGATGAACCTTCGTCAGCTCCTCTTTGTACTTGTCCAGCGCCGTCTGGAACGCCTCGCGGCCGCCCTCCTGCCACTTGTCCTCAGGCACCCCCTTGGCCAGCTCGTCCAACTTCGTGCCGACTTCCTGGAGCTGATGCGCGGTCGTCTTCCAGTCGCTGCCCGCGTTGTCCATCTGACCGGGATCCGAGTACGCCAGAAACATCTCGGGGATCAGGGGCCAGGCTGCGGGCACCACCTTTGCGGCCCACATCGTCTCCGCGATGGCCACCATGCACATCCACTTGCCCTTTTCCAACATGCTCATGTCGACGTTCTCCTCATGTGACCAAGCCGGCCGTCACTGCTGCGTCTGCACGGTGCTGGCGTTCTCGCCGTCCTGCCACGTCTTGGCGTTCGTGCCGAGCGTCTGCTGCCAGCTCGTGAGCATGGACCGGCCCATCTTCACGTAGTCGGTCGCGCTGTCCCGTACGGTGTTGTGCGCCATGTTCAGCGGAAAACCGAGCACGCCGAACGCCGGCCAGCCCACGCTGATCTTGGACGCATTCTCGTGCGCGGTGTCCATTGCCCTGCCCGCATCGCGGTCGATGTCGTCGCCGAGCTTCTTGATCGCCTGAGGATCGCCGTTGCGCTGCCCGCCGCCCGCACCCTTCGGCGGCTGTGGAGTGGTCGGCTTACCGCCCCCACCTCCTGAAGGGCCACCGCCCCCCGACGGACCGCCGCCCCCGGAAGGACTGCCGCCGCCTCCGGAAGGGTTGCCGCCCCCGGCCGACGGCGTCTTCGGCGAGGAGGCCTTGTCGCCGTCCTTGCCCTTACCGTCCTGGCCTGTCCCGTCCTTGCCGTTCGGGTCGGCTCCGGGTGCTTTGCCCTGACCGTCCTTTGACGTACCGTCACCCGGCTTGGCCTTGTCGACCTTGACCTTCACGTCTCCGTGCTTGCCGCGTGACACGTCGATCGAGACGTGCTTGCCCGGATCGACGTGGACGCGGATGTCATGCGGGTTGTGCGGGCCCTTGCGGATAAGGACGTCGAGGCTGCCATCGGGGTTCTTGGTGGTGACGACCTGAGGTGCGTGCTTCCCGAAGCCGTGCTCGGAGAGGTCCGCCGCGGCGGCGTGCGCGCCCTCACCTTTGATGTGCTGCGGTTGCTGGTCCTGCCCCTTGCCGGAAGGGTGGCCGGTGTCCGCGACGCCGTTCGTGAGATTCTTGCCGGAAGGGTGGTCGGTGTTCGACACGCCGTTCGTGAGGTCCTTGCCGGACGAACCGTCACCGTGGTGAGCGTGTTCGGCTCCCGGCCGACCGTCGCTCTGCTGGCCGTGACCCTTCTCGGAGGCGGCCCCGTGCTGTCCGGCGCCGCCCGCGTCCGAACCGGTGCCGGAGTGGGAGACCTTCGCGGAGCCATCGGCCAGGACATCGACCTTCAAGCCGTCGTCACCGGCCGCGACCGCGTGCCCGTCGACGAACACCTGTGCGTCGGAGTCGGACGGCACCTGACCCTTTCCGGCGTCCGTCCCGCTCGGGACCGTGTATCGGTCGGGAGCCGCGGTGTTCTGGACGCTCCCTCCCTGCCGGGTGGCCAACGAGGGATCCGCGGATCCGGTGTGAGAGCCCGCGTCCGCCGTCTGATCAGATGAGCCGTTCAACAGCATGTCGATGCGGTTCTCGCTCATGGGACTCCGATCACAGGCAAGGTGTCGCTCACGCCGGAATTAGACCACACGATTAGATATCCGGTTCCCCGGCCGACCTACTCTTCATGACTCATGTTCGAGGAGTCGTCAACGGCATCGATCACGGGTCGTCCGATGAGGTCTGTGTGACTCCCCACCGGAGAGAGGCCGCGGTCATCGCGCACTCGGCCCGGTCCGCATGGCCGTCCCTCGCCGCTTGGAGCGAGTTATCCACAGTCCGCATCGAGTTGGTCGCGGTGGGTCATCGGCCCGTTAGCGTCGGGCTCATGTCCAGCTCCGATGGCAGCGCCTTTGATCGACTACGTGACGTCTTCCGTCCGCCGCAGTCGTTCGGGCCCGACGACGCGGACCCGCAACCGCCGGGAGCGGTGTTACGGGCCTCGCCCCAGAACCCCGGGAAGCGGGTGCGGCTCGACCCGGGCGTCCCGGGGATCCGTGTGCTGGCGGTCGTCGGTCTCGTCGCGGCGCTCGTGGCGGGTGCGTATCTCTGGTGGTCGCGTCCGGAGCCCCGGTCGGCCCCACCGGTCGTCGTCAGTCCCGCTGCGCACCGGTCCGCTCCGATGGACGCGTCGGCGCCGAGCCCCGCCGTGCCGACCGTGGCCGCCGCACCGACCTCCTCGTTGTCGCCGGTGCTGATCGACGTCGCCGGGAAGGTACGGCATCCGGGTGTGGTGAGCCTGCCCGCCGGCGCCCGGGTCATCGATGCGATCAAGGCGGCCGGCGGGGTCCGGCCCGGCGCCGAGACGGGCACGCTCAATCTGGCCCGCCGCGTCGTGGACGGTGAGCAGATCCTCGTCGGAGTGGGCGCCCCGCCCGCGCCCGCCGCCCCACCCGGGGCGCCGCCCGGCGCCACGGTTCCGGGCGGTACGCCGGTCGACCTCAACACCGCCAATGCCGCCCAACTCGACCAGCTCCCCGGCGTGGGTCCCGTGCTGGCCCAGCGCATCGTCGACTACCGCACCCAGCACGGACCGTTCCGTTCGGTCGACGAGCTGCGTCAGGTGTCCGGCATCGGAGCCGCCAAGTTCGGGGACCTCAAAGGGCTCGTGACCGTGTGAACGCACCGTCACGGATGGCTCACCGGCCCTTCCGAACCGAGCCGCGATGCGCCGACCGCAGGCGCGCCGACTGAGGGCAGAGGGGCGGTCGGGCTGCGCCACCGACGGGCGGCCCGGTGCCGGGGAGCCGCGGAGCAGCCGGGGAGGTACCGCTGGCGGTCGGCGGCGTGCCCGGGACGGCCGAGAAGTGCTCGGCGCTGCGGAGGGGTCGGGGGCCCGGTGCCGCGGAGCGGCGGGGCAATCAGGGGCACCAGTGCTGCGGAACGCGAGGGAGGTCGCGGTGGACCATTGCCGAGCGGCAGGGCGTCCGAGGAACGGCCGGGCGGTGGGGGGGAGCGCGCCGTCGACGGGTGGCAGAGGGGCAGCGAACAGCGGGCCCGCCGAGGGACGCATGTCGGGGAAACGGAGGTCGAGAGCCGGCTGCCGGAAACCGGTGGGGCGGGTCGTGGATCGGCCGGCGGCACGTGGTGCGGTGCCGGGGGAAACGGTCAAGCGATCGGGGGCCGGGTGCGGGGGAACGGTGGGCGGCCCGGAGGCGGCCCTGGCAGATGAGGAGTGTCGGGGACGACGGAGCGGTGGAGGGTCGGGTGCGGGGGAACGGTGAGGTGGCGGGAGAGGGGCCACTGGCAGGTGGTGCGCTGCCGGGGAACGGTCGAGCGGCCGAGGGCTCGCCGCTGGAGAATGGCCGCGCGGTCGGTGGCCCGGTGTCGGGGGACGGTGAGGGGGCCGGGAGCGGGCCCCCGACGGGCGGCGGTCACGACCTGCGACTGGCCGCCCCGGCGGTCGGTGCCTGGCTGGCGGCCCTCGTGCTGCTCGGGACCGACGCCGCCGTGGCGTACGCGACTGCTGCGGTCGCGGCCCTCGGGGCGGTGCTCCTGGTGGCCATCTCGGCTCGAGACCAGACCTCCTACGTCGTCGGCGCCTCGGCCCGGTCGGCCAGAGGCAGGTTGACATGGGCTCGGTTGGCCGGAGGCCGCTTGAGCGGGGGCGGGGCGATCGTGGGCCGGCCCGTCACGGGTGGGTCGGCGGTGGGCCGGTCGCTCAGGGGCGGGTCGAGCGTGGGTGGGTCCGTCACGGGTGGGTCGACCGTGGGCGGGTCGGTCAGGGGCATGTCGGCCAATGATCGGTCGGCTGCGGATTTGCCGGCCGGGGATCTGTCGGCTGGGGATCTGTCGGCTGGCGGGCGCTCGGCCTTGGGACGTGTGGCCTTTCGGCGGGTCGTGGCGGGCGCGTTGGTGTGCGTCGCGGCGTCGGCGGTGGGGGTGGGGTTCCGGCTGACCGCGGTGGGGTCCGGGCCGGTCCGGGCCTTGGCGGTACGGGAGGTAACGGCGACCCTCGACGCGGTGGTGACCGGCGACCCGGCGGTGTCGGTGAAGGCGGGATCGGCGCGTCGGCGCACGACCGTTCTGGTGCCGGTGCGGGTGGAGGAGGTCGATCGGCGGCGGGTTCGGGTGCCCGTCCTCCTGCTCGCGGGCGACGAGGCATGGAGATCGCTGGTGCCGAGTCAGCACGTCCGCCTGACCGCGCGGCTCGTCGTCCCGCGCCGAGGGGAGCTGCTCGCGGCCATCGGCCTGGTCCGCGGGCCGCCGACGGTCGTCGGCGGGCCGTCGCTCCCGCAGCGGTGGGCGAGCGTCATCCGATCACGGCTGCGGGCGGCAGTAGGCCGGCTCCCGGCCGACCAGCGCGGTGTTCTGCCCGGTCTGGTGGACGGTGACACGTCGCTCCTCGACCCTGAGCTCGCCGACGCGTTCGAGAAGGCCGGGCTCACGCATCTCATGGCGGTCAGCGGCGAGAATCTCTCCCTGCTGATCGGCGCCGTCCTGATGGCGGGCCGCCTCACCGGGCTGGGCCGCCGCGCCCTTCCGCTGTTCGCCGGGGCGACGGTCTTCGGGTTCGTCCTCGTCGCTCGACCGTCGCCGAGCGTCCTGCGCGCGACCGTCATGGGCTCCGTCGCCCTGCTCGCCGTCGTGACCGGCCGGGAGCGCCGTGGGGTCCCGGCGCTCTGCGCGGCCGTCCTCGTGCTGGTCCTGCTCGACCCGGGGCTCGCCCGTTCGTACGGCTTCGCGTTGTCGGCGCTGGCGACCGTCGGCATTCTGATCCTTGCGCCCCCGTGGCGGCGGAGCCTGGCCCGGTGGCTGCCGGGGAGCGTGCCCGGGCGTGTCCTTCGCCGCGTGGCCGGCATGCTGGCGGAGCCATTGGCGGTGTCCGCCGCGGCGCACGTCGCCTGTGCCCCGGTGCTCGTCCTGCTCGACGGCGAGGTGGGCCTGGTCGCCGTGCCGGCCAATCTGCTGGCCGCTCCGGCGGTGGGGCCCGCGACGCTGCTCGGTGTGCTGGCCGCCGCCGTCGCGCCGATGTCCCTGTCCATCGCCCGATGGATCGTCGTACCGGCCGGGCTGGCGGTCGGCTGGATCGCAGGCGTCGCACGGGTGTGCGCCCGCGCGCCGTACGCCGCGGTCGCCTGGCCGGCCGGGCCCGTCGGGGCGGCGCTGCTGGCGGTGGTGTTCATCGTCGGCGCGCTCACCCTGCGTCGGCCCGGGGCGCGCAGGGTCGCCGCCGCCGCGATGGCCGGGGTCGCCGTCGTGGCCCTGATCGTCCACGTCTGGGCACCTGGCTGGCCGCCACGCGGCTGGCGGTTCGTGGCCTGCGATGTCGGCCAGGGCGATGCGCTCGTGCTGGCGGCGGGGCCCGGCCGGGCGGTGGTCGTCGACACCGGTCCCGACCCCCGGCCGATCGACCGTTGCCTGAGCGACCTTCGGATCCGTGCCGTGCCGCTGCTCGTGCTGACCCACCCGCACGCCGACCACGTGGACGGCGTGCGCGGCGTCCTGCGCGGGCGCGCGGTCGGCGAGACCGTGATCAGTCCGGACAGCGAAGGGGAGGAGCGTCGTCTGCTCACCGGGAGGCGGGTCCGCCCGGCGGGCATCGGTGACGTCTGGAGGGTCGGGCCGCTGACGCTCGGCGTCATCGGCCCCCTGACCACCCTGCGAGTGTCGACCCGCGACCCCGGAACGCTGGTCAACGATGCCAGCGTGGTGCTCCTCGCCCGCTGGCCGGGCCTGAGCGCGCTCCTCTGCGGAGACGTCGAGACCGAGGCACAGCGGAGACTACTGGCGGCCGGGATGCCTCAGGCCACCATCTTGAAGGTTCCACATCACGGATCGTCTCACCAGGATCCTGACTTCCTGGCCGCCGCGCATGCGCGCATCGCCGTCACATCGGTCGGGGTGGACAACGACTACGGTCATCCGGCACCCGCGACGATGGCCCTTCTGGCCCGCATCGGTCTGCGGAGCTACCGCACGGACCGCGACGGCGACATCGCCGTCATCGGCTCCCACGACGGCCCCACGGTCGTCACCCGGCGACCGGGATCCGGATAACGGGATCACGCGGCTCCTGTCCTGCCGCGCGGTACGGCCCCACCGCAGCACGGCCTCACGCGGCTGACTGAACGCCCGGCGTGCGCGTCGCCGGTGGCCGGGTCCGGGGAGTCGCGTGCGGCTTGCCGATGGTCGGCACCGACGAGGCGCATGCAGTAGGCGCTGACGAGGCGCCTGCGGTTCGACTGGGGGACGGCGTTAGACCGTCTTGTTGATCGCCCAGATGTCGTGCGAGTCGTAGTTCCGTGGGAAGGAGTTGCCGTCGATCATGCAGGACTTGTTGCTCTTCCGGTGGCCGAGGTCTCCGGTGTGGCCCACCTCGTGGCAGCCGAGGCTCTCCCAGGCGCTCGTCGAGCGGGACCCCATCGCGGATTGATTGAAATGGACGCTGAAGCTTCCGCACTTCGGACCGTTACGAACCTCGCACCGTGTCTGGCCGAACCAGCCGGTGTTTCCGTACTTCCCGTCGAAGAAGTGGATGTCGCCACTTCCCCATTTCGTCGTTATCTTGCTGCGCTCCAGCTGCTGCTTGCCGTGCTTCATCGCCGCCGTGCCCTTGGCGGTCAGGCTGTGCCCTTGGAAGTCCTGGGTCTTGTTGTCCGGGAGTCCCGAACCCTTGAACTGGTGGTCCGCATAAGATGCCGGAGCCCCGAACACGGCGATGACCGCCGTGCAGCCGGCGATGGCCGCGATGCGCGCCGAAGAGATTCGCATAATCGTCATGCGCCTTCCGTGAGGATCGACTGAGTCTTGGCGTTCGCTATCGAGGCACCGGGACGGCGCGGAGGTGGCCGGCGCGGTACTCGTCGGAGGCCTTTCGCAAGGAGGTGCGGAAAGTGGTCTCCGACTGCCTCTCGACCGCTTCGTGAATGGGGTTGTCCTCCGCCGCGGTCGGGGCCAGTCGAGAGCTCTTGACCGACACGCGTCCCTGCGTGCTGACCAGCCGGAACCGCGCCGGTCCCTCGTCGATCCTCCGGAGGAAATAGTAGTTCTCGTCTCCGGTCTTGCTCCAGGTGACGCCTTCGATCTGAAAGCCGTGCCCGCGGTCGTCCCAGCCCCACTCGTCGAGCGTCACCGTGGCCGGCGTGGTGCCGGTCTTGTTGAGGAAGACCTGTTCGACCGTGATCACCACGTCCCGTACGCGCTGCCCGTCCATGCCGCTGCTGCCGATGTGGCGGCCAGGAGTGATCCGGGTGACGCGGCCGCGGATCACCAGGTCCGATGAAGCGGTCATCGTCGGCACATCGTCGTATGTCTCGACCTCTTTGACGGCCGCGACCTCCCGCGGCTTGACGTCGAGTTTCACTGCGGAGACATTCGTTGATCCCGCGTCGGCGCGTGCGGGTGCGGCCGCCGATGACCGTTCGGCCGGGGACGAGCAAGCGGCCAGCGACGTTATGGCCGCGACGACGAGAAGCGGGCTCAGGCGACGGCCGGAGCTTTTGAATTTCACCACGAAGACCTTTCGACGTGCGTCATTCCCCGCGATGCGCGACCGGATCAGACGGTCAGTATGTTCGTCGGTCTTTATGTGGTGAAGAGACCTTGGGCCTAATCGGATTAGGCCTCCGGTCCCGGTGAAACGGTCTCAGACGGCGGCCGGATCCTGCGATCCACTCGTGGTGAGGACCTCTTTGACCAGCTCGTACGAGCGCAGTCGCGCGGCCGGATCACCGACGTTCGTGGAGATCATCAGTTCGTCCGGGCGGGTGCGGTCCAGCAGTTCAAGGAGCCCCTTGCGAACCGTTTCGGGGCCGCCGATCACGTGCGACTCCGTGATCGCGCCGATGGCCTCGCGTTCCTGGGGCGTGTACGGGTGGGCCAGCGCCTCCTCCGGCGTCGGCAGCAGACCGGGTCTCCCGGCGCGGAGCCGCAGCATCGACAGGCCTATGGGAGCGGCCAGCCGTTCCGCCTCCTCGTCCGTCTCGGCGCCGACGACGGCGGCGGTCACCATGACACGCGGACGGGACAGCGACTCGGACGGCTGGAACGTCGAGCGGTACAGCTCCAGCGCGGGCTCGGTGAACCGCGCGCTGAAATGGTGGGCGAACGCGAACGGCAGCCCGAGCGCACCCGCGAGCTGCGCACTGTAGCCGCTCGAACCCAGCAGCCAGATCTCCGGTGGGTTCTCGCCCGCGGGCACCGCCCGGATGCCGAGGGAGGAGCCGGCGAGGAACGCCCTCAACTCCGCCAGGTGCCGTGGGAAGTCCTCGACGTCCAGGTCGGCGGTCCGCCGCAGCGCGTACGCGGTGGCCTGATCGGTGCCGGGCGCCCGGCCGATGCCGAGGTCGACGCGGCCCGGGTGCAGTGCTTCGAGCATGCCGAACTGCTCTGCCACGACCAGAGGCGCGTGGTTGGGCAGCATCACCCCGCCCGAGCCGACCCGGAGCGTGGACGTCGCCTCGGCGAGATGCGCGATCAGGACCGGCGGCGAAGAGCTGGCGATACCGGGCATGTTGTGGTGTTCGGCGACCCAGAACCGGTGATATCCGAGTCGCTCCACCGCACGGGCCAGCTCGATGCTGGCTCGCAGCGCGGCACCGGGGGTGGTCTGCGTGTCCACCGGCACGAGGTCGAGCACGGACAGGCGTATGTCATTGAGTTCGAGCACATTCGAACAACCCATGGGCGGCTCCCTGGATTCCGGACCTGACCGATCCGGGCGCCGGGACTTGGCCGGAGCGGCCCGCCCATCCACCGCGACCGAGTGCGGGGAGCCGCCTCGCGCCGTCCGCAGGGCCCGGGAATCCGCCGTGCTCTCGGCGTGGCTGGAGTGGGTCGCGCTGTCGGCGGGCCCGGGAATCCCCCGTGCCCTCGGCGTGGCTGGAGTCCGCCGTGCCGTGGGCAGGGTCCTGGAGCCTGCCGCGCCGCCGTATGGCTGAGGGTCGCGTGAGGCATCCCGGTTCCGTATCGACACCGTTCGCCTGTGCCGAGATGTCCTGATCACCGGGCATCATTGGACAATGCCCCGAGGAACGTCCCGAGTCCCCCAACCGCACGGATTCCTGCCTCGTATCGCGCGTACCCCGCTGTGGTTCTACCACCGGGACCTCGGTTTTCTTCTGGGGAAGCGGTTCCTCTATCTCGCACACCAGGGGCGGCTGAGCGGGCTGCGCCGCGAGACCGTGCTGGAGGTCGTGAAGCTCGACCATGAGACCGGCGAGGTCATCGTGTTCTCCGGGTGCGGCAACCGCGCCGACTGGGTGAAGAACCTCCGGGCCGGCCGTGCCCTCGAGATCCGCATCGGGCATCTCCGCCTCCTCGAGCCGGAGCATCGCTTCCTGTCCCACGAGGAGCGCCGGGCAGTGCTCGTCGAGTACAAGGAAGTCCGTCCGCTGACCTGGTGGGCACTCGCCCGGCTGACGGGGCTGCCGGGTGACCCGAAGAACGACGACATCGGCGACATGCGCGCCGTCGCCTTCCGCCCGAACCGGTGGGACGTCCCGTCCTGACGGCCGCAGGCGGGCCATGCGGCATGCCGCGACATGGCATGCTGCTTGCGTGTCTTCGGAACGTCTCACCTTGGTCGTCGGTGACGAGGAGCTGCTCGTCGACCGGGCGATCGGCGACGTCGTCGCCGCGGCCCGTGCCCGCGAGCCCGACGTCGAGGTCCACGAGCTGACCCCTGCCACCCTGGCGCCGGGCGCCCTGGCGGAGCTGACGTCGCCCTCGTTGTTCGGCGGCGGGCGCGTGGTCGTCCTCCGCTCGGCCCAGGACTTCGGGAAGGACCTGGCCGCCGAGATCGGACGGTACGCGGCGAACCCGGCCGACGACATCGACCTGGTCGTCGTGCACGCGGGCGGAGCCAAGGGCAAGGCACTACTCGACGCGTTCACCAAGGCGGGCGCCCGCAAGGTCACCTGCCAGAAGATCACACGGCCGGGCGACCGCGTGAGCTTCGTCCGCGCCGAGGTCCGCCGGGCCGGCGGCAACATCGGCGAGGACGCCGCCCGTACCCTCCTCGACGCGGTCGGCACGGATCTACGGGAACTGGCCAGCGCGTGCAGTCAGCTCGTCGCCGACACCGGCGGCAGGATCAACGACGAGGCCGTCGCCCGCTATCACCGGGGACGTGCGGAGGTCAGCGGGTTCACCGTGGCCGACCGGGCGGTGGAGGGGAAGCTCGCCGAGGCCCTCGAGCAGCTCCGCTGGGCGCTGGCCACCGGCGTCGCGCCCGTACTGATCACGAGTGCGCTGGCCCAAGGGGTGCGCTCCCTCGCCAAGGTCGGCGGCGCGCCGCGCGGCCTGCGCGGAGCCGGACTGGCCAAGGAGCTCGGCATGCCGCCCTGGAAGGTCGACCGGGTGCGCGCGCAGCTTCGCGGCTGGGAGCCGGCCGGGGTGGCGCGGGCGCTGCAGGTGGTCGCGGAGACCGACGCGCAGGTCAAGGGCGGCGGCGCCGATCCGGCGTACGCGCTGGAGAAGGCCGTCGCCCAGATCGTCGCCGCCCGCGCGGGCCGCTGACCACCGGTAGAGAGGCAGCCGCCCGGCGATAATTCCGTTTCGCGCGGGTCGGCCCGTACCGCAACCTGATCCTCATGAACAGGATCAGAGAGCCACGTCTCGGCGTCGACTTCGGCCGGGTCGTCCAGGGAGGCGCGGTCGAACCCGGAGAAGAGGACACCGTCTTCCTGAGCGGCGGGTTCGAGGAGGCGATGCGCACTCCGCCAACGCCCGGCGCGTTCGACGTGCTGCCCCGGATCGTCTCACGGTTCGGCGGACGGGTATGGGTGATCTCCAAGTGCGGGGAACGCGTCCAGCGGCGCACCCTGGACTGGCTCGATCACAACGACTTCTACCGGCGTACGGGGGTCCCGCGCGGCAACGTGCGGTTCTGCCGCAAACGCGCCGACAAGGCCGTTCACTGCGCGGAACTCGGCATCACCCACATGATCGACGACCGCCTCGGCGTGCACAACGCGCTACGGGGCCTGGTGCCGCACCTCTATCTGTTCGGCCCGCAGGGCGACTCGCCGCCGGACTGGGTGGAGGCCACGCCGACCTGGACCGACGTCGAACGGGCGATGACGGCGACGCACCCATGACCGCGTCGGGCGACGATCGCCGGCCCGGCACCGCCGCCCGGACGCGGTCCGGGAGCGTATGTGCTCAGGAGACGATGACCGGGCCGGGACCGGCGCCGAGCGAGTAGGCGCTCATGGTGACCCGTGGTGCGGCATCGAGGGCCGATTCGCCGACGGCGGCACGGCCGACTGCGACCGGGCGCCGGGGCGCAGGCAAGCACAGCGACGCCGCGCCCGGACCAGCGGGCACGGCGTCGGTGACGCTTCGGTCTGTCTTACTTGGCGGCCTGCAGCTCGGCGGCGCGCTTGGCGATCGCCGACTTGCGGTTGGCGGCCTGGTTCTTGTGGATGACGCCCTTGCTCACGGCCTTGTCGAGCTTGCGCGAAGCGTGGCGCAGCTCGGCCAGGGTGGCCTCGACGTCACCGGCCTCGGCGGCCTCACGGAACTTGCGGATCGCGGTCTTCAGCTCGGACTTGACCGCCTTGTTGCGCAGGCGAGCCTTCTCGTTCTGCTTGTTCCGCTTGATCTGGGACTTGATGTTCGCCACGAAAGAAGCCTCAGGTCTTAAGTCGATGGGATGGGGGCGCGGGACCTGTCGCGCCCACACGCAGTGGAACAGCCTACCAACCCCACCGGCCCCTCCCCAAACCGAACCCGCCGACCGGTCGCGGAGAGGGCGTCCGCGGGTCGGGCGACGCGCGGCGGGAGCATGGCGCCCGGCATGGGACCATGGAAGACGCTAGATCCGCCACTTCTTGAGGAACCCGGTGCCGCCCGTACCGAACCAGACCGATCCCGCGGTGATCCGCAACTTCTGCATCATCGCGCACATCGACCATGGCAAGTCGACGCTCGCCGACCGCATGCTTCAGCTGACCGGTGTGGTCGAGGAGCGTCAGATGCGCGCTCAGTATCTCGACCGGATGGACATCGAGCGCGAGCGCGGCATCACCATCAAGAGCCAGGCCGTGCGCCTGCCGTGGAAGGACCACGTCCTCAACCTGATCGACACGCCCGGCCACGTCGACTTCTCGTACGAGGTGTCGCGTTCGCTGGCGGCGTGTGAGGGCGCGGTGCTGCTCGTCGACGCGGCGCAGGGCATCGAGGCGCAGACGCTGGCCAACCTCTACCTCGCGCTCGAGGCGGACCTGCACATCATCCCGGTCCTCAACAAGATCGACCTGCCCGCCGCACAGCCGGACAAGTACGCCGAGGAGCTCGCCGGCATCATCGGCTGCGACCCGTCCGAGGTGCTGCGCGTGTCGGGCAAGACGGGCGAGGGCGTCGCGGACCTGCTCGACAACATCCTCGAGACGGTCCCGGCGCCGGTGGGCGACCCGGACGCTCCGGCCCGCGCGATGATCTTCGACTCGGTGTACGACACCTACCGGGGCGTCGTCACGTACGTGCGAGTCATCGACGGGCACCTGTCGCGGCGCGAGAAGAGCCTGATGATGTCCACGAAGGCCGCGCACGACACCCTCGAGGTGGGTGTGATCTCGCCGGAGCCCAAGCCGGTCACCGGTCTCGGCGTCGGCGAGGTGGGCTACCTCATCACCGGGGTGAAGGACGTCCGTCAGGCCCGGGTGGGCGACACGGTGACGAGCGCCTCCGGCCCGGCGGCGGAGCCGCTCGGCGGCTATCAGGATCCAAAGCCGATGGTGTTCTCCGGCCTCTACCCGGTGGACGGCGACGACTATCCCGAGCTGCGCGACGCGCTCGACAAGCTGCGCCTCAACGACGCCGCGCTGATCTACGAGCCGGAGACGTCCCTGGCGCTGGGTTTCGGGTTCCGCTGCGGCTTCCTCGGCCTGCTGCACATGGAGATCGTGCGCGAGCGGCTGGAGCGGGAGTTCGACCTGTCGCTCATCTCCACCGCGCCGAACGTCGTCTACCGCGTGGAGATGGAGAACGCCGAGGAGCACCGGGTCACCAACCCGAGCGAGTTCCCCGAGGGCAAGATCGCCGCGGTGTACGAGCCGATCGTGAAGGCGACCATCCTGTCGCCGAGCGACCACATCGGCGCGATCATGGAGCTGTGCCAGGGCCGGCGCGGCGTCCTGCTCGGCATGGACTACCTGTCGGAGGACCGCGTCGAGATCCGCTACACCCTCCCGCTGGCCGAGATCATCTTCGACTTCTTCGACCAGCTGAAGTCGCGCACCCGCGGATACGCCTCGCTCGACTACGAGCCGAGCGGCGAGCAGGAGTCCGACCTGGTCAAGGTGGACATCCTGCTGCAGGGCGAGTCGGTGGACGCCTTCAGCCAGATCGTCCACAAGGACAAGGCCCGCGAGTACGGCCTGATGATGACGGCCAAGCTCAAGGAGCTCATCCCGCGGCAGCAGTTCGAGGTTCCGATCCAGGCGGCGATCGGCGCGCGGATCATCGCCCGGGAGAACATCCGCGCCATCCGCAAGGACGTCCTCGCCAAGTGCTACGGCGGTGACATCTCCCGTAAGCGCAAGCTGCTGGAGAAGCAGAAGGAGGGCAAGAAGCGGATGAAGACCATCGGCCGGGTCGACGTCCCGCAGGAGGCCTTCGTCGCCGCGCTGTCGACCGGCGCGGCCACCGCCGAGAAGAAGAAGTAGTCACCGCGCCGCCGGACCGTCTCGGCCGCTCCCGCCCGGCGCGCCGGGACCGGTTCACGCGTCTTCGGATCGGCTCCACCGGGGCAGGCTGACCGTGACAGCGGTCGGCCGAGACGGTTGGAGGAAGACGATGGTGAACGTCGGCAGGGTGGGCATCTGGAGCCTCGGGCTGCGCAACGACGATCCGAACGCTGCGGGCGAGATCCGGGACGCGGCGGCGGAGCTCGAACGGCTCGGGTACGACGCGATCTGGCTCGGCGGAAGCCCGGGGGTGCACCACGCCGAGCCGGTGCTGGAGTCGACCTCCCGGGTGGTCGTCGCCACCGGGATCCTCAACATCTGGGAGTACGACGCAGCCGACGTCGGGGCGCGGCACAAGGCGGTGTCCGCGGCCCATCCTGGACGGTTCCTGCTGGGCCTGGGTGCGAGCCACGCCGGCCTCGCCGAGGGCTACCGCAGGCCGTACTCGGCGATGGTCGCGTACCTCGACGGGCTCGACGCCGCGGGCGTTCCGCGATCCGAGCGCGTGCTGGCCGCGCTCGGGCCGCGCATGCTCGCGCTGTCCCGGGACCGCGCGGCCGGCGCGCACCCGTACCTCGTGACGCCCGAGCACACGGCGCTGGCGCGGGAGATCCTCGGCCCGGACCGCATGCTGGCCCCCGAGATCAAGGTGGTCCTCGACACCGATCCCGAGCGGGCGCGTGCGACGGCACGGCGGCACCTCGGCTTCTACATGAAGCTGCCCAACTACACGAACAACCTGCTGCGACTGGGCTTCAGCGAGGACGACTTCGCCGAGGGCGGCAGTGACCGCCTGATCGACGCGGCCGTCGCGTGCGGCGACGTCGAGACGGTACGGCGGCGGATCGCCGCTCACCGTGAGGCGGGCGCCGACCATGCGGTCCTCCAGGTGCTCACCGACGACCGGAGCGGGCTGCCCCGTACGGAGTGGCGGGAGCTCGCCGCCGGCCTGGGACTGGACCGGCTGGGTTCTTGAGGCCGGCAGCCTCCCGCGCCGGGAGGGGCACTGTGACGAACCTCACCGCGGCGAGGGCGGACGCCCATGGGTAAGGGTTCGCGGCCGATAAGGGACCGCTCATCTGCTCCGTCCGAAAAACCGTAACCGGCGATCCGGGTTTTCGTCCGCCCCGAGGGGAATGAGGTCGTTCCGTCTTTTTAGGGAGGAGTTGTGGATGCTGCCATAGCGCGACCGGAAGCACACCCCCGCCATCCGTGTGTCCCGGACGGCAGCGCTCCGGCCGCTATGACGCTCATCGGAGTGATCGCACTGCCCGGGACGGAGTGGTCGGTCGCGGTGAGCCGTGAATTCGTGCGGGACGTACTCGGCTCCCACCACCCCGCTCTGGACGGCGTCGGCCTCAGCGTGAGCGAACTCGCCACCAACGCGATCAGGCACACCCCCAGCGGAGCCGGCGGCCGGTTCACGATAAGGCTCGCCGCCGCGGACCACCGGATCCGGGCCGAGGTCATCAACGACGGCGTGATCGACGGCGAACCCCACCGCAGGAGCGAACCGGGCATCGACGCCGAGCACGGGCGCGGGCTGCTCCTCGTCGACGCCCTCGCGGACCGCTGGGGCGTGACCCGGTGCGCCGGCCGGACCACGGTGTGGGCGGAGTTCGGCTACTGAGGAGCCTCGAGATCCGGCCACCTCCTGATCATCGGAGCACCCTCGTACGCCGTCCCGGGCACTCATACGCCGTCCCGGGCATTCGTCCGGTGGCGGCAGACTTGAGGGGTGCCCTCGACTCTGCCCGATGGAGATCCGGTCCCCAGCGACGGCGCGCTGCCCGGCAGCGCCCTCGAAGGTCTCGGTGACCGCCCGTTCGGCTTCTACGTGCACGTGCCGTTCTGCGTCACCCGCTGCGGCTACTGCGATTTCAACACCTACACGGCGACCGAGCTCCGGGGCGCGTCACGCGAGGCGTACGCCGACACGGCCATCGCCGAGATCCGTCTCGCCCGCCGCGTGCTCGGCGACGTCGACCTTCCCGTCGCGACCGTCTTCGTCGGAGGCGGCACGCCCACCCTGCTGCCCGCCGACGACCTGGGCCGGATCCTCGACGCGATCGGCAAGGAGTTCGGGCTGGCGGCCGACGCCGAGGTGACCACCGAGGCCAACCCCGAAACGGTCGATCCGGGCTACCTCGCGGGCCTCCGGGAGGCGGGCTTCACACGCATGTCCTTCGGGATGCAGAGCTCCCAGGAACACGTGCTGGCCGTCCTCGACCGCACGCACACGCCCGGCAGGCCGCAGCAGTGCGTCCGGTGGGCGCGCGAGGCCGGGTTCGAGCACGTGAACCTCGACCTCATCTACGGTGCGCCGGGGGAGAGCGACGCCGACTGGCAGGCCAGCCTCGACGCCGTACTCGAGGCCCGTCCCGATCACGTCTCGGCGTACGCGCTGATTGTCGAGGAGGGCACCCGGCTGGCCGCCCAGGTGCGGCGTGGTGAGGTCGCAGCGCCGGACGACGACGCCATGGCCGACCGCTACCTCGCCGCCGAGCGCACCCTCGGCGCCCACGGGCTGAACTGGTACGAGATCTCCAACTGGGCGGCGGACGACGACGCCCGCTGCCGGCACAACCTCCTGTACTGGACCGGCGGCGACTGGTGGGGGGTCGGCCCGGGCTCGCACAGCCACGTCGGCGGCACCCGCTGGTGGAACGTCAAGCACCCCGCCGCCTACGCCGCCCGCCTCGCGGCCGACACCACGCCGGCGCACGCCCGGGAGGTTCTGGACACCGCCGACCGGCGGTTCGAACGCGTGATGCTCGAACTGCGCCTGGCCGACGGCTGCCCCCTCGACCTGCTCGACGACGCCGCCGTACGCCGCGCGGTCGCGGGCGGCCTGCTCGTCGCCGAAGCCTACGAGGCGGGACGCGCGGTGCTGACCATGCGCGGGCGGCTCCTGGCCGACGCGGTCGTCCGCGACCTGACGCCCTGACGAGCCGCGATCATTTGATCATCGGCCAGCACAGCCACTTCGGGATCACGTACGGCTGGGCCTTGCTCGCCCGCACCGCGCCCATGATCAGATAGATCAGGTGCGCCACGCCGTACGCCACGAGCACCGGGAGGACGACGATCGCGCCGATCCCGAGCGTGACGACGATCAGCAGGATGCTGCCGAACGTGAGGATGAGGCTGGTCAGCGCGAGGTTCAGCGCCTGCGCGCCGTGTTGGCGGACGAACGGCGACCGGTCCTTGCGCGACGCGTAGACGATGAGTGGCGCGATGAATCCGATCGCGAACTGCCCGACGTAGGCCATGAGCGCCCACGTCGTGTCGTCGGCCGCCGTGATCCCCGGGGTGGCGTACGCCGGCGGCCCGTAGCCGTACGGGACGGGAGGCCCGCCGTACGGCGGGCCGGGCGGGTGCGGAGGGCTGCCGTACCCGGGACCGTGCGCTGGTGGACCGGGCGGCGCGTCGTACGGCCCGGACCCTGCCGGCGGGCCGCCGTAGGGCCGTCCATACGGCGGCGGCTCGGCCGGCGCGCCGTACGCCCCCGGATGTGCCGACGGTTCAGTCGGTGGCCCGTACGGCCCCGGTAGTGCGGGCGGTTCGGCCGGGGTGCCGTACGCCCCCGGTAGTGCGGGCGGTTCGGTCGGTGGCCCGTACGCCCCCGGTTGGGCCGGTGGCTCGACAGGGGCGCCGTACGGCCCTGGTTGCGCCGGGGGGCCGCCGTACGGCGGTTGGCCGGGAGGGGCCTCGTAGGACGGCCGGCCGGGCGGAGTGTCGTGCGGTCCCGGCCATGAGGGTTCGGGCGGGGGACCGCCGAGAGGCGGAGGAGTGGAGGGCGGGCCGCTCAGCGCCGGGTCCGGCGGTTCGAAAGAGGGCCGGGGGTCCTGTGGCTCGCTCACACGACATCCCTATCGCAGGATCGGCCAGGCGGCGATCGAGGGCAGGCGGTACCACTCGCAGCGGTTCGCGCCGATCGCGGCCTTGACGACGCAGAAGTACTCGATGGCCAGCACCGCCAGCGTGATGAGCAGGCCCTGTGGGCCGATGAAGTAGGTCACGGCGAAGGCGGCGATGTTGCAGGCGGTCATCGCGATGGACAGGTTGAGCGCCTGGACCGCGTGGAAGCGCGCGAACCGCGAGGAACGGCCCCTGAGGAGGTAGACGATGGCCGGGGCGATGAACCCGGCGACGAAGATCCCGACGTAGGCCGGGACGGCCCAGCGTTCGTCCTCGTCCGTGACCGGCCCGCCGGTGGGCGTCGGCTCGCGGCGCCGCTTCGCGGGCTTGGGCGGGCCGTAGCCCGCGGCCGGCGGGGCCTGCTGCCCGTGCGGTGCGGCGTACGGCTGCTGCTGGTATCCGCTCTGGTCGTAGCCTCCCGGCGCGTACCCGGGCTGGGCGTACGGCGACGGCCCGTGGCCCTGGGCCGGTGCCTGTCCATGGCCCTGGCCTCCGTGCCCCGGTCCGTACGCCTGGCCTCCCGGGCCGGGCCCGTAACCCGGTCCGCCGAGGCCGGGCCGTCCGTAGCCCGGTTGCTGGCCATAGGTCATTGGTGGTGTCCCTTCTAGCGGAACATGAGGAGATGTCGGGGGGTGACCGAAAGAGGTCGCAGTGTATGAGACGTACGCCGGCGCGGGATGGTTGCGGCGTCCTCAGTCCTGTTGCTGGACGGTGACGAAGTCGATCAACTCCTCGACCCGCCCGAGCAGCGCGGGCTCCAGGTCGGTGTAGGCGCGGACCCGGCCGAGGATCGCCTGCCACACCTCGCCCGGCTCGCCCCGCCAGCCGAGGGCGGCGATGACACCCTCCTTCCAGGACGTCCCGCGCGGCACCCGGGGCCACTCCGGGATGCCGAGCACCGACGGCTTCACGGCCTCCCAGATGTCGATGAAGGGGTGACCGGTGACCAGGACGTACGGCGAGGAGACCGCGTCGGCGATGCGGCTCTCCTTCGAACCGGTCACGAGGTGGTCGACGAGCACGCCCAGCCGGCGTTCCGGCCCGGGGCCGAACTCCTCGACGATGTCGGGGAGGTGGTCGACGCCCTCGAGGTACTCCACGACGACGCCCTCGACCCGCAGGTCGTGCCCCCAGATCTTCTCCACGAGCTCGGCGTCATGGCGGCCCTCGACGTAGATCCGGCTCTCCCGGGCGACGCGGGCCCGGAGGTTCGGCACGGCGATCGAGCCGGACGCCGACCGCGCGGGCCCCGCCGCCCGTACGGGACGGACGAGCGTCACCGGCTTGCCGTCCATGAGGAACCCGGCCTTGGCGAGAGGGAAGACCCGGCGCTTGCCGAACCGGTCCTCCAGGGTCACCGCGTCCTTCTCGCAGGCGACGACCGCGCCGCAGAAACCGCTCGACGGGTCCTCGGCGACCAGACCCGGCTCGGCGGCGACCTCCGGGATCTGCCCTTTCTTCGGGCGGCGCCAGTCGCCGGACAGAACGTCGCGTCCATAGTCTTTGCTCCGCACTCGTCGCACCGTACCGGTCACGGGGCGAGCGAGTCAGCCGTCCGAGCGGCTCGCGCTGATCCCTCGCCGCCCCGATCGTCCGGGCGGCTCGCTATGAGCCCTTGTCAGTCCGGTCCGGGCGGCTCACCCTGATGTCCTGCCGGTCCGATCACCCGGCGGCGCACCGGATCGGGCCCTCCCGGTGGCTCATCCTGATCCAGGGCTCGGGTCCAGGTGGTCGTGGCCGCGCCGGACCGCCTCGCGCAGCGCCTCGGCCGGGTACGGCCAGTCGCCCGAGCCGAGTGCCTCCTCGACGTCCAGCCCCGCGGCGTGCGTCTCCCGCACCCGGTGGGCCACCAGGTCGATCTCCTCGCGCTGGCGGGCCGCGAACTCCGGATCGACGGGCTCCCCGTGCCCCGGCACGAGCACGCCGTCCACGGCCCGCAGCAGCTCGGCCAGGGTGCCGGGCCACTCCAGGGGGAACGAGTCGCCGCCGTACGACGGCGGGCCCGACTGCTCGATCAGGTCGCCGGTGAACGCGCACCGGGCGTCGGGAACCCACACGACGAGATCGCCGTCCGTGTGGCCCCGGCCGAAGTGGCGCAGCTCGACGACGCGGTCGCCCAGGTCGAGCTCGGCGCGGTCGGTGACGAGGTGGTCCGGCGCGAGCAGCAGGTCGGTCTCGACCTTCTCCGCCCACCCGGGGAACTCACGCGCCAGCATCGGCCGCGCGGTGTGCGCCATGTAGTCCGGCACCGACGTGTGTCCCCACCGCTCCCCGGCGAACGCGGCGTTGCCGAAGCAGTGGTCGAAATGGCCGTGGGTGTTGACGACGACGGGATCATCGACGCCGAGCCGCCGAACGTCGTCGCGCAGCCGCACGCCCTGTGCGACACTCGCGCGGGTGTCGATGACGACGGCGCCCTCGGCCCCGACGACGACCCCCACGGTCACGTCGAAGTCGGAATAACGGCGCTGGAAACAACGTTCCGCAATCTCGTGCCAGGTCACACGAGTGACTCTGTCATGCTCGACGCGAGAACGTGATCCACCGGCGTCTCCTCGTGCGTGCCGCCGAGCCGTACACTTGGCACTCAGAGGAGAAGAGTGCCAGATTGAAGGGCTGTGGACACGGGAGGTGAGTGCGTGCTCGACGATCGAAAACTGGCCGTGCTGCGAGCCATCGTCGAAGATTACGTGTCCACCCACGAGCCGGTGGGTTCCAAGACGCTGGTCGACCGGCACAATCTCGGCGTCTCGCCGGCCACGATCCGCAACGACATGGCCGTACTGGAGGAGCAGGGCTACATCGCCCAGCCCCACACCAGCGCGGGACGTGTTCCGACCGACAAGGGATACCGGCTGTTCGTCGACCGGCTGTCCACGATCAAGCCGCTGTCCGCGGCCGAGCGGCGCGCCATCGAGACGTTCCTGGCCAACGCCTACGACCTCGACGACGTCGTGAGCCGTACGGTCCGGCTGCTGGCACAGCTGACGCGGCAGGTCGCCGTCGTGCAGTATCCCTCGCTGACGCGTTCGTCGGTACGGCACGTCGAGCTGGTGCCGATCGCGGCCCAGCGGCTCCTGCTCGTGGTCATCACCAACACCGGCCGCGTCGAGCAGCGGGCCATCGAGACCCACGAGGACGTCTCCGACGAGGCCATCGCGCACCTGCGGGCGCTGCTCAACGCGCGTCTCGACGGGTGCTGGCTCACTGACGTGCCCGACGCGCTCGCCGACCTGCCGGAGCAGGTTCCGGTCGGCGAGCGGCCCCTGGCCGCGACGGTGCTGTCGGTCCTCCTCGAGAGCCTCGTGGAGAAGCACGAAGAGAAGATAATCATCGGCGGTGCGGCGAACCTCGCCCGCGCCGACTTGTCCCAGAGCCTCCGTGACGTGCTGGAGGCCCTGGAAGAACAGGTCGTCCTGATGCGACTGCTCGGCGAGGCGGAGAACCCCTCCGGCCTCACCGTGCGGATCGGCACCGAGAACCCGCATGAGGGCCTGCGCACGACCTCGGTGGTCGCCACCGGGTACGGCGCGGGCGACCAGGCCGTGGCCCGGCTCGGCGTTCTCGGTCCGACGCGGATGGACTACCCCGGGACGATGGGAGCAGTGCGCGCAGTGGCACGTTACGTCGGTCAGATTCTGGCGGGGTCGTAAGTGGCGAACGACTACTACGCGACCCTTGGGGTGCGCCGGGACGCCAGTGCGGACGAGATCAAGAAGGCTTACCGAAGGCTCGCGCGTGAGCTGCACCCGGATGTGAATCCCGATCCGGCCACGCAGGATCGGTTCAAGGAGATCACCCAGGCGTACGAGGTGCTCTCCGATCCGAAGAAACGCGAGATGTACGACCTGGGCGCCGACCCGTTCGCCGCCGGCGCCGGCGCGGGAGCCGGTGGCTTTGGCGCCGGGTTCCCGTTCAGCGACATCATGGACGCCTTCTTCGGCACCACCACCCAGCGAGGGCCGCGCAGCCGGGCCCGGCGGGGCCGCAACGGCACCGTGCGCGTGGAACTGGACCTGTCCGAGACGGCGTTCGGCACCACGCGCGAGCTGACGGTCGACACCGCCGTCGTGTGCAACAACTGCTCGGGCGCCGGCACGGCCCCGGGCACGCACCCCGAGACGTGCGACATGTGTCACGGCCGGGGCGAGGTGCAGCAGGTCACCCGGTCGTTCCTCGGTCAGGTCATGACGTCGCGGGCCTGCCCCCAGTGCGGCGGCTACGGCACCATGATCCGCAACCCGTGCCCGGAGTGCTCCGGCGACGGCCGGGTCCGCACCCGCCGCACGATCAAGGTGCGCATCCCCGCCGGTGTCGAGAACGGCACCCACATCCAGCTCGCCGGTGAGGGCGAGGTCGGCCCGGGCGGCGGACCGGCCGGCGACCTGTTCCTGGAGATCGTGGAGCGCCCACACCAGATCTTCGAACGGCAGGGCGACGATCTGCACTGCACCGTCCAGGTCCCGATGACCGCCGCCGCGCTCGGCACCACGCTGACCGTCGAGACCCTCGACGGCCCGGAGGAGATCGACATCCGGCCCGGCACCCAGTCCGGCCAGGTGATCCCGATGTACGGCCTGGGCATCAAGCACCTCAACGAGAACGGCCGCGGCGACCTCATGATCCACGTGAACATCGAGACGCCGACCAAGCTCGACGAGGAGCAGGAGGAGCTCCTGCGCAAGCTGGCGAGCCTGCGCGGCGAGGAGCGCCCGCCGGGCAAGTTCTCCCCGGGCCAGCAGGGCTTCTTCTCCCGCCTCCGCGACGCGTTCAACGGCCGCTGAGCCTCCACGAAGGCCCCGCCCGGTCTCTGTGCCGGACGGGGCCTTCGTCATTCGTAGGCGGTCTCCGGCACGTGGTGGGTCTTCGTCACGTGGATCGGTCTTCTCACGTGGGTGGGTCTTCGTCACGTTGGTGGCTCTTCGCCCACGTCGGCTGTGCCGGGCCCCCGTCCACGTCACCTGGGCGGGACCGGTCCACATAGGCGGGGGCCTCGATCATCCGTGGGCGGGTGCCGTGGAGCGGTTCTCCGGCTCCCGTTCCGGCGGTGCCTCGCGCGTGCGCATCAGCGCCGTCGTGACGGCCGCCGCGACGAGGAGCCCCGCCGCGAGCCAGAACGTCAGCCCGACGGCGTGCAGCGACGCGGCGCCCGGCCCGCCGCCCGTCCGGGCCCCCGTCGCCAGGCTGCGGAAGAAGACGGTGCCCAGCAGGGCGATGCCCAACGTGCCGCCGAACTGCTGGACCGCGTTGAGCAGTCCGGCGGCCGACCCCGTCTCATGCGGGCGTACCCGGGTCAGGGCGGTGGTGAAGAAGGGCACGGTGAACAGCCCGTTCCCGATCCCGCACAGCCCCAGCGCGCCGAGCAGCGCCCAGGGGTAGGCCCCGGGCCGGGCGCCGGCGTAGACGGCGACCGCGACGAAGAGACCGGCGAGCATGACGGCCAGCCCCACGAACATCATCCGCGGTCCGTACCGCGGCACCAGGCGCGTCCCCGAGACCCACGAGGAGATCGCCATGCCGCAGGACCACGGCAGCAGCGTCAGCCCGGCGGAGAGGACGTCGTCGCCCAGCCCCACCTGCACCTGCACCACGACGACCAGCATCAGCCCGTTCATCACCGCGAAGAACAGCGTCGAGGTCGCCAGCGCGGCCGGGAAGCCCCGGTCGCGGAACAGGCTCGGCTCGACCAGCGGCCGGCCACCGCGCCGGGCTGCGTACCGCTGCTGAAGACCGAACGCCACCAGGACCACGGCCCCGGCGCCCATCTCGGCCCAGCCGCCCGCCCGCACACCGGCGGTCCCGCTCTGAATCAGGGGATGGACGACCAGCCCGGATCCGGCGATCGCCAGCACCGTGCCGAGCAGGTCCAGGCGTGGCCGCGCCGCCGCCCGGTCCTCGCGCATCCTCGGAACCACGGCCAGCACGACGGCCGCTAGGGGCAGGTTGACGAGGAACACCGAACGCCAGGAGGAGCCGAACAGGTCGGCGTGCGTGAGCACCGCCCCCAGCACCGGCCCGCAGATCGCGGCCAGGCCCATCACCGGCCCGATGCTCCCCATCGCCTTGGCCAGCTCCGCCCCGTCGAACATGGCACGGATCAGCCCGATCGTCTGCGGGATGATCAACGCGGCGGCGGCACCCTGGACCGCTCGGGCGACGATCAGCGCCCCGGCCCCGGGCACCAGCGCGCACGACAGCGACGCGAGCGCGAAGCCCACCACCCCGACCGCGAACACGCGCCTGCGCCCCACCATGTCGCCCAACCGGCCCCCCGTGACCAGCAGCATCGCGAACGGCAGCGTGTAAGCGGCGCTGAACCACTGGATGTCGGCCTCGTCACCGCCCAGGTCGGTGTGGATGACCGGCGCGGCGACCTGCACGATCGTCGCGTCCAGCAGGTTCATCGCCTCGGCGACCAGCAGGGCGCCCAGCGCGAGCCATCGGAAGCGGTACGCCGCTCCCGCCGTCCCTTCTCGTATCTCCATCGATCTTCCTTCCGGTCACGCCCGATGTCGCGATCCAGCGTGCGGGGCCGGGGTCAGCCGTTCCATTCACGGCGCGAGATCCGCGGATTGTTTCCATCAGAGGCGTGACAGGTGCAAGATCGGTGCATGCTCGACGATCTCGACCGGTGCATCATCCACGCCCTCTACATCGACGGACGGGCGCCGTTCAGCCGGATCGCCACGGTCCTCGGCGTGTCCACCCAGACCGTCGCGCGCCGATACCGGCGGCTGCGCGTCGAAGCGGGCCTGCGCGTGGTCGGCCTCGCCGAGACACGCCAGGCCGGGCACACCCAGTGGATGGTCCGCCTCACTACGACCCCGGCCACCGCGCAGACGCTCGCGCACTCCCTCGCCCGGCGGCCGGACACCTCATGGGTCAAGCTGGTCTCGGGCGGCACGGAGATCTTCACGCTCATCCACGCGCCGCACGGCGTCGAGGTCTCGCAGGCCCTGCTGCTGCGCGACATCCCGCGCCGGGCGGGGATCACCGCCGTCTCCGCCCACTGCGTGCTGCACACCTACCTGGGCGGCCCCACCACCTGGCGCGGAGTCACCCAGGCCCTCAGCGAGAGCCAGCAACGGGAGCTGCGGCCCGCGGCGGAGCCCGGCGACGCACTAGCCGGGTCGGCCTCCCACCCCCGTACGGCCCGCCCTGCCTCTCCCGACGGTGCGCCGACCCAGTCCCGTATGGTCCGGCCTGCACCTCCGGCGCGCGCGGACCAGGAACTGCTCGCCGCGCTCCGCCAGGACGGCCGCGCCTCGTACGCCGACCTGGCCGCCGCGACGGGCTGGTCGCAGGCCACCGTCGCCCGCCACATCGCCGACCTGCGCGCCCGCGGCACGGTCTTCTTCGACGTCGAGATCGACCCCGCCGTCCTCGGAGCGACCACCCAGGCCCTGCTGTGGATGGCCGTCGCACCGGCCCGCCTGGACCACGTCGCGACCGCGCTCGCCGGCCACCACGAACTGGCCGTCGTCGCCGCCACCACCGGCCCGACCAACCTCCTCGCCCAGGCACTCTGCTCCGACCCGACCGAGCTGCACCACTACCTCACGCGGCGCCTCGGCGCCCTCGACGGCATCCACACCCTCGAGACCGCCCCGATCCTCCACACCGTCAAGGCGGCCGGCACGCTCAGCCCGGCGGGCACCCGGCTCGGCCTGTCCTCGGCGTCCTGACGCGGCGGACCGCTCAGGCGGCCTTGACCTCCAGCACGCCACGCGGATCCCCGACGACCAGCGTCCCGATGCCGTGCCGCACCGCCGCGCTCTCGGCACCGCGGCACGCCTACGATCGGTGCCATGAGCCCGCCCCTCTTTCTCGCCGATCCCGCGCGCCTCGACTCCGATCGAATCCTCCTCGACGGACCCGAGGGGCGCCACGCGGCCGCCGTACGCCGGCTCCGGGCGGGAGAGCGGGTCGACCTGAGCGACGGGGAGGGCCGGCTCGTCGAATGCGTCGTTGCCTCCGCCGAGCGTGACAGCCTCCACTTGGAGGCCGTCACACGCCGGTACGTTCCCCGCCCGGAACCCCGCATCGTCGTCGTCCAGGCCCTGCCCAAGGGCGACCGGGGAGAGCTCGCGGTCGAGACGATGACCGAGGTGGGCGTCGACGTGATCGTGCCGTGGACCGCCGCGCGCTGCGTCACACAGTGGCGGGGCGACCGGCGGGCCAAGGCGCTCGCACGGTGGCGCGGTACGGCGCGCGAGGCGGCCAAGCAGAGCCGCCGGGTATGGATGCCGGAGGTGACCGAGCCCGCCGGCACGGCCGCGGCGGCCGAGCGCGCCGCCGACGCGGCGCTCACCGTGATCCTGCACGAGGAAGCCGAGCGGCCGCTGAGCGGGATCGACGTTCCGGACACCGGCGACATCGTCGTGGTCGTCGGCCCCGAGGGCGGGCTGACCGACGACGAGATCGCCGCGTTCCAGGCCGCGGGCGGCACTCCCGTCCTTCTCGGCCCGACCGTCCTGCGCACCTCCACCGCAGGGGTCGCGGCGGCCGCCGTACTGCTCAGCCGCGCCGGCCGCTGGTAGACCTCACGTCACGGGGCGGCCGTGCTGCCCGGCCACGGCGGTCGCCGATGGACCTCACGTCACCGGGCGACCGTGCCGCTCAGCGGCGCCGGTCGCCGGGGCCCGTCACGGGGACGACTGCGTCGACGGCTGCTGGCCGCCGTTGGTCGGCGCAACGCTCGTCGTCGCCGACTGCGTCGGCGACGACACGGGCGGCGTGGGCGTTTCCTGCGAGGCCGGAGGCGATGTCGCCGACGCCGGCCCGCACGTGACTCGTGGCGACGGACCTGTGGTCGCCGTCTTGGCACCGGCCGAACCGGGCGGCGGCTTGATCGTGCCCTCACCCGGCGGGCACTTACGGCCGGTGACGACGTGCGTGCCCCCGGGCGTCGTCGGGACCGCCGTCGGACGGGGCGACGCGCTCGTTTCAGGACGAGAGGGGTTGACCGGAGGTGGCGCGGTCACCGCGTGCTGCCCACCTGCGACGGACGTGCCGCCGTCCTGATGGTCGTCGGGGCTGAAGTGCCCCGTCTGCACGAAGGTCTTGATCGCCGGGGTCGCGGACACGGCGGCCCCCGCGACGACGACCGCGGCGGCGACGGCCGCCAGCGGACGAAGCCACGGTATGGCGAACCACGTCAGGAAGCGCCGCTCGCGCTTCTTGCCGATCTTGGTGCGGATCTGCTCAAGACCCTCTGGAGAGGGCGTGACCGCTTCCGCTTCCGCGTGCAAGACACGGCGCAGACGCTCGCCGTACTCGTCGAAGGGTTCGGTCATTAAAGCTGCTCCAGAACGCTGCGAAGCGCGGCCATCCCGCGCGCGGTGTGGCTCTTGACGGCTCCCCGGCTGATCCCCATTGCACTGGCGATCTCCGCCTCGGACAGATCACCGTAGTAACGCAGCACCAGCGCCTCCCGCTGCCGGGTCGGCAGCCCGCTCAGGGCCTTGACCACCGCGGAGCGCTCGAGCTCGACGATCGCGCCGTTCTCGGCGCTCGGTGCGTCGGGCAGGCCCTTGGGAGCGTACTTCTCCACGACGGCCCGGTGCCGCAGTACGGATCGTGACCGGTTGACCACCGACTGCCGGAGGTACGACAGCGCCTTCTCCGGATCGCGCAGCCGCCGCCATGCCCCGTGCATGGCGACGAAGGCGTCCTGCACCACTTCCTCCGCCGTCGCGAGGTCGCGTACGAGGAGGGCGCTGAGCCGTACGAGGGAGCGGTAATGAGCACTGTAAAGCGCGGTAACCGCCTGGTCAGCGTCCCAGGCGACGGTCACCGCGCCTGTCGTTCCTCTGGCCACGAGGGTCTCGGTCACATCAGTAGGACGCGTGCCCTCGCCGTCAGGTTTACGAAAGGGCATTCCTCGTCTCGCCTTATCCGCCCGTCGGTGCCTTCATCGGGTGTCGTCTCATTGGACGTACGCCGCGACCCAGCAGGTTCGCGCGAACGTCACCCGGCTTGGATTTTGGGTGCGGATCCAGCGCTGGGGGTTCGCGTGAGAGCAACGATAACCAGACGAGGGAGTGCCTTGGCCATCCTTACACGCCCGCCCGCGTAACGATTCGTAGACGACCAGGTGGTCCCCGCCGCGATAACATGCGCTGACCCCGGCGAAGGAGAGTTCATTGACGGAACAGGACTGCTTGTTCTGCAAGATCGTATCCGGAGAAGTGCCCGCGGACATTGTGCGCGAGTCCGACCGGACGATCGCGTTCCGGGACATCAACCCGCAGGCGCCGACGCACGTCCTCGTCATCCCGCGCGAGCACCACCCGACCGCCGCCGCGCTCGCCGCCGTCGACGGGGACCTCCTCGCGCAGGTGATCCGGGAGGCCCACGAGGTCGCGGTCGCGGACGGCGTCGAGGAGACCGGATACCGCGTCGTGTTCAACACCGGGCCGGGCGCCGGGCAGACCGTGTTCCACGTGCACGCGCACGTCCTCGGAGGCCGCGGGCTGGGCTGGCCTCCGGGATGAAGGACCGTCCCCACATGATCGGAAAATGAGTGGTGCGGGCCGGTAACATGGGTGAGACGCAGCCGAAGACCCGACGTGACCGGAAAGCAGGGGCGAAGAGGCCGCAAGGCCGCGCTATGGCCGAATCAATTCAGACCGACACCGCGCCCGAAGGCGCGCGCGCGCAGATAAAGATCGTGATCCCGGACGACCACTCGATGGTCGCCCTCCTCGGTTCCCGCGACGAGCTTCTCGAGGTCGTGGAGCGAGCGTTCGACAGCGACGTCCACGTCCGCGGCAACGAGATCACGATCACCGGCCGGGCCGAAGAGACCGACCTCGCCGCCAAGCTCTTCGAGGAGCTGCTCGCTCTGCTCAAGAGCGGCACCACCATCACCCCCGACGCCATCGAACGCAGCATCGCGATGCTGCGCGCCGAGACGACGGAGCGGCCGGCCGAGGTGCTCACCCTCGACATCCTCTCGTCGCGGGGCCGCACCATCCGGCCCAAGACGCTCAACCAGAAGCACTACGTCGACGAGATCGACCGGCACACCATCGTGTTCGGCATCGGGCCCGCGGGCACCGGCAAGACCTACCTGGCCATGGCCAAGGCCGTGAAGGCGCTGCAGGCCAAGGAGGTCAACCGCATCATCCTGACCCGGCCCGCCGTCGAGGCCGGCGAGCGGCTGGGCTTCCTGCCGGGCACCCTGTACGAGAAGATCGACCCGTACCTGCGCCCGCTGTACGACGCGCTGCACGACATGGTCGACCCCGACTCGATCCCCCGCCTCATGGCCGCCGGCACGATTGAGGTGGCTCCGCTGGCATATATGCGTGGTCGCGCACAACCGACCTTTATGCCGGTTTTGACGCCTGATGGCTGGCGTCCCATCGGCGACCTCCAGGTCGGCGACCTCGTCGTCGGCTCGAACGGCGAGCCGACCCCGGTCCTCGGCGTCTATCCGCAGGGTGAGAAGGACATCTACCGCGTCACCGCCCAGGACGGCGCGTGGACTCTGTGCTGCGGCGAGCATCTGTGGACCGTCCGGACGGCCGCCGACAAGCGCCGCAACAAGCCGTGGCGGGTCATGGAGACCCGGGAGATGATCGGCAACCTGCGCGCGGCGCACGCCCGGCGCTACGAGCTCCCGCTGCTCACCGCCCCCGTGCACTTCCCCGAGCGCGAGGTCCCCATGGACCCGTACGCGCTGGGCCTGCTACTAGGGGACGGCTGCCTGACTGGCTCCACGACGCCCTCCTTCGCCACGAACGACCCTGAGCTCGTCGTCGCGCTTGGAGAGCTCCTCCCCGGCATCGAGGTTCGCCACAGGGGCCGCGTCGACTACGCGCTGAGCCGTGTCATCGAGCCCGGCCAGGTCAGAACCATCGCGAACCCGGTGAGCGTCGTCGCGCGCGAACTCGGCTTGGGCGGTACGCGGTCGGCGACGAAGTTCATCCCGGACGCGTACCTCCACAACAGCGCCGAGGTCAGGCTGGCAGTGCTCCAAGGGCTCCTGGACAGCGACGGCGGGCCTGTCACGCAGGCCGATCGCACGTGCCGCATCCAGTTCACGACGACGTCGATCCTGCTCCGGGACGACGTCATGGCGCTGGTCCGGTCGCTGGGCGGGATCGCCTACACGCGGCGGCGCCTGGCCGAGGGCCGCAAGCCCGGACGGGCGCAGGGCCGCGACGTCGGCTACCGGAGTGACGCGCACATCGTCGATATCCGACTCCCCGAGGGCGTCGAGCCCTTCCGGCTCACCCGGAAGCGCGAGAAATACCACGAGGCCGGGGGCGGCGGGCGGCCGATGCGGTTCATCGACGAGATCGAGCCGGCGGGCCGCGAGGAGTGCGTGTGCATCCAGGTGGCGGCCGAGGACTCGCTGTACGTCACCCAGGATTACCTGCTGACGCACAACACCCTCAACGACTCCTTCATCATCCTCGACGAGGCGCAGAACACCTCGCCGGAGCAGATGAAGATGTTCCTGACGCGGCTCGGCTTCGGTTCGAAGGTCGTCGTGACCGGTGACGTCACTCAGGTGGATCTGCCATCCGGGCAGCAGAGCGGGCTGCGGGTCGTCCAGGACATCCTCGATGGCCTCGACGACATCGCGTTCTGCACGCTGACGAGCAAGGACGTCGTTCGCCACAAGCTGGTGAGCGCGATCGTCGACGCGTACAGCCGCTACGACGCCCAGCCGGCCCAGCTCCCGCAGGGCCGCGGCGGCTCGCGCAAGCGGGGGCGCTGATATGAGCATCGAGGTCCTCAACGAGTCCGGGGCGCCGGCCGACGAGGCCACGCTCCAGGCCCTCGCGGCGCACGTGCTCGAGCAGCTTCAGGTCCACCCGCTCGCGGAGCTGTCGATCCTCCTCGTCGATGAGAACGCGATGACCGAGCTGCACGAGAAGTGGATGGGCGAGCCGGGCCCGACCGACGTGCTCTCCTTCCCCATGGACGAGCTGCGGCCGGGTCACGTGTCCGGTGGCGCCGACGACGCTCCGTCGGACCCGGCGCTGCTCGGCGACGTCGTGCTGTGCCCGTCCGTCGCGGCGAAGCAGGCCAAGAAGGCGGGGCACAGCGCCGAGGACGAGCTGCACCTGCTGTGCACGCACGGCGTCCTGCACCTGCTCGGCTACGACCACGCCGAGCCCGAAGAGCACAAGGAGATGTTCGGCCTGCAGGCCGAGCTGCTCGCCTCGTGGCGAGAGGCTCGCGCCCGGCCCTCCTCATGACCACTGTCCAAGGTTGGTTGATCGTCGGCGCTGTCGTGCTGGTGGCGATCGCCGGACTGTTCGCGAGCGCCGAAACCGCCCTGGCCCGGATCTCCCGGGTCCGGGTGGAGGAGCTCGTACGCGAGGAGCGGCGGGGCACCCGCCAGCTGGCCGAGGTCGTCGCCGACCCGCCGCGTTACCTCAATCTTCTTCTGCTGCTGCGGGTGAGCTGCGAGCTGACCGCGACGGTCCTCGTCGCGGACGTGTGCATCACCTGGCTGGGCGCGAACTGGCGCGCGTACGTCACCGCCGCCGCCGTCATGATCGTCGTCAGCTACATCGCGGTGGGTGTCTCGCCGCGGACGCTCGGTCGTCAGCACCCCGACAAGATCGCGCTGGCCGGCGCGGCGGTGATCCATCCGCTGGCCCGGGTCCTGGGGCCGCTGCCGCGGCTCCTGATCCTCCTCGGCAACGCTCTCACGCCCGGCCGGGGTTTCCGCGAGGGGCCGTTCGCGTCGGAGGCGGAGCTGCGGGACCTCGTCGACCTCGCGGAGCAGCGGCGGCTGATCGAGCCGGACGAGCGCCAGATGATCCACTCGGTGTTCGAGCTGGGTGACACGCTCGTCCGCGAGGTGATGGTGCCGCGCACCGACATCGTCTTCATCGAGCGCGACAAGACGCTGCGGCAGGCGCTGTCGCTCGCGCTGCGCAGCGGGTTCTCCCGGATCCCGGTGGTCGGGGAGAACGAGGATGACGTGGTCGGCATCGCCTATCTGAAGGACATCGTCCGCCGCAGCCACGAGTTCCGTGAGGGCGAGTCGGTCGAGACGGTCGAGACGATCATGCGGCCGGCGACGTACGTCCCGGACAGCAAGCCGATCGACGAGCTGCTCCGCGAGATGCAGGCCCGCCAGATCCACTGCGCGATCGTCATCGACGAGTACGGCGGCACGGCGGGGCTGGTCACGATCGAGGACATCCTCGAGGAGATCGTCGGTGAGATCACCGACGAGTACGACCAGGAGCCGCCTCGGGTCGAGCGCCTGCCGGACGGCTCGGCACGGGTCACGGCGCGGCTACCGGTCGAGGACCTCGCGGAGCTGTTCGAGGTGGAGATCGACGTGGACGAGGTGGAGACCGTCGGCGGTCTGCTGGCGCACGCGCTGGGCCGGGTGCCGATCGCCGGGTCGCAGGCGACGGTGGCGGGCCTGCGGCTGACCGCCGAGAGCCTCGCCGGCCGGCGCAACCGCATCGGCACCGTGCTGGCCGAGCGGATTCCGACGGAGGAGTCCGAACCGGAGCAGGAGCGCGAGAACGCCGACGCCTGATCCTCGCCGTCCCGGGGGCGATGCGGAGGCCTGATCCTCACCGCGCCGAGGCGATCAGCACGGGGTCGTTGGCCGGCCGGTGCTCCCAGACCTCCGGGATGACTGCGCGCCTGACCCGTCCGCGGCTCTGGGAGGAATGAGTACGCTGGGGCGCGTGAGCGAGCTCGATGCGGAAGACGCGAAGATCATCACGCTGGCCCGGTCCACGCGGGCCCGTGCGGGTTCCGCGGAGGGCGCCGCGGTCCGCGACGAGACCGGCCGTACGTACGCGGCCGCGACGGTGGATCTGCCCTCGCTGAAGCTGACGGCGCTGCAGGTGGCGGTGGCGATGGCGGTGTCCAGCGGGGCGGAGAGCCTCGAGGCCGCCGCGGTCGTCACCGACGACGCCGCTCCCGACGTGGCGGCGGTCCGTGACCTCGGCGCGAAGGCCCCGGTGCTCGTCGCCGGCCCGGACGGCGCCGTACGGGCCGTGCTGACGGACTGACCGCCGAACGTGCTGTCGGAGCGGGGCGATGAATACGGGACAATCGACGGTGTGACCTCGCCCCAGACATCGACTCGTTTCCTATCCGGGTTCGCCTGCTTCATCGGGCGTCCCAACGTGGGCAAGTCCACGCTGATGAACGCCTTGGTGGGGACGAAGGTGGCGATCACCAGCAGCAAGCCCCAGACCACGCGTCGCGCCATCCGGGGCATCGTGCACCGGCCGGACGCGCAGCTGATCATCGTCGACACGCCGGGGCTGCACAAGCCCCGTACGCTGCTGGGGGAGCGGCTGGACAGCCTGGTCCGCTCCACGCTGACCGAGGTCGACGTCATCGGGTTCTGCGTTCCCGCGAACGAACCCGTCGGGCCAGGGGACCGCTTCATCGCGGCGGAGCTCGCCCAGGTGAAGAAGACCCCGGTCATCGCGATCGTGACCAAGACCGACCTCGCCGACCGGAAGCAGGTCGCCGAGCAGTTGCTGAAGGTCTCCCGGCTCGGTGAGTGGGCCGACGTGGTGCCGTGTTCCGCCGAGTCCGGCTACCAGCTGAACGTGGTCAGCGACCTCCTGGTCGCCCGGCTGCCCGAGGGCATGCCGCTGTACCCCGAAGGCGAGCTGACCGACGAGCCCGAGCAGATCCTCGTGGCGGAGTTGATCCGCGAGGCCGCGCTGGAGGGCGTACGGGAGGAGCTTCCGCACTCGATCGCCGTGGTGGTCGAGGAGATCAGGCCCCGTGAGGACCGCGACGACCTGATCGACGTCCAGGCGTGGCTCTTCGTCGAGCGGCCCAGCCAGAAGGGCATCGTCATCGGGCCCAAGGGCGCCCGGCTGAAGGAGGTCGGCACTCGCGCCCGCAAGCAGATCGAGGCGCTTCTCGGCACCAAGGTCTACCTCGACCTGCGGATCAAGGTGGCGAAGGACTGGCAGCGGGACCCGAAGCAACTGCGCCGCCTGGGCTTCTACGACTGAGCGTGCGGCGCGGGGAGCGACGTCACGACTCCGGGTGCCGGCGCGCGAGAGCGACCAGGCCGAGTGCGAGGACGGCCACCGACGCGAGCACGGCGATCCAGAATCCCCAGGCGATCGACTCGGTCACTCCGCTGTCGCCGAGGGTCACCCCTCGGTGGAAGACCGCCATGAGGCCGAGGACGCCCGGGATCGCCGCGTACGGTACGAAGCGTTCGTTGACGGCCTGGCCCGCGAGGGCGAGTCCCAGCGCGGCCATGCCGGCGAGGAGGACGATCTCTCCTTGCGCGCCGGACATCCCGTAAGAGAGGTGACTCTGTGGCGGCGTGATGCCCTGAAGGACGCCCCGGCCGAGGGGGTCCGGGGTGCTCCACGTGGTCCACGGTAGGAAGATCGATAGGAGGAGCAGGGCCGCCGCGCCGATCAGCAGGACGTCGACGTACTCGCCCAGGCTCTTGGCCGGCGTCGGTGCGGGCGCCGCGGGCGGCGGCTCGGGTGCGGGGGTCGGCGCCGGCGTGAACCACGCCTGAGGCGGTCGCGGCGAGGCCGCGCCCTCCGGGCCCGCTGCCGCGTCCGGAGCCGCCGCGCGTACCCTCCGGGCGTCGGAGCGGGGAGGCGTGGACGGCGAGGCGTCGGGCCGGTTGTCGTCATCAGGCGGGGTGGTCATGGCGCGGCAGCCTAACGTCCGGCGGCGTAGGAGGCCGGGAAACATCGGAGATTCCGTCGCCCTTACCGGCCGCGGCGGGGCGAGAGCCACCGTCGCTCTGCCGGAGCTCAGCGTCGAGGTGGATATTCTCCGATATCAGGCTGATACAGGAGGAGGTCGCCCGTGCTGTTGATCTTCGGGTTCGCCGTGTTCTTCCGAACCGTGGGTGAAGGTGACTTTCACTGTCCACACTGTGGCGGTGACCGGCGCTATCGGCACCGGGTGGCCCGCCGATGGTTCACGCTCTTCTTCCTGCCGGTGATCCCCCTGACCCGCGTCGGGGAGATCGTCGAGTGCGCGACCTGCCGTAACCGTTTCAACCTCGGTGCCCTGCGCCTGCCGACGGTCCAGCAGATGCAGGACGCCCTCCCCGTGGCGATGCGCGCCGCCACGGTGATCGTCCTTGGCGCGGGCGACTCCGCCGACTCCGGAGCGCGGGGCCGCGCGGTCGAGGCGGTCCGCGGGTACGGCGCGACCGACTTCGACGACGACGCGCTTCAAGCCGACCTTGAGAACCCGCCCCGCGACGTGGAGGGCCCGATCGCCACGGCCGGTGCGCAGCTCACGACCGAGGCCCGGGAGTGGTTCCTGGCCCAGACGGTCCGCATCGCCCTGGCCGACGGGGCGCTCAGCGACGCGGAGCGCCAGGCCTTGCGCATGGTCGCCGGCTGGCTGGGCCTCACGCCGGCGCACGCGTTCGGCGTGATCGCCACCACCGAGGGGGCCGCGCGCGAGTGAGCGCCGCCCGGAGAGCACGACCACCGAGGGCGCCGCACGAGCGAGCGTCGTCTCAGAGCACGACCACCGAGGGGCCTCGCGAGTGAGCGCCCCATCCGAAGTGCCGGCGTCGAGGGGGCCGTGCGAGTGAGCGCCGTGTCCGAAGTGCGACGACCGCAGGTGCCCCCGTCCGAGGGGAGCGCCGTGACCTGGCAGGAGCCGTCCGTGCTGGAATCCGAGGAGCCGACCGTGCGCACCGCCCTGGTGCGGCGTCCGAGCCCGCGCCTGGGCGACGGTCTCGTGACCCACATCGACCGGACCGCGGTCGACGCCGATCTGGCCGCCCGCCAGCACGAGGCGTACGTCGCCGCCCTGGAGTCGGCGGGCTGGCAGGTCCGCGAGTTGCCGGCGGCCGACGATCTACCGGACGCGGTGTTCGTCGAGGACACCGTCGTGGTCTGCGGCGGCCTGGCCGTGCTCGCCCGGCCCGGTGCGCCGGAGCGCCGCCCGGAAGTGGACTCCATGGAGCGGACGATCGCCGAGCTGGGGCTCGAGGTCGCCCGGATCGACGGGGAGGGCACTCTCGACGGCGGTGACGTGCTGCAGGTCGGCACGACCGTCTACGTCGGGCGTTCCGGCCGGACGAACGAGGACGCCATCTGCCAGTTGCCCCGGCTCCTCGGCACCCGCGGCCGGCACGTCGTCTCGGTAGGCCTCGGCGGCTGCCTGCACCTGAAGACCGCGATGACGGCCCTCCCAGACGGCACGCTCATCGGCAATCCCGACTGCGTCGACACCACGGCACTGCCGGGCCTGCGCGTCGCACCGGAACCCTCCGGAGCGCACGTGGTCGTCCTGGGGGAGAAACAGGTGCTCATCGCCGCGTCCGCCCCGCGTACCGCCGAGCAACTCCGCGACGAGGGCTACGACGTCTCGGTCGTGGACATCAGCGAGTTCGAGAAGATGGAAGGCTGCGTGACCTGCCTCTCCGTCCTCATCCCCTAGCCGTCTCATCAGGTGGGACCCGGTTGGGATGCTCTGGGTGCGATCTGTTAGCTTGTACGACGTGCTGTGCGAGCTGCTCCTCCTTAGCGGCCGCGGCGGGGGCCTGTAACTGGTCGGCTCCCTCGCCGCGGGGCTTCGGCGTGACCGTCGGCCGCAGGCACCTGTTCCGGGAGCACCCCTTTCATGAATCCTCGAATCAATCAACAGCCCAGCCCCATGCCCGTTGGCCGGTACACCCCGTTCAAGCCGGTCGATCTGCCGGACCGTACCTGGCCGAGCAAAACGATCACCGAGGCGCCGCGCTGGCTGTCCACCGACCTGCGTGACGGCAACCAGGCACTGATCGACCCGATGAGCCCGGCGCGCAAGCTGGCCATGTTCGAGCTGCTGGTCCGCATGGGCTACAAGGAGATCGAGGTCGGCTTCCCGTCGGCGAGCCAGACCGACTTCGACTTCGTCCGCCAGCTGATCGAAGAGGACCGGATCCCCGCCGATGTGCAGATCTCCGTCCTCACGCAGGCGCGCGAGGAGCTGATCGAGCGGACCGTCAAGTCGCTGGCCGGGGCGCCCCGGGCCACGGTCCACCTGTACAACGCGACGGCGCCGCTGTTCCGGCGCGTGGTCTTCGGCATCGACCGGGACGAGTGCAAGGCCCTCGCGGTACAGGGCACCCAGCACGTCATGAAGTACGCCGAGAAGTACCTCGGCGACTGCGACTTCGGCTACGAGTACAGCCCGGAGATCTTCATCGACACCGAGCTGGAGTTCGCGCTCGAGGTGTGCGAGGCGGTCATGGACGTCTGGGAGCCGGGCCCGGACCGCGAGATCATCCTCAACCTGCCGTCCACGATCGAGCGGTCCACGCCGAACGTCTACGCCGACCAGATCGAGTGGATGAGCCGCAACCTGTCCCGCCGCGAGCACATCGCGCTGTCGGTGCACCCGCACAACGACCGCGGTACGGGCGTGGCCTCCGCCGAGCTGGCGGTCATGGCGGGCGCCGACCGCGTCGAGGGGTGCCTGTTCGGCAACGGCGAGCGCACCGGCAACGTCTGCCTGGTCACGCTGGGCATGAACCTCTTCTCCCAGGGCATCGACCCGCAGATCGACTTCTCCGACATCGACGAGATCCGCCGCACCGTGGAGTACTGCAACCAGATCCCGGTGCACGAGCGGCACCCGTACGCGGGCGACCTCGTCTACACCTCCTTCTCCGGCTCCCACCAGGACGCCATCAAGAAGGGCTTCGACGCGCTGGAGCGCGACGCGGCGGCGGCCGGCGTGCCGGTGGACGAGTTCCGCTGGGCGCTGCCGTACCTCCCGATCGACCCGAAGGACGTCGGCCGGTCGTACGAAGCGGTGATCCGGGTCAACAGCCAGTCCGGCAAGGGCGGCGTGGCCTACATCATGAAGACCGAGCACTTCCTCGACCTGCCCCGCAAGCTGCAGATCGACTTCTCCCGCGTCGTCCAGGAGCACACCGACGGCGAGGGCGGCGAGGTCACGCCGGAGCAGATGTGGGAGATCTTCGAGCGGGAGTTCCTGACCAACGGGCCGCGCGCCGGCCTGCTGGCGCACCGCGCGAGCTCCCGCGTCGACGAGAAGGACGTCCTCAACGTCGACCTGCGGGTCGACGGCGAGATCCGCGAGATCGAGGGCATCGGCAACGGCCCGATCTCCGCGTTCACCAACGCCCTGGCCACGGTCGGCATCGAGGCCCGGGTGCTCGACTACACCGAGCACGCCCTGTCGGCGGGCAGCGACGCGAAGGCGGCCGCGTACGTCGAGTGCCAGGTCGGCGACCAGGTGCTCTGGGGCGTCGGCATCGACGCCAACACGGTGACCGCCTCGCTGAAGGCCGTGCTGTCGGCCGTCAACCGCGCGGCCCGCTGACCCCATCGAAGACCTGCCGTCCGGCCGCCGCGATCCGGCGGGCGGACGGCCCGGCCGCCCGCGCCCTCAAGAGGGGCGATCAGCGGCCGTGGGCCAGGACGTAGTCGACGAGTTCGCGGAGCGGGCCGTGCAGGTCCGCCTCCGCGACCGGCACCGTCCGATCGCCGACCTCGACGTCGTACACGAATCGATCGGCGGCCGGTGCCGGCTCGGGCACACCACCGAAGTCGATCTCGTCGACGAGCCGGGCAGCCGCGGGATGGTCCGCCGAGTCGATCTCGGCGCGGCGGACCATCCCCGCGAACCCTCCGCTGCGGGTGACGGCCAACTTCACGCGATCTCCACGCCGACGGTCGTCCACGCCGCGCGTACGGCGTCGCTCTCCGCGCTGTTCACGCCGAAGAGCTTGCCCGCCGTCTCGTGAGTCATGCCGGCGAACGTCGCGAAGTCCGCGTTCGTGGGCACCCGGCGGCTGGTGAGCGTCTCGTACCAGACCCGCCCGGCCTTCTCCCAGGCGTGACCGCCGATCGCGGTCGCGGCCAGGCAGAACGCGCGGTTGGGGATCCCGGAGTTGATGTGCACGCCGCCGTTGTCACTCGACGTCTTGACGAAGTGCGCCATGTCGGCCGGCTGCGGGTCCTTGCCGAGGTTCGGGTCGTCGTACGCGGTGCCCGGGGCCTTCATCGAGCGGAGCGCGACGCCGTGCACCCCGGCTGCGAACATGCCCTGGCCGATCAGCCAGTCGGCCTGGTCCGCGGTCTGTCCGAGGTGGTACTGCTTCACCAGCGAGCCGAAGACGTCCGACAGCGACTCGTTGAGGGCGCCGCTCTGCCCCGAATAGTCGAGCCCGCCGGAGTACTGGGTGACGCCGTGGGTCAGCTCGTGCCCGGTGACGTCGAGCGGCCCGGTGAACGTCGTGAAGATCTGCTGATCGCCGTCGCCGTAGACCATCTGGGAGCCGTCCCAGAAGGCGTTGTCGTAGTTGACGGCGTAGTGCACGGTCGCGACCAGCGGCAGCCCGGCGCCGTCGATCGAGTCGCGGCCGTACGCGCTGCGGTAGAAGTCGAAGGTGACGCCGAGCCAGTCGTAGATCTCGTCGGCGGACTTGTCGCCCGTCGCGGCGCCGCCCTCGGATCGGACGGTCTTGCCGGGCAGCGTCTGCTGGTGCTTGGCGTCGTGGATCGTCCGCTTCGCCGTCGCCGGCCCGGTGGTCGGCTCCGCTGCGGAGATCAGCTGAGCGGCCGCGCGCGTCTGGCGCTGCCCGTGGTCGATGACCAGGGTGCGCTGCGCGAGCTCGCGCAGCCGCTCCTCATCGTGGTGCTCGGCGATGTGGTCCAGGACGTGTGGCGGGATGATTGCGCATCTCATGGGGTCACGCTCCCACGCGCGCGCCCTCCCGACCATGCGTTACACGGGCCGCATCCGGTCACGGTCCGTCAGAGGTCGCCTCCGCTGTGAAACGGTGGGCGCTTCGTCACCAATCGCCCCCGTAGCCACCGTCGAAGTCGTTGTCCTCGTGGACGACGTGCTCGATGACCTCGACATGCTCGTGGTCGTCATCGTCGTCCAGCAGTTCGTTGACGACCATGCCGCCGACGAAACCCGCGGCACCCGCGGCCGCCACAGTGCCGAGACCGTACTGGCGCTGCCCGTGGTGGTGGTCGTAGTCACGGTCCGGGTAGCCGTAGGCCTGCTGCGGGTACCCCTGCTGGTAGCCGTGCGGCTGGGGGTAACCCTGCTGCGGGTAGCCCGGTTGCGGGTATCCGCTCTGCGCCTGGAGGTACTCCATCCAGCGCTGCGCGCACGCCGCACAGCAGCGTACGGGGCGCGGCGACCCCCACTGCGGCGTCCACGTGATGTCCTGGGTGGCCGGGCCGTGTGAAGCGTCGAAGAAGCAGGTCACGTTGTCTCCTGAGACATCGGCTCGTACGAGCCTCTAGGTGTGATCGTCAAGTCAACGACCTTGGACCGTAGCGGGTTCCTGCCGGTTCCACCCGGCATCTGCGGGACAATGGACGGGTGAGTCTCTATCGTGACGAAGGCGTCGTCCTCCGTACCCAGAAGCTGGGCGAGGCAGACCGCATCGTGACGATCCTCACCCGCCGCAGCGGGCGGGTCCGGGCCGCGGCCAAGGGCATCCGCAAGACCAAGTCCCGGTTCGGCGCCCGGCTGGAGCCGTTCACGCACGTCGACCTGCAGCTGTACGAGCGCCGCTCCCTCGACCTGATCACGCAGGCCGAGACGATCCGCCCGTACGGCGAGCGCCTCGTCACCGACTACCCGCGCTACACCGCGGGCACGGCGATGCTGGAGACCGCGGAGAAGCTCACCCCCATCGAGAATGAACCGGCACTCCGGCAGTTCCTGCTGGTCATCGGCGGGCTGCGCACCCTCGTGGAGGGCGGGCACGATCCCCGCCTCGTCCTCGACGCCTACTTCCTCCGCTCGCTGGCCATCGCGGGTTACGCCCCGTCGCTGGAGGAGTGCGCGCGCTGCGGCGAGCGCACCGGCCGGGCGTTCGCGATCGCGGCCGGCGGTATGGTGTGCGGGTCCTGCCGTCCCCCCGGGTCCGCCAGTCCCGCCGAGGCGACGGTCGGTCTGATGATCGCTCTGCTGCGCGGCGACTGGGAGCGCGCGGACCGCAGCGAGTCGCGGCATCGGCTTGAGTGCAGCGGCCTCGTCGCGGCCTACCTCCAGTGGCATCTGGAGCACGGGATCCGCTCCCTCAAGCACGTGGAGCGCGAGGCGCCGAACGAACGGAGTGGCCGGCCGAGGGACGAGGTCGGCCGCGGAGTGAGTGAGAAGCCGAGTGCGACCGTCGGGCCCGGGCGCGAGCCGCCGAGCGAGCGGAATGATCGGCCGAGGGACGAGGTCGGCCGCGGAGTGAGTGAGAAGCCGAGTGCGACCGTCGGGCCCGGGCGCGAGCCGCCGCCTTGGCCGAGGGACGAGGCCGCGCCCTTCCACGGCGGACGCTGAACATGACCATTGAGTGAGGAGAGCACCGGACCATGAGGGGCGTACAGCCGCCGGACCCGCACGAGAGCGGCGCACGGCCGCCCGCCATCCCGAAGGATCTGATCCCCCGGCATGTCGCCGTCGTCATGGACGGCAACGGGCGGTGGGCGAAGGAACGGGGTCTGCCGCGCACCGAGGGCCACAAGATGGGGGAGTACTCCCTCTTCGACGTGATCATGGGGGCGATCGAGCTCGGCGTGCCGTACCTGTCGGCGTACGCCTTCTCCACGGAGAACTGGCGGCGGTCGCCGGATGAGGTGCGGTTCCTCATGGGCTTCAACCGTGACGTGATCCGCCGCCGCCGTGACCAGCTGAACTCCATGGGCGTCCGCGTTCAATGGGCCGGACGCCGCCCGAAGTTGTGGCGCAGCGTCATCAAGGAGCTCGAGGACGCCGAGCGCATGACGACGAACAACAAGGTGCTCACCCTGCAGTTCTGCGTCAACTACGGCGGCCGGGCCGAGATCGCGGACGCCGCCGCGGCCATCGCCCGCGACGTCCAGGCCGGGAGGCTCCGCCCGGAGAAGATCAACGAGAAGGTCTTCGCGCGCTACCTGTACCGCCCGGAGATCCCGGAGGTGGACCTGTTCCTGCGCCCGTCGGGCGAGCGGCGCAGCTCCAACTTCCTGGTGTGGCAGGCGGCGTACGCCGAGTTCGTGTACCAGGACATCCTGTGGCCGGACTTCGACCGCCGGCATTTCTGGCAGGCGTGCGAGGAGTACGCCCGCCGCGACCGCCGCTTCGGCGGAGCGATACCGAACGAGGTCACCCTCTCCGAGACGAGCCGGGACGGCGGCGAGCCCGTCTCCGCACGCTGAACGGATCCAGGACGCGGTCCAGGTTCATTCCAGGCCTTTCCTGCCTGGTGTCCAGAAGGGTTTGGTGAGGACCGAGCGCCGGGGCCAGCCGCGCTCGCGGACGAGATGGTCGCGGACGGCCTGGACGGTGCGCGCCTCGCCGGCGACGTAGGCGGTGCCCGGTTCGTTCGGCAGGTCGAGGCCGCGGACGGCCGCTACCAGCGTGGCCGAGGAGGCGGCGGGAGTGCCTTTGCGGTAGCGCCAGGTGAGGTTCACCGGCAGCCGGTCCTCGGGCGTGTCGGCCTCGATGACGCCGTACACGGGAGCGTCGCCGAGCGCGCGGATCATCGGCCGGAAGGCGACCGACGCGGTCTCCTCTCCCGCGAACAGGTGGTACGGCGACGGCCGCGTCACGAAGCCGCCCTCCGGCCCGCTGAAGACGACGTCGTCGCCGGGCCGGACCGTACGCGCCCAGCGGGCGCCCGGCCCATCGCCGTGGTCGAGGACGCACAGCTCCAGGGACGATCCGTCGTAGTCCCAGACCGAGTACGTGCGGCGGGTCAGGAGCCCGTCGGCGGCCACGCGGATCTGCTGGCCGGGCGTCCAGGAGAGCCCCGGCGCGGTCACGGTGATCCGGCGCATCCGCGGGGTGATCTGGTCGACGTCCGCCACGGTGCCGCGGGCGAACAGGCGGTCGGCCAGGGCGCGCCCGACGCCACGGGCAGGGCTGAGCGGCATGGATCCACCTCCATACGAGATATATCGCGACTTTAGATCATTTCTCCGCCGGCCGGTACCAGAACGCGACCACGAAGGCGGCGGCCAGCACGATGAGGGCGATCACGCGGTACCCGGCCGCCATGGCATCGGTGAACGCCGACAGGATCGGTGCGTGCGCGTCCGGGCCGGTCCGCGCGAGCGCCTGGCCGATCGCGTGAGCATGCACGCCGGCCGGCAGCCGCGCGGCGAACCGGGTGCTGAGGATCGTGCCGAGCACGGCCACGCCGAGCGCGCTGCCCACCTCGCGCGCCGCGCCGTTCAGCCCGGAGCCGAGGCCCGCCCGCGACGGCGGCAACCCGCCGATGACGGCGGTGGACAGGGCGGGAGCGGCCAGTCCCATGCCGACCGACATCAGCATCAGGTAGGCGGCGTACAGGGCGTACGGCGTGCCGGGGCCGGTGGTCGACAGCAGGCCGAGGCCACAGGCGATGGCCAGCATCCCGGCCAGGACGACGCGCCGGCCGCCGAACCGGGCCGCCAGCGCGACGCTGCGCCGCGAGACGACCATCATGCCGATCGCGAGCGGGCCGATCGCAACGCCGGTCAGCAGCGGCGAGAAGCCCTTCACGTACTGCAGGTACTGCGCGTTGACGAAGAACAGCGCGAACAGGCCGAAGAACGTGACCGTGATGCCGGAGACGCCGGAGCGCAACCGGGCGACCCGAAAGATCCGCGGGTCGATCAGCGGGTGCGCGGCGCGCAGCGCGTACGCGACGAAGACGCCGAGCACCAGCGCCGACGCGGCGAAAGCGCCCAGCACCGGCCAGGACGACCAGCCGAGTTCCGGTCCTTCGATGATGCCGTAGAGCAGGGCGACGAACGCGAGGATCAGCACGCCGCAGCCGACGAGGTCGAGGTCGGCGGGGTGCCGTTCGGAACGGGGCGCGATCCGCGCGGACAGCGCCAGCAGGACCAGCATGATCGGTGCGACCGCCCAGAACAGCCCCTGCCAGGGCAGGTACTCCAGGACGAGACCGCCGCCGATGTTGCCGATGATCCCGGCGATGCCGGTGGCCGCGGTCCAGGAGGCGATGGCCTGTGCCCTCAGCCGTGGCGGGAAGGCCTGGACGGTGAGCGACAGCGTCGCGGGCATGACGAGTGCCGCGCCGAGGCCCGTGACGGCGCGGCCGGCGATCAGCGCGCCGACGTCCGGGGCGAGCGCCGACGCGACGCAGCCCGCCGCGAAAACGGCCAGGCCGGCGAGCAGGGCGCCCTTGCGGCCGTACCGGTCGCCGACCGCGCCCGCCGGAATGAGCAGGCAGGCGAAGACGATGACGTACGCGTCGACGATCCAGAGCAGCTGCGCCGCGGACGGGCGCAGGGAGCTCGCCGCGAGTTTCGGCACGGCGAGGTTGATGGCCGCCACGAGCGCGACGGTCATCGTCGCGCAGGCGGCCATCAGGGCGAGGATGAGGGTACGGCGGGGGTGACCCTGATCCGCGGGCGCGGCCAGGGGAGTCTGAACGGTCATGTGACGAACCTCGGGTCGGAGAGGACGGGAGGTTCGAGGCCTCGAACAAGGAACACGCTAAGCTGCGCGAGTACTTGCCCTCAAATGCACTTTTTGCAGGTGATAAGTGCGCGTGACGCATTCCAAGCTTGACCTCAACCTTCTCGTCGCCCTCGACGCCCTGCTGGAGGAGGGGAGCGTCGGCGGCGCGGCCCTGCGCCTGCACCTGTCGAGCCCGGCGATGAGCCGTACGCTCGCGCGCATCCGCAAGGCGCTCGGCGATCCGGTGCTGGTGCGGTCCGGGCAGGTGATGGTCCCCACCCCGAGGGCCCTGGCCATCCGCGCGGAGGTCCACGAACTGGTCGAACGCGCGGCCGCGGTGTTCTCGCCGCGCGATCTCGACCTGGCGGCCCTGGAGCGGACGTTCACCCTGCAGGCCGACGACTCGATCATCACGGTGGTCGGGCCCGCGCTGCTCGACCGGATCCTCCGGAACGCGCCGGGCGCGGCCCTGCGATTCCTCCCGGAGGGACCGGAGGACACCTCCGGGCTGCGCGACGGCCGGGTCGACCTGGAGATCGGCGTCATCGACGGCGCGCCGCCGGAGGTACGGGTCGAACCGCTCATCGAGGATCAGCCGGTCGGCGTGGTCCGTGCCGGGCATCCGCTCCTCGACGGCGAACCGACCGCCGAGCGGTTCGCCGCGGCCGAGCACCTGACGGTGTCACGGCGGGGCAGGCTCGAGGGACCGATCGACGAGCGGCTCGCCGAACGCGGCCTGCGCCGCCGGGTGGTGGCCTCCGCGCCGACGTTCTCCGCGGTACTGGTCATGCTGGCCGAGACCGACCTCGTCGGACGCGCGGGCCGCCGCATGCACACGCCCGTCATCGAGCGGTTCGGGCTGGTCGCCTTCGACCTGCCCGTCGAGACGCCCTCCACAATGATCGCCATGGCCTGGCACCGCCGGTACGAGGCCGACGCCGCACACGCCTGGCTGCGGCGTTGCGTACGCGGCGTCGTCGCCGAGCTCTGACCACCCGGGCGGACACGCGCCCGATCTTGACGAGAGGAGCCGATGTGAGCCATTCCTACGTCGTCACCGGAGGCGGCCGCGGCATCGGACGCGCGGTCGTCGAACGACTCCGTGGAGACGCGAACCACGTCGTCGTGATCGAACGCGACCCGTCGGCGCTCGCATGGACCCATGCCCGTCCCCGCGTGATCGCGGTCGTCGGCGATGCCGCCGATGAGGCCGTCACGGAGCAGGCCGCGGACCTGGCGCAGGCCGCGGGCACACTCGCCGGCTGGGTCAACAACGCCGCCGTGTTCAGCCCGGCCTCGCTGGACCTGCCATCGGCGCGCGAGGTGCTGGACCTCATCGCGTCGAACCTGGGCCCCGCCGTGGTCGGATGCATGACGGCGATCCGCCGCTTCCTCGACGCCGGGACCGGCGGGGCGATCGTCAACGTCTCCTCCCATCAGGCGCAGCGGCCGGTCCGGGGGTCCTTGCCGTACGCGACGGCCAAGGCCGCCACGGAAGGGCTCACCCGATCGCTCGCCGTCGATTACGGGGCGCACGGTATCCGCGTCAACGCCGTCGCGCTCGGGTCGATCGCCACCGAACGCTACGAGGCGTTCCTTCGCCGGCAGGAGCCCGCGGCGGTCACCCGGATCGAGCAGGAGATGAGCCTGCTGCATCCCGTCGGCAGGGTGGGACGGCCGGAGGAGGTGGCCGCCACCATCGCCTACCTGCTCTCTGACGGCGCGAGCTTCATCAGCGGCGCGACCATCCCCCTCGACGGCGGTCGGTCGGTGCTCGGACGCGACCCCGAGGAAGCCTGAACGCGGGCGCGCGGAGATCGTCTCCGGCAGGTCAGTGCTCGGAGCAGGTGCCGAAGACCTCGACCGTGTGCGTGACGTCCTTGAAACCGTGCTCGGCGCCGACCGCCGCCGCCCAGGTCTCCACCGCCGGCCCCTCGACCTCGACCGTACGGCCGCAGACGCGGCACACCAGGTGATGGTGGTGCTCGTCCGTCCGGCACGCCCGGTAGATCGCCTCACCGTCGTCGGTGCGCAGCACGTCGACCTCGCCGGTGTCGCTGAGCGCCTGCAACGCCCGGTACACCGTGGTCAGGCCGATCCGCGAGCCGGACGCCCGCAGGTCGGTGTAGATGTCCTGCGCGCTGCGGAAGCTCTCACAGCCGGAGAGCGCCCGGCGCACGTCTTCGCGGCGGCCGCTCACGATACGTCCGTTCGCCGCATACGGACCAGTCTTCCCGTTCCGACGGCGACCAGGAAGACGGCCATCGCGAGGAGCACGATCGTCGGGCCGGGGGCGAAGTCGGCGTCCACCGAGACCCACAGCCCGCCGACGGACGCCAGGACGCCCACCACGACGGCGAGCCCGATCGTCGCCTTGAACCCACGCGTCAGCTGCTGCGCCGCCGCGACCGGCACCACCATCAGCGCGCTGACCAGCAGCAGGCCGACGGCGCGCATCGCGACGACCACGGTGAGCGCGGCGGTCACCGCGATCAGCAGGGACAGGAACCGGACCGGCAGGCCGCTCGCGCGGGCCACCTCCTCGTCCTGGCACAGGACGAACAGCTCCCGCCCGAACAACAGCAGGATGACGATCACGGCGACGGCCAGTCCGGCGATGATGTACAGGTCGCCGGTGCTGACGCTGCTGATCGAGCCGAACAGGTAGCTGCCGAGGTTCGCGCTCCCGCCGGACAGGTTGGCGAACAGCACGCCGCCGGCCAGCCCGCCGTAGAACAGCAGGGCGAGCGCGACATCACCGCCCGTGCGCGTCCGCACCCGCAGCATCTCGATCGCCACCGCGCCCAGCGCGGACACGACGAGCGCGAGGATCGTGGGGGAGCTGCGGGTGAGCAGGCCCAGACCGACCCCGGTCAGCGCGATGTGCCCGATGCCGTCACCGAGCAGGGCCAGCCGCCGCTGGACGATGAACGTGCCGACCGCCGGCGCGGCGACGCCGACGAGGACCGCGGCGATCAGCGCGCGGCGCAGGAAGTCGTACGACAGGAGTTCGATCATGACAGCAGGTGTGGTTCCTCGGCCGGGGCGTGCGGGTGGACGTGGTCGTGGCCGGGCCGGGCGCACTCGCCCCGCGGCGTGGGCGGAGCGCCCTCGTGCGCGATCCGGCCGTTCTCCAGGACCACGGAACGGGTGATCAACGGCTCCATCGGCCCGAGCTCGTGGGCGACCAGCACGACCGTACGGCCCTGGGCGACCTGCTCGCGGAGCGTACGGGCGAGGGTCTCCTGGCTGGCGGCGTCGACGCCCGCCGTCGGCTCGTCCATCACGAAGACGTCCGGCTCACCGGCGAGCGCCCGGGCGATGAGCACGCGCTGCTGCTGGCCGCCGGACAGCTCCTGCGCCGAGTCGCGCGCGCGATCGGCCATGCCGACGGCCTCCAGGGCCCGGTCCACCGCCGCTCGGTCGGCCGCCGAGAACGGGCGGAACCGCGACTGCCGCGCGATCCGGCCCGACGACACGACCTCGCGTACGGTCGCGGGCACGCCGCCGCCGACCGACAGCCGCTGCGGGACGTACCCGACGCGCTTCCAGTCCCTGAACCGGGCCGGCGGCACGCCGTACAGCTCCACCCGCCCGGCCGACAGGGAGATCAACCCCAGCAACGAGCGGATCAGCGTGGACTTCCCGGAGCCGTTCGGCCCCATCACGGCGAGCACCTCGCCCGGCTCGACGGTCAGGTCGACACCGCGCAGCACCGGCCGGCGGTCCAGCCGGACTTCGCCGCCTGTCATGCGGAACGGAACGGTCATCGGCATCCTAGGGCGGGTCGCAGCGTCGCCAGGTCACGGCGCATGATCGAGAAGTAGTCGTCGTGCGACCCCGGCTTCACGCCTTCGACGGGGTCGAGCACCTGTGTCCGTACGCCCGCCTCGGTGGCGAGCGTCTGGGCGGTCTTCGGGCTCACGAGCGTCTCGGTGAACACGGTGGTCGCCCCGGTCCGCCGGATCAGCTGGGTGAGGCTCGCAACCCGCGAGGGAGACGGCTCGGCCTCCGGATCGAGGCCGGACACACCGACCTGCGTCAACCCGTACCGCTCGGCCAGGTAACCGAACGCCGAGTGGCCCGTGACGATCTCCTTGCGGGCGCAGCCGCGCAGGCCCGTACGGAACTCCCCGTCCAGGGCGTTCAGCTTCGTGACGACCTGCGCTGCGCGCGAGCGGTACCCCGCGGCGTGGGCGGCGTCGATCGCGGCGAGGCGCTCACCCAGGGCGGTGGCCACGGTGGCGAACCGGCTCGGGTCCAGCCACAGGTGTGGATCCTCGGGCGCGTGGGCGGCCTCGTCCTGCGGCGCCGGAAGCGTCTTGACCAGCGACGCGGCGTCGAGCGAGTGCTTCTTGGCGTGCTCGCGCACGGCCTTGTCGACGGCCGGCTGCACGCCCTTGATGAAGAAGGCCAGCTTCGCCTCGCCCACGTCGATCACCTGGCGCGGGGTGAGTTCGAGGTCGTGCGGTTCGGCGCCGGGCTTGGTGAGGTTCTGCACGGTGGCATCGGGTCCGGCGACCTGCCCCGCCAGCCACGCCAGGGGGTAGAACGCCGCGACGATCTTCGGACCGCCGTTGCCGTTCGCCCGCGCTCCGCAGGCGGTCGCGAGCAGCGCGGCGCCCAGCAGCAGAGGCAGGACTCGTCGGTATCGCACGTAACGAGTATGGATGAAAACGAAAATGATTGTCAAAATCAGGTATGTCCGGGTTGCCGGTCAGCTCACCAGCTTCCCGATCGCAACGGCCAGGATGACCAGCGGAACCACCAGCCGGACCACGCGATGCGACGGGCTCCGCACCGGCGCCGCCAGGAACGCGAACCACACCAGCAACGCCAGCACGGCCAGCAGCATTCCGCCGACCACCCCCGGGACGGCCAGCCCCGCGATCAGCAGCGCGGGCAGGACCACCAGCGGAACCCAGCGGGGAAGCTGATGGAGATACACGAAGAAGACGGCGCTGCGCTTCTGGAGTTTGGAACCCACGCTCCCATCGTTGCGCATCGGAGTCCCGCGCGGGGAGATCGCCTCGCGTACCGGCATGATGGACGGGTGCTGGCCATCACCCGCTACCGCGTCCCCGAGACCGACACCGAGACGTTCGTCAAGACCGCCCACGAGGTCCTCCGCTCCCTAGCCGGCAGCCCCGGGCACCTCTCCGGCCGCCTGGCACGCGCCGTCGACGACCCGGAACTGTGGGCGATGGTCACCGACTGGGACGGCGCCGGCTACTACCGCCGCGCCCTCGGCGCCTACGAGGTGCGCCTCGCCCTGATCCCGCTGTCCGCCCTCGCCATCGACGAGGCGGGCGCGTACGAGATAGTCGATCCCTGAGGGTGCGATTGCGTTAAAGACCGGGTCCGCCCACGGCGAAGACCTCCCCATTCACGCGCGCGCCGTACGACCGCTGCCTTCCCCCTGCCGATCATCGTCGTACGGATGACGATCGTGGGGGGACGCCATGCGACGTGCCATGCTGCTCGCCGGAATCCTCGGAACGTTGATCCCGGGCGCACCGCCCGCCCAGGCGGATGTCCATTACCAGGCTCCTGCATCGTCGGCCCAGACGGACACGGACGTCCACTACCAGGGGCTGCGCATCCCCGTGCCCGCCGGGTGGGAGGTCCACCGCCTGGGCCGCGGCTCCACCGACTGCCTCCGCTTCGACCGCCACGCGCTCTACCTCGGCCCCGCCGGAGAGAACCAGCGCTGCCCGGCCCACGCCGTCGGCCGCACCGCGGCCCTCCACGTCGAACCCCTCACCGAACAGACCAGCGCCCTCGTGAAGAGCCTGCTGGCCGGCTCCGGCGGCGAACGCACCGGACGACCACCCGGCCTGAGGGTGAAAGACCCGGCAGCCCACGAGATCCGCATCGCCGTCCCGGAGGCCGGCGCGCTGATCACCGGCTCGTACGGCACGAGCGAGGAGGACCTGGAACGGATCCTCGCCCGCATCACCGTGGATCCGCCTCCGGCCGAAGGCGCGGCGGGAAGCGCGGCGGGAAGCGTGGCGGGAGGCGCAGGGGGAGGCATGGGGGGAGGCCCAGCGGGAGGCGTGGCCGGAGGCTCGGCCGAGCGCCGCAGCGGGATCGCCCACCGGCACCGGTGGATCAAGGGCGACGGCTTCGACACCTGCAACGCGCCGTCCCTCGACGCCATGCACGCCTGGCGCGGGGAGTTCGTCGCCGCCAACATCTACATCGGCGGCGTCTCCAGGTCGTGCCCGGACGGCCGCCTGACCCACGACTGGGTCGCCGCCGTACGGAGCATGGGCTGGCGCCTGATCCCGACCTACGTCGGCCCGCAGGCGCCCTGCGGCCCGCACCGCATCAACTTCACCCCCGACAGCGCGACCGACGACGGCAAGGACTCGGCCAAGGACGCCGTCCGCCGCGCCCGCCTCCTCGGCCTGAGCAGACACTCCCCGATCTACTTCGATCTGGAGGCGTACAGCCGGCACGACCCGGTCTGCCGCCAGGCGGTCCTCGCCTTCATCGACGCCTGGACCCGGAAGCTCCGCAGCCTCGGGTACGTGCCGGGCATCTACAGCAGCCTCACCTCGGGCATCCGCGACCTCGCGGAGGCGAAGGGCATCAGGAAGCCCACGGCCGTCTGGTTCGCCCATTGGGACGAGAAGGCCGACCCACGAGGCGACAAGTCCATGGAGCACAAGTGGTGGCCCGGACACCGCCGGATCAAGCAGTACCGCGGCGACCACCTGGAGACCCACGGCGGTTACACACTGAACATCGACAACGACGCTCTCGACGGCTACGTCCGCTGACTGAGGCAGTCAGACTGAGGGACCGGAAAGCGCTTATCGGCCAGAGTGCAATGGGGATCAGATCCGGTCACCGGCCGTTTAGCTGCGGATTCAAGATGTGATAACGGGCAGGTGGGCATATTCCGGAGTTTGTGCCCTCGACATGACAGCTGGTCCTTCTGTACCTTGACAACGCTTCGTAGGGCACGGGGGTGCACAAGTCAAGAAGGGGGACGGCCGAATGCCGGCGCTCAACGATGGGCCGAAGCAGCCGGGGTCGCAGTATCCCAAGGTATGGGTCGGCGGTGGTGATCCGGACGTCAAGTGGGCGCCATCGAAGATCGGCGACGCGGCCTCGATCCTCGAGAAGGCACTCGAGACCCTTGCCAGGACCAGTGCCCTCAACAACGTGCAGACCCATGGGATCCTCACCGCCGCCGAGCTCGGCGACTGGGACGCGGGCCAGGCCCTCGCCGGCACCACCCAGAACGCGCACGAGCACATCACCGCGGTGTTTCAGGACTTCATCCGGCAGTACGCCGCAGCCATCCAGACGCTGCGCAAGAACGCGGCCCACTACTCCGGGACCGAACAGGATCTGACCAAGCACGCACGGCAGATCGGCGGCGGACAGCAGCCGACCTCAGCCGAGAATCCGACCTGGCACAACGTGCCGTCGGCCGACTGACCCGGAGACTCACCATGGCTGTCGACCACCAGACCTATGTCATCAAGAGCGGCGGACGGCCGCAGGGCGCCGGCTCCTACGGCGACGCGGAGGCCGTCAAGAACAAGATCGCCGCAACCAAGCCCGGCGAGATCATCACCGCTGCCGGGACCTACGACGCGATGGGCACCGCGCTCAACGACGTCAACACCGCAATCTACGAGGCCGCGAAGGTCCTGGCCGACCACTGGAGCGGCCCCGCGGCAGACGCGGCCCAAGAGGCGCTGCGTCGCCTCTACGGGACGGCCGGCGAGCTCGTCATCCGCAGCACCGAGACCGCCAGGACGCTTCAGTGGTACGGCGGGTCCATCCTCCCGATGTACCGAAACATCAACTGGCCCAAGAACATCAAGTCACCCGCCGCCACCGCCGCAGCCGCCCAGGTCATGAAGAACCTCAACGAGCGCATCGCCCAAACCTGGGATGGCATGCCACCCCAGATCGAAAAGAACCTCCCACGTCTGCAGGATCCATACGAGCCGATTCCGACTGACCCAGGCGTCGGCTCATCAGGTAGTGGATCGGGAGGCGGAGGCTCAACCGGTGGGCGCAGCCCCGGAAGTGGCGGAGGGCGGCTTCCTCATCAGTCTCTGCCGCCTACGAGCAGACATGATCACGCGCATCTGCCTGCCCTCGGTGGAAGCGTACCGTCCTCCTCACCGCATCCCCCAAACCCATTCCCGCGTGGGACGGAGCTGGCAGGCCTCACGCCGGGCGGAGACGGCCCGGGTGGCGGACTGAACCTGAACGGCGGCATTCAGGTACCGAGTTCAGGCGGCGGAGCCGGTGGGTTCGGTGCTCAAGGCACTAACCCGGGTGCGGCGGCTGCTCCTTTCGACGGCGGTGGGTTCCGCCCTGGCTACATTGGTATGCCTTCGGCCGCAGGAGCGCGGCCGAATCTTCCCGGTGTTGCGGGAGGCAACAGCAGCGGAGCACCTTTTCTGTCGGGTTCCGGTCGAGGCGATGAGAAGGAACGTCAGCGGACTACGTGGCTCGCAGAGGATCAAGACATCTGGACAGGAGACGAAGTCTCCGTTCTGGGAGTTATCGGTGAGTCGCCAAACCGTGTTGCGGAGCCTAGCCTCAACGGCGACGACATCCTCAGCCCAGACGAACTGCAACAACTGCTCGATCTTGTCGACGAGCAGCCAGGTGGAGAGATCGGTGAGGTTTTCGGTGGATCGTCGGACTTCGATCTCGCGGACGACAAACTTTCTGATATCTGTGATGCGCAGGTCAAGGCAACGGTCGGGCAGCAGCCGGAAGACGCTATCGACGTGGATGAAGCGAGCCTTCGCGATATCGGTATCGACGTTTCTGATCTCCTCGACGTCGACGATTTGGGCAAACGCAACTCGCAATCCTCGTCCTGAGGAGTGGTGGTTCGGCACCTGGGACATCCAGAACAAGGTATGGCCGATCAGTAAGGGGCAAGGAGTAACCGTTGCACTGATCGACACCGGCGTCAACGCGCAGCTTCCAGACCTGCGCGGAAAAGTCCTAGCTGGCAAGAATTTTTTTGGCCCTAAAGGAGATGGACTCGAAGATCTCGGTGCGGGAGGTGGCCACGGTACGGCGATGGCTGCGCTGATCGTTGGCCAAGGAACCGGGGTCGGTATGGTCGGTATCGCTCCGGAGGCAAAGATACTCAGTATTCGGTCGGATATAGGAATGCTGGCCCCAGCGATCGACTACGCAATCCAACACGGCGCGGATGTCATCAACGTCTCCCAGGGGCTTGCGAGCCCTGCCGCTGCTGGCGGCTGCGAAATTGGGATACAGGGTGCCATATCTCGTGCAATCGCGCGGAACATTGTCCTGGTGGCCGCCGCAGGGAATGATGCAAATCTCGGAACGATAAACGCCGAGCCGGCGCTATGCCCGGGATTCCTCGCAGTAGGTGCCGTCGACTATAGGTTTCGTCCCTGGATTGACTCTCAGCCAGCGCCCTACATTGCGGCGGCAGCGCCTGGCGTGCGTGTCGGTTCAATCGGTAAGGCGGGAACCTTTTTCCCCGACCTTACGGGAACTAGTAGCTCATCGGCCCTCACGGCCGGCGTCGCTGCACTAGTGCGATCAAAATATCCCAAGATGTCGGCCCGCGAAGTCGTTCAGCGTATAGTTGCGACCGCTCACGACGTCGATCCACCTGGCCGCGATGAAAAAACGGGGTATGGCCTCATACGCCCCTATCATGCACTCGTCGACAAAGTGCCATCCGCTGCACCAAATCCTGTATTCGCTGCCTGGGACAGAAATGAGGAACGGAATAACTCCCCATCGCCTGCCGCGACCGTAACCCGCCAAAAGGATAATTCGAGCGCCCATCAAGCAGGGCGAAATCACGGAGATCGAAAGATTTACCTATCTGTGAGCCTTGTGGGAGTGCTAGTAGTAGTCGCTGGTGTGTTCATCGTGGTCCGTTTTTTTAGGAGCCGTGAAAATGTCACACGAAGAATCTGATGGCAAGTCGTTGGATACGACGAACTCACCTCTTCATCCCAATCAATCTCATCCATCTGAAGCTCGCGCTGTATATATGCAACGAATCGCTGAACTAAAACGCACTCTGCAGGCTGGAGCTCAGCGACGATATAGCGCGAAAGTGGGAGATGCGCCTATACGCGCGACGGTCGATGGCACAGGCAAGCTGCTAGGAATTGAGGTTCCCGACGCCTGCCTCAAACAAGCTCATCCTCAAGGCGTAAGTGAAGAGATTGTGGCTGCGATCCGAGCGGCACGCGCCCTGGCGGCACGTGAACAAGCGAAGGGTAAGTAGGATGTCGCTAAGTGACTCAATTGATGATTACCTTCGCTCGATTGCGACGTTGGTTGAGTCGCTCGAGAGGGAGAGTGCAAGCGCAGCCATCGCAGGTAGGAAGATCGCGCAGCTTAAAGTACGTCAATCCATAGACGGCAGTTTTGGTGAGGTCACTGTCGATATATTCGGTCGGCTTCATTCGATAGACTTGGCCAAGGAGAGGCTGACGCATACCAGCGGTGATAACCTTGGGCGGAGGATCGTACAAGCGATCAATGTGGCGGAAAAGAAGGCTCGCCTACTACATAAGAGGCTTGCACTAACAGGTAAATACCCGTAACGAAAATTGACTGATGGGGTGGTTATCATGTCTGATAGATTTTTTGTTGCACGGGCTGCCTTGCATCGCTCGGCAACTCATTTCGAGGCCGCCGCTAAGGATTGGAGAGATGCTGAAGGGCAGCTTAACTATGCCAATATAGGGTCGGATGACCTAGGTTTGATTGGTCGAATGGCGAATATTCCCGCGCAATACAATCAAACCGTGGGCGAGGTGTGGGCCGAGCTAAGTAAGGGTTCAAATTCTCTTAACCAAGTAGCTACTACTCTAGAGATCGTTTCGGAGTCGTATAAGAGAACCGAAAAGGCGACCGTTCAGGAGATTCTTAAGGCTAAGAAAGATTTTAGAGGTGTTCCTCCGGCGGCCGATTAGCCGTTCTGTATAACTATCTGCGGACAGACTCTAATAATGGAGGCCCGATGACAGCTCTTCCCGATGCCCCTCTTTTTCCTCAGAAGGATGCGGATTTCGTAAAGACGATGGCTAAGGCTGTTTTTTATAAGCCGGCCATCGATGCTGTCAATAGAGCTGAGCAGATGCTCGGGCACCCCGGCAACATTCAACGAGTGGTCAGGGCTTGGGAAACTGCAACCAGCAAGATGACAAACTCGTTCAATCATGCCTCTACGGCCCATGGTGAGGCTGCAGCCCATTGGGACGGACCAGCCTATAGGGCGTTCAGTACCTATGTAGTCGACGTGAAGTCTCGAATAAACACCAATGTACCGCAACTTCAAGGTGTGGCGAATAACACTATCAATCTGTATGTCGGAGTCATGGGGGCCTATCGAAACGCTATAACATTTATTGTTAAATGCGCAAGTATCCTTCTCAGATTTGGCGGGGGGCTACTCGATAATCTCGAAGATATTGTCGGTCTCGCTACAGTTGCAGACGGGGGTGCGGTAATCCTTCTCGGTCACGTGCTTAAGACGCTTGCGGACATGACAGACAACATCAACGATCTTATAAATAAGACCATCGAAACTCTTACGGGGTTTAATTCGGCAATGCAAGCAGCGCAGGTTAACATGAAAGCGATAAAAGCTACGCCGCAACCCGGTGGTGATATCAACTATCTGGGCTCATGGTCTGCTCAGTAACTCTGGCATCTGTGATGAACTGTCTTAAATTGACATTCAAAGCCTCTGGCATTTCGGTGGTCGCCGCAGTTGCTATCTCCTGTTCAAATACCTCTAATGACGCCAAGCGTGATGTCTATACCAAGCTTCCGGATCCCTGTAGCCTGGTAAGCAGCCCGACCGTAAAGCGCTTGACAGGATCTCAGGCGGTGCCCTCTCCGGAGCCTCCGTTCTTCGCGGGAAAACTTAGGCAATCTTCCTGCTCATGGGGCTCTGTCTCCAACTCGGATCGGACAATCCGCGTTGCTGTTAACTTTCATATTTCCGGATCGGCCAGCGGCGGTATCTCGGCTGCTAAGAAATATCTTCACGCGGGCGGATGCCCTCAATCGGCAGGGCAATGTGTAGAGGTATCCGGTCTAGGAGATGAAGGATATCGGCAATTCGCTGCGAATCCGACTCCGCAAGCGATCGTAATTTTCCGCCTAAAGAATCTGGTCGTCCAGGTGTTGTATCGAGATGTTCGAATTGCGGCCAACGGTGTCGCGCAGGGATCTTCTCAGTTTGTTTTTGATCAGGGTGTCAATATTGCGAGAGAAGCGGCCACGAGACTGCCTAAAACTGCTTGATAGGCGTGTCGATAACATCTGAAGCCCGTCGAACGGGCGGTGCCGGTAGTCGGATACCGCGTGCGAATTGAAGCGTTCACGGAGGAGAGTTCTACGTGGTCGAATCTGCGGTCGCGCTGCGTCCGTCGCGTGCCGTCCGGTGGGCTGCAGTCGTTCTTGTGGTCGCTGCGCTGATCGTGTGGGTTCTGTTCTCGGGTATGGCGGTGCTTGATCATGCCGTGGAGTTCTTCGGGCCCTCCCTGCTGATCTTGATCATCTTGGTTGGCCGGCCACTTCCTGTGCTGTTCGGCCGGACGACGCTGCAAGCCGAGGGAATTGTCTCCGTGCGCTCGCCCGGCAAGCCGGTCATTATCCCGCCGTCGGAGGTCACCCAGATCGAAATCCGTCGAGGATGGCTTCTCGAGTGGGTATTCCTGCATCGACGGCGCGGTGCACCCCTGCAATTGTATGGACCGCTAAGGATCTGGTTTCGGCGGGACCATTCATTCGACCAAAGCTTGGCCGAGTTGTGTTCTCTGGCGGGCGCGGTTGCGCGGCCGAGGTTCAGCCTGCGCTTCTTGATCGGCAGCCCGATCCTGACAGCGGCCGCGGTGGCGATGGTCCTCGTTGAGCCGCCGTGGCAGAGTGACTCTTGGCCGGGCCGCTCACATGCGGTTTCGCTCCCCGAGCCCTGCTCGACGCTGGACACTGTCGCTCGCCGGTCTGTTCCGGGAGCCCGAGTCGATGACCATGATCAAGATATCGGGCAGACCTCCGGGCGACGTTCCTGCCAATGGACCGAGACCTCGGGCGGTGAGGGGCGAAGTCATGACGGTGTCGGCGAGTTGACCCTCGAGTACGAGCTTTTTCACCGTATCGGCTGGCGTAGCGACGCCGATGAGGCCCGTGATCAGTTCGAGAGCGATTCTCGTCCGGTAAACGATCGAGGAGCCATGCCGGTCTCCGGCATCGGTGATGAAGCGCGGCGACTCGCCTCTGCCTCTGACGAGGGAGATTTCGCCACGGTGACCGTCATCGCCCGTCGTTGGAACGTCGTGGTGAACGTCGGCTACACCCTTGACGGTCCTCACCAGCAAGAGCAGGCAGCGCGTACGGCGTCCGACGCGGTCCGGGTTGCGCTGGCGGCCGTACGGTTCCACTGATGTGGCCGGACTGATCGCGCACCGGAGGATGCCGGGTAGCGTGCGGCTTCATACCCGCCTCGGCGAGATCCCTACTGGTGAGGGCGGTGAGGCGGTGCATGGTCGATGCCAGTGGTGTGCGGGGTTGCGGCGCGCTGCTCGCTCAGTGTTGCTTGCCGGTCCGCTCCTTCGAAGGTGACGGTCGATCACCGGACGCTTCGGATGGTCATGAGGCGTGTTTCACACAGTCTTGACGGCGTGGTTGCGGTGCAAGATCATTCCATGATATCGGGGACGTAGGGGATGATCGGGGTGGTGTTGTGGCCGGACGGCGAGCCCTCGCGGGGGGTGGCCTGGTGGCCGTGGTGATCGGCGTCGTCCTGTTCCTCGTCGGTTGCGGGGGCAAGTACCAGCGCACGGTCGTGAAGGATCCGTGTCGGCTGCTCGACCGTTCCCTCGTTCGGCAGCTCACCGGTAGCGATCGGGGGACGGGTGGTGCGCCGGGTCCCGGCCAGTTGGGATGTGACTGGCGGTCCGGCGATGGGATCTCCCTCACCGTGGGAGTGACGGTCTTCAAGTCGCGACGGTACGGCGACGACGTGCACGCGGCACGGCGCTCGTACGAGGGAATGAGGCGTCGGGAGGTCGGCCAGACCCGATTGATTCCCATCAAGAACGTCGACGGGAAGGCGTGCTGGCACGCTCGTCCGGGCGTAATGGAAGTGCTGGTGCACCGCTACGACGTGGTCGCGCGCGTGACGTACACGGGGACGCGGCCGGCGGCGAACCGGCACGTCAAGCGCGAACAGATCGCCCGGTTGCTGGCCGAGAACCTGATGCATCACTTCTGACGGATCAGACGCCGGAGAACTCCCGCCCGGGCACCCCCTCGCTGTCCGCGGCGGTGACTTCGGTCGCCGTACGGACCAGGTGGGCGATCGGGGTGGAGCGGATGCCGGCGCGCCAGGCGATGCCCAGCAGGTACGGGCTGGCGTCATCCGCGGGGCGGTAGGCGATGTCGTCGCGGGCGTTCCGCTGGGCGAGGGAGCGGGGGATCAGCGCGACGGCCTGGCCGAGTGCGACGGCTTCGAGGAGTTGGGCGCTGTCGTAGACGGTGGGTCCGGTCAGGCCCTCTTCCGTACGAGCCGAGGCGGTGTCGCGGCCGGACCAGTAGGCGTATATCGCTGCGCTGGATGAGGGGCAACGGGGAATGGGGAGGCCGGCGAGGTCGCGGCAGCTCAGGGTGGTGCGGTGGGCGAGTTCGTGGTGGACGGGGGAGGGCCGCCACCCTCGGTTCGGAGAGGAGCGGCTCGATCTCCAGGCCCTCGTGGTCGAAGGGGGAGCCGACGATGGCCAGGTCCGCGCGTCCGTCGCGGACCATCGTCGCCTGTTCGCCGAAGCCGCTCAGGGCGATCTCCGTGGCGGGAGCGTCGGACTGCGCGGCGTACGTGTCGAGGATGCGGCGGAGCAAGTCGGTGGCCACGCCTGGTTTCGCGGTGACGATGAGGCGGGGTGCGGGCTGGGCGGCCCGGCGGGTTCGGCGGGCGGCGGCGTTGATCGCGTCGAGGACGCGTGCCGACTCTTCGAGCAGGGTCAGGCCGGCGGGGGTCAGTGTGACGTGGTGGGTGGTGCGCTCGAAGAGCGGGACGCCGAGGCGGCGCTCCAATTGGCGGATCGCTCGGGACAGTGGCGGCTGGGCCATGCCCAGGCGTTCCGCTGCCCTGGAGAAGTTGAGCTCCTCGGCGACGGCCCGGAAGTAGCGCAGCTCGCGTACCTCGAGATCATCGGTCATACCCGTACGGTATGGCCGTCGACCGTACCGGTCTTTCCCTCTCCGGCGGGTTCGCTGCTGAAGTTGACGCTAATGATCGATTCCTTGAAAGGGACACTGTGTCTGATCAGCAGCGGAACAAGCAGATCGTCCGGGACTTCGCCGAGCTGGCGTTCAATGGGAAGCGGCCGGCCGACGCCGTCGCCGCGTACGTCGGGCCCGAATACGTCCAGCACAACCCGCAGGCGCCGGACGGGCCGGAGGCGTTTGTCGCGTTCGTCGCCGGGCTCGGTGAGCGGTTCCCGGAGATGCGCCTCGACGTCAGGCGGGTGATCGCCGAGGACGACTTGGTCGTCCTGCACAGCCTGTTGACGACCTCGCCCGAGGATCGGGGGATGGCCGCGGTGGACATCTTCCGGCTGGAGGACGGCAAGATCGTCGAGCATTGGGACGTCGTGCAGCCGGTGCCCGAGACGGCGGCCAACGGCAACGGCATGGTCTGAGTCGTGAGGCACGCCAGGGGCCCGGTCCGCCGGGCGCCCCGGCGCGTAGCGAGGTATTGGAGCGCGGGACCGGTGGAGGTGTCCTAAGCTGAGGAACGAAGGCGCCGTGGCCGGACCCCATAGGGCGGCCGCTGGCGCCGTACGTCATATTCGCGCGGAACCCGCCGACCGCCAGCCGGATGGAGATCACTCATGGCCCGTCGTTCCGAATTGATGGAGACCATCGTCAACCTCAGCAAGCGCCGAGGCCTGGTCTTTCCGTCGAGCGAGATCTACGGCGGACTCCGCGCGTCCTGGGACTACGGCCCGCTCGGCGTCGAACTGAAGAACAACGTCAAGCGCCAGTGGTGGAAGGCGATGGTGCAGGGCCGCGACGACGTCGTCGGCCTCGACTCCTGCGTGATCCTCGCCCGTGAGGTGTGGGAGGCCAGCGGCCACGTCAGGGAGTTCGTCGACCCGCTGACCGAGTGTCAGTCGTGCCACAAGCGGTACCGCGCCGACCACCTCACCGAGGCGTACGAGGAAAAGCACGGCCGCGCCCCGGAGAACGGCCTCGCCGACATCGTCTGCCCCAACTGCGGCACCCGCGGCGCGTTCACCGAGCCGAAGATGTTCAACGGCCTGCTCAAGACCTACCTCGGCCCGGTCGAGGACGAGTCCGGCCTGGCGTACCTGCGGCCCGAGACCGCGCAGGGCATCTTCATCAACTACGCCGCCGTGCAGTCGGCCGCGCGGCGCAAGCCGCCGTTCGGTATCGGCCAGATCGGCAAGTCGTTCCGGAATGAGATCACGCCGGGCAACTTCATCTTCCGTACGCGCGAGTTCGAGCAGATGGAGATGGAGTTCTTCGTCGAGCCGGGCACGGATGAGGAGTGGCACCAGTACTGGATCGACACCCGCCTTCAGTGGTACGTCGATCTCGGTATCTCGAAGGACAACCTGCGGCTGTACGAGCACCCGAAGGACAAGCTGTCCCACTACTCCAAGCGCACCGTGGACGTGGAGTACCGCTTCAACTTCCAGGGCAGCGAGTGGGGCGAGCTGGAGGGCATCGCCAACCGCACCAACTTCGACCTGTCCACGCACTCCAAGCACTCCGGCGCCGACCTCTCCTACTTCGACCAGGAGAAGGAACAGCGCTACGTCCCCTTCGTCATCGAGCCGGCGGCCGGTGTCGACCGGTGCGTGCTGACGTTCATGATGGACGCCTACAACGAGGACGAGGCCCCGAACGCCAAGGGCAAGATGGAGAAGCGCGTGGTCATGCGGCTCGACCACCGGCTCGCTCCGGTCAAGGTCGCCGTGCTGCCGCTGTCCCGCAACGCCGACCTGTCGCCGAAGGCGAAGGACCTCGCCGCGCAGTTGCGCCGCAACTGGAACGTCGAGTTCGACGACGCGGGCGCGATCGGCCGCCGCTACCGCCGCCAGGACGAGATCGGCACGCCGTACTGCGTCACCGTCGACTTCGACACCCTCGAGGACAACGCGGTGACGATCCGGGAGCGCGACTCGATGGCCCAGGAGCGCATCGGTCTCGACCAGGTCGAGGCCTTCCTCGCCACCCGCCTCCTTGGCTGCTGACCCGCCTCGATCGGCGGCGTACGGTCCGAGTGAGCGCGTTCCGCACGCGGCCGTACGGTAGGCCTGCGATTTGAGGGGCCCCTGTCCGGGAACGGACAGGGGCTCGATCCTTGCCGAGCGCTGGTCGCGGGGCATCGTCCTGGCGATGACGGGCATGATGCTCGCCCTGGCCCTGCCCGCGGCCAGGCACGTAACCGCACCGGATCAGCCGTAGGGTCCTCTCTCGTGAACAGTGACACGGCCGGAGAGCGGCTGCATGCCATGGCCAGTACCGCCGGATACGGTGAGGCGGCCGAGGCTCTGGCGGAGCAGTACGAGAGCGTGACCTTCATCGAGGTGCACCGCGAGGTGCTGTATCTGTTCCCCTCCCGGCCCAGCTCGATCCTGGACGTCGGAGCGGGCAGCGGGCGCGACGCGGCGGCGCTGGCGGCCCAGGGGCATCGGGTCGTCGCCGCCGAACCCACCGCCGAGCTCCGCTCGCTGGGTCGGCGCATCCATGCCGACCAGGAGATCGAGTGGGTCGACGACGCGCTGCCCGAGTTGGCGGCGCTCAGTGCAGGGCGGCATCGCTTCGATCTCATCCTGTTGACCGCGGTGTGGATGCACCTCGACGAACAGGAGCGCGCAACGGCCATGCCCTGCCTGACCGGCTTGCTGGACACCGGGGGCCGGGTGATCCTCTCGCTGCGCCATGGCCCGGTCCCGCCGGGCCGCCGCATGTTTCCTGTCACCGCGCAGTGCCAAGCGACACGAGAGTGTCAGTAGAAGCGACACGGGAGTGTCAGTGACCTGGGTCACTCGGCCTTCGGGTCCAGCAGCAGGGTGTCGTGGAGATTGACCGGGATGTTCAGGCTGAAGGCAACCTTGGTGAGGCGAGGTGGTCGGCAGCGGCCTGGGCGCGTTCGACGGGCCAGTCCAGTACGTGCGCGATCTGGTGTACCCGCATGGGTTGGGCTAGGGCCAGGGCGAGGACGGCGTGCACGCGATCGGCGTCGTGTGAGTCAGCCGAGCTGGCTTCGGGTCTGGCCTGGACGGTGTGGTCATCTGGACGGGTGGGCCTGTGGTCCAGCCACCCGGGCCAGGGCAGGTCGAGCCGTTGAGCCACGGCCCGGACGGCCCGCACCGGTAGCTCGTCGAGGTCGGCGCCGCTGGCGAGGCGGCGGATCCGGTGGACGGGTAGCCCGAGCAGATCGGCGAGTTGCTCGCTGGTCATGCCGTGGTTGCGGGCCCGGCGTAGGAGCCAGGTTCCCAGCGGGTCGGATTGCCTCAGGTCCATACGGGGGTGCTCAGGTCGAGGGTGTAGGCGTTGCCGACCAGGTTGCGCAGGACCAGGCGGCGCTGCCGCATCCAGAGGGTGCCGTGTCCGCCGGGCGGCTCGACGCGATGGGCCGGGGGTCACCGGCGGCCGTGGTGGCGGTCAGGGCACGGTCGGCCAGGGTGCGGATGTCGTCGCCAGGTGGGGTGAGGTCGAAGAACGGGTCGCCGGGGTGGCGGGTGCCCTGCATCTGGCGGAAGGCGAGGTGCGCGGCGAGCGCGGGCCGAGCGTGGGCGGGGACGGGAAGGTACTCACCGTTGATCTTGATGCTGCTTGCGGTGCTGGTGACGTCGTCCATGGTGAGCGTGCTGGGGTGCCAGTACCGTTCGTCGCCGCGGCGGTCGAAGGGGAACAACAGGTGCAGGGTCGCGGCGGCGGCCGAGGAGGTAGAGATGGCGGCCCGGTTGATGGCCGCGACCGCGGTGGGGGTGAGGCGGTGGCCCAGGTCGGGGTCGCCGGGCCGTGCCTGGTGGTGGAGGAGGAGCCCGTCGCGTAGGAAGGCCGCTTGGGTGGCGCGGAGCCGGACCAGGGCTTCGCCGTCGGAGGCGCACCGGTAGAGGCGGGCGGCCAGGTGGAGGCTGAGCGGCAGCGCGAGCCGGTCGGGTGCCTGGTTGGCCTCGCCGACCTGCCGGTGGTTGCGCAGCCAGGTGCGGGCGGCCTCGAAGGTCTTGAGCCAGATCTGGTCGAGGCGGGCGGCGGTGTTGCGGTCCAGGGCGTGGATGCAGGCGGCTCGGAAGGTCAAGAAGTTGTCGGCGGGCAGGTCATCGGGGATCGGCTCAGCGATCGCCTTTGTCCTGGTTGCGGCCGGTGGGCGGGGCCGTATCCGGTCGAGTTGTTGCGGGTCGGCGGTGGTGACCTGGCTGTCGGCCTCGCGGCCGAACGCGGTGATGACCGAGCTGGCGGCGGTGCGGGAGGCGTCGATCAGGGGCCGGCTCGGCCGGGCCGGGGCGGTCAGCGGGCACGGTTGGGGCCCCCGCCATGCAGCGCGAACGCGTTGGTGACGATCTCCTCGTCGATGGCCGTGCGGTCGGCGCGCTGGGCGAGCAGGTGCGCGGTGGAGGAGAACGACGCCCAGTTGCGCCAGATGCCGTGGGCGAACCGGTCGTCGATGTAGTGCAGCAGCTCGTCGTCGGCGTCTTCGTACATCGGGTGGTAGCCGCGGATCACCTCGGGGACGACCTCACGGTCCAGCGGGGTGATGGCGAGCCGCCGCCAGACGCGGGAGGCCAGCATCGGCTCGCGTGAGAGCACCTCCCAGCAGCCGTGCCCGCCGACGTACAACAGCCCGAAGCGGGTGTTCTCATCGTCGTGCAGGTGCCGCAGCATCTCGATGCCGTGCCCGGTCAGGCGCTGGGCCTCATCCACGACCACCAGCCGGGGGACGCGGGCGAGTTCGGCGATCAGCTGGCGCGTGATGTGGAAGCGACTGGAGGAGCCGGCCGTTCCGGTCAGCGCCAGGTGCAGCCCGTCGGCGATCTGCCGCAACGTCGACTGGGGCGTGAACGACACCGTGCACACCTGGGGGCTTCCAGCCGGCCCGTGTGGGCGGCCAGCGCTTGGGCGCACGTCTGCACGGCGAAGGACTTGCCCAGCCCGGCGTGGCCGTGGATCACCCCGACCGCCTCATGGGCGGTGATGTCGGTGACCACGTGGCGGGCCAGCTGCAGTTGCGGGGTAGAGATGATGCGCGCACCGGGCGGTCCGGCCTGCGGTGCCCTCACCACGGCCGGTGTTCCCGGTCGACGTCCAGGTCGGCCAGATCGACCGGTTCGATCGGGCCGATCGGGACGATGCCCAGCAGGCTGGTGCTGGTCTCAGGCCGCGGCCTTCCGCCCCCACCGGTTCGGTTGAGGCGCTCGGCTTCGGCGGGACTGATCTTGCGGACCGATTCGGTGCTGGTGTCGGTGGCCGACAGAGCCGCCAGGCGCATCCGGCCACGCCGGCGGGCGGATGCGCGCTGCGCCGCGGCCTGTTTCTCCTGGGCGCGAGCTGCGGCGTAGAACTCGGCTTCCTGCTCGGCGGTGAGCGCGTTGGTCGGGTAGCAGGTCGCCAGGAACTCCCCGTCGAGATAGACGTCGATGAACCGGTCATCATGGGGCATGTACCGGATCTGCACCTGCGTGCCGCGCCGCTCGCGGATCAACCCACCGGGATCAAGCCACTTGAGGTTGCGGAACCGGATGCCGTGCGGGCCGATCGTGCGCGGCCGGCCGGCCAGCAGCAGATGCCGTAGGTGCTCGGCGGGCACATCCTCGATTGGGCTGGCATCGGCGGCCCAGGCCTGGGCCGGGGTCATGCCGAGCTCGCTGTGGACGTGCTCGGTGTTGTAGGCCGCCACCCAGTTGCCGAAGATGCGCGCGAAGGTCTCCAGACCCAACGGCAGCCCGGCCTGCTGCCCGGCGGCAGCGGCATCGCCGTAGCCGACGCGGGCCTTGACCCGGTCATCCAGCGGCCCCGCCAAGCGGCCGTTGACCTCGCGCGGACCGCCGGTGTAGCCGGGCAGCGTGCACAGCAGCATCTCATCGACGGTCAAAAACGCCCTCTCGATCTTGCCCTTCTGGTTCGGGCTGTAACCGGGAAGCACGTGCGGCACGGTGCCCAGCGCGGCAGTCGCAGCCTTGACTGCCGCCGCGGCGAACTCCAGTCCCTGGTCCAGGCGCAACACCCCGGGGGGAATGGGATTGCGGGTAGCGGCGAGCCAGCCACTCGCTCAGGCGATGACCTAGGCCGGGGCGGCAAGGCGGAAGCCCCGGCGACGGTGCAGCCCCGGAAACGAGCGTCAATTGCGAATTGACGCTTGAGGGTCGTCAAGATACGGTTGACGCCATGAGTCCGCTCAACATCAGCCTCGCCGACCTGATCGCCGCCCTCGACGAGGAACTGCCCGACGCCAGCTACCTGGCCCGCATCAGTGAGGCCCAACTGCGCAACCGGACCCTGTCCGACCTCGGCGACCAGCTCGTCGACCACTACGTCAGCAAGGCCAAGGCGGCCGGCGCCTCGTGGAGCGAGATCGGCGACGCCATCGGGGTGACCAAGCAGGCCGCCCAGCAACGCCACACGGCCAACCCCTTCGAGCGGTTCACCAAGCTCAACCGGCACAGCATCGTGCTCGCGCAGGAGGCCGCCCGAACGTACAAGCACGACACCATCGGCACCGAACACATCCTGCTCGGCCTGCTCGGCGAACCGCAGGGCGGGGCGTACAAGGTGCTGGTGGCGAAGGCCGGGTCAGAGCAGAACATCCGCAACGCGGTCGAGGCGGCGCTGCCGCCGGCCGGGCGGAAGGCGCTGCGGGGCCACATCGCCTTCCGGCCGGAGACCACGGAGGCCATCGGGCAGGCGTCCCGCGCGTCGGCCGAGCTCGGCAACGACTGGGTCGGCACCGAACACGCGCTGCTCGGCTTGATCCGCACGGAAGAGAGCCCGGCTGCGCAGATCCTGCGCGACCTCGGCTTCACGTCGGACGGACTGTACAAGACGGTCAAGGCCGAGCTTGCCAAACGGTCCGACTCGCCCGGCGAGTAACGACCGCGACGGCCGGATCACCACGGCGGATCCGGCCGAGGATCGATGTCTGCCGGGGCAGCGGCGGCGACCCGGTCGCTGAGCAGTCAGCCGGCACGGCGGAGGAACCCCGGAACCGCCAGCGCCTGCTCACGGCCGGCGAACATCGTCCGTTCTGACGCAGCGGGATCCGCCGACAGCATCGCAGGTGGCGTAGATGTTGTCCGTCACGCCGGCGACCGTCACCACGGTCATGGACGGCACGGTGGCCGGCCAGTACGTGCCGCGTGAACCGGATCCGTACGACCGGCGCAAGGCCACCTGCTAACCACGGCCAACCAGGAGATCAGCCGGAAGCCAGCCGAGCCGGCCTCATTCCTCGACGAAGAGTCGGCCGAGCCGATGATGGCCGCGCTGTCGCTGTGGCACGAAGCGCTGGAGAGCGAAAAGCAAGCCGAGTGCGTCGCCGACGAAGGCGCGTACAGAGGGGAACCCAAGTGAGCAAGATGTATCCGCCGCCGAGCGCGGCGATCGACTCCGATCGGAGCCGTTCCTGGCTGTGGCGGGCGTGGCCGCTGGTTCGGGCGCACCGGTGGATGTTCGGCCCGGCGCTGGTGATGTCCGGGGCCAGCCTGCTGGTGGCCGTCCAGGTGCCGACACTTATCCAGGACGCAGTGGACAACTCGATCGTGTCGAAAAAGGTGCCGCTGTCGCATTACCTGTGGTGGCTGGTCGGACTGACGATGGTCATGCTGGTCGTCGGCTACTCGTCCAAGCAGTTGCTGAACCGCGCCGCGGCCAAGATCGAGTATGACCTGCGCAACCTCGTGTACGGGAACCTGACCGGCCTGTCGTTCCCGTTCTACGACCGGGTGCAGACCGGGCAGCTGATCTCCCGCGCCAACTCCGACATCCGCGCGGTGCAGTTGTACCTGTCGTTCGCGCCGTACCTGCTGGTGCAGTGCAGTATCTCGCTGGTGGCGTTCGGGTACATGCTGGCGATCAACGTGCCGCTGGCCATCCTGGCCATGATGCCGATGCCGCTGTTGTTCGTGACCACCCGGCGCATGCAGCGCTCCCTGTTTCCGGTGTCGTGGCTGGTCCAGGCCAGGCTGGCCGATGTCGCGACCGTGGTGGACGAGAACATCAACGGCGTGCGCGTGGTCAAGTCGTTCGCGGCCGAACGGAGCCAGGTGTCATTGCTTCAGAAGGCTGCGACGAAAGTCCGCTGGGCGAATGTGAAGGATGCCGATCTGCGGGCACGCTGGACACCCTTGGTGCAGAACCTGCCCCGCGTCGGTATGGCGATCGTGCTGCTGTACGGCGGACACCTCGTCATTGACGGCGATATGGGCGTCGGCGCGATCCTGGCTTTCAACGCCTACCTTCTGATGCTCCAGGTGCCGTTCCAGGTGTTCGGCAACCTGATCATGTTGGGACAGCGGGCGTCGGCCGGGGCCAAGCGCCTGTATGAGTTGCTGGACGAGAAGCCGGAGATCGTGGACGCCCCCAAGGCACTGGAGCTCACCAGGGCACGCGGTGACGTCCAGTTCAACGACGTCACCTTCGGCTACGGCGACGGCCCTGACGTGCTGAACGGGTTCTCGCTGCGGCTGCAGCACGGCGAAACGGTGGCGGTGGTCGGCCGGACCGGCTCTGGAAAGTCCACCCTGGCCAGACTGCTGCCGCGTTTCTACGACGTGCGCGACGGTTCGGTCACCGTGGACGGGCACGATGTGCGGGACCTGACCCTGCGCAGCCTGCGGGACACCGTCGGCATCGTGCTGGACGAGCCGTTCCTGTTCTCCGCGTCCGTCCGCGACAACATCGCCTACGGGCGGCCGGACGCGGACATCACCGACGTCGAGCGCGTGGCCCGGCTGGCCGGGGCGCACGAGTTCATCACCGAGCTGACCGACGGTTACGACACCGTCATCGGCGAACGCGGCTACACGCTGTCCGGAGGGCAGCGGCAGCGCATCGCGATCGCCCGGACGCTGCTGGTGAATCCGCCGGTGCTGGTCCTCGACGACGCCACCAGCGCCATCGACGTCCAGGTGGAGCAGGAGATCCACGCCGGGCTGCGAACCCTGTTCGCCGGCCGGACGACGTTGATCATCGCGCACCGGCCGTCCACGATCAGCCTGGCCGATCGCGTGGTGCTGCTGGACGGCGGGCGGATCGTCGCCGACGGCACGCACAAGGACCTGTTGGCGAACACGCCGATGTACGCGGAGGTGCTCGCGCAAGCAGACGAGAGCATCGAGGAACTGAGGAGTGTGGATCGATGACGTCTCCCGGAGGTGGTGGCGCGGCGTTCCCCGGCGGAGGTAGGGCAATCGCGCCAGGTCTGAAGTTCACCGGCGTGCCGCCGGACATGCAGGCGGGTATCGACAAGTTGCTCAAGACCGAGCCGGAACATTCCGAGCCCGAGGTCGTCTTCGAACACAGCCGCCCTGACCCCGACGGCGCCACGTTGAGTCTGCGGCGGCTGCTCCGCCAATACCGGTCGATGGTGCTGCTGGCCGGCGTGCTCGTGGTCGTGGAGGCGCTGACGTTGCAGGCCGGTCCGAAGCTGACCCAGATCGGGATCGACGACGGCATCACGGCGAAGAACTCCGGCACGCTGGCGCTGGTCGCCCTCGTGTACCTGCTCAGTCTGATGGTCACCGGTATCGTGCAGGCGGCGCGGGTCAGGGTGACCGGGCGGATCGCCGCGTGGGTGATGAACGACCTGCGGACAAGGGTCTTCACCCAGTTGCAGCGGCTGTCGCTGAACTTCTACACCGGCGAGAAGGCCGGGGTGATCATGACCCGGATGACCAGCGACATCGAGAACCTCCAGGCGCTGCTCCAGGACGGCCTGGCACAGTTCGCCGTCCAGGGCCTGACCATGATCGTCGTCTCAGTGGTGCTGTTCACCTACAACGTGGAGCTGGCCCTCATCACCATCGTGCTGGTGGTGCCCGTCCTGACCGCGCTGTCCCTGTGGTTTCACCGAGCGTCCGGCAAGGGCTACCTGCGGGTGCGGGACACCATCGCCGACGTGATCGCCGACCTCTCCGAGAGCCTGCAAGGTGTTCGCATCGTCACGGCGCACAACCGGCAGCGGCACAACACCGAACACCACCGCCAGGTCACCGGCAAGTACTACGACGCCAACGTGCGAACCGGCCGGATCAACGCGATCTACACACCGGGCACCCAAGTCATCGGCGTCGCCGGACAGATCGTGCTGCTGGCCATCGGCGCCAGTATGGTCGCCGACCGGCAGTTGACCATCGGCGAGCTCGTGGCGTTCCTGCTCTCCCTGGGAGCCTTCTTCCAGCCCATCCAGCAACTGGTGCAGCAGTTCAACACATACCAGCAGGGACAGTCGTCGATCGTGAAGCTGAAGCAGCTACTCAGCACCCGACCGGAGGTCGAGGAGGACCCCGGAGCCGTCGACCTGCCGAAGATCGAGGGTGAAGTCGTCTTCGACGACGTGACGTTCGGCTATCTTCCCGACCGACCGGTGATCTCCGATGTGTCGCTGGAAATCCGGGCCGGCGAGACCGTGGCGTTCGTCGGTCCGACCGGTGCCGGCAAGTCCACCCTCGCCAAACTGGTCACCCGGTTCTACGACCCGACCTCTGGTCGAATACTCATCGACGGGCGCGACCTCCGGGACGTGCGGATCGAGTCCCTTCGCCGACAGCTCGGCGTCGTGCCGCAGGAGCCCTTCCTGTTCGCCGGGCCGCTTCGGGACAATATCCGCTTCGCCGCCTCGGACGCCTCCGACGACCGGGTCTGGGAGGCGCTGCGGGTGGTCGGCCTGGTCGACGTGGTCGAGCGGCTGCCCGACGGTCTCGACACCGTCGTCCAAGAGCGAGGCCAGTCTCTGTCCTCCGGCGAACGGCAGCTCGTCGCCCTGGCCAGGGCTTTCCTGACCCAGCCCCGGGTGCTGGTTCTGGACGAGGCCACGTCCAACTTGGACCTCCAGTCCGAGTCCAAGATCGAGAAGGCCCTGGACATGCTGTTGGAGGGCCGCACCGCGATCCTGATCGCGCACCGGCTCTCCACAGCCATGAAGGCCGACCGCATCATCGTCGTCGACGAGGGCCGGATCGTCGAGGTCGGCTCGCACGACCAACTCGTCGCCGCCGACGGCAAATACACCCAGATGTACGCCACCTGGACCAGCCAAGCCGCTGAGGTCCACTGATAAACCCTGCGAGTCCTCTGCGTGGGTGAGTAGAGCGGCGGCCTGCTTCAGCAGGGCGCAAATGTCGGCGACTTCGGTGAAGTCCAGCGCGAGGCGTGGGTCGATGCCGTCTGGCCCGTGGGCATGTGGCGGTACTCATCGGGCTTCTCCGTGGTGACCGCCCCAGGGCTGCGGCCCTGGGACGGTCTGGCTGCCGCCGGTGTTCATCTCGGCGTTTTGCCGCCCTCGGCGGAGGTCGTGGGGCGTCCGGGGCGTTTGTTCGGCCGGTAGCTGGGGCCATCCATGAAAACCTGGTAGGAGTTGTTGATCAGCCGGTCCAGCAGGGACTCGCCGACGACCTTGTTCGGGAACAGCGGGTACCAGTCCTTCGGGGCCCGGTTCGAGGTCAAGATCAGCGGCTTGCGGGCGACGGCGCGTTCGCTGACCAGCTCATACAGATCGTCGGCCTGGGCGGCTTTGAGTTCGCGCATCGCCCAGTCATCGAGGATGAGAACGGTGGGGCGGGCGAGTTCGGCCAGGCGTTTGGGCCAGGATCCGTCGGCGTGGCCGCCGGACAGGTGTGCCAGGGCGCGGGAGGCCTTGATGAACCGGACGTCGTATCCGGCGCGGATGACGAGCTGACCCAGCGACTGGGCGACGTGGGTCTTACCGACCCCGACCGGCCCGTAGAGGATGATCGAGCTGCCCTCGTGCAGCCAGCCCAAGGTGGCCAGGTCCCGGATCACCGCGGCGGGGATCTTGGTCGAGGCCTTGAAGTCGAACCCTTCCAGGGTGACTTGTTCGTCGAACTTGGCGCGGCGTTGCCGGCGGGCGATGGCCGCGGCTTCGCGGCGGTTGATCTCGTCCTCGCACAACGCGAGCAGGAACTCCACGTGCCCCAGATCGCCGGCGCGGGCCTGGGTCAGGCGGGCGTCCAGGGTCTCCAGCATCCCGGACAGCTTCAGCTTGCGCAGCGCTTTGTCCAGCGCGCCGATCTCGAACTGACTGGTCATCGATCCGTATCCTTGTCCGCTGTCTGATTCACTTTCGGGTGCCCGGCCGCCGTGCTGGGCACCCGACGCCGTTGCGGGGGCCTTGGGTGGTCAGGACGCTTCGGCTGACCGCGCCGCCGACAGCGGGACGACGTTGTCGGCGAACAGGCCTTGCGGGCCGCGCAGGAACGCCGCCGCACCGCCATCACCCGCGGGCTCACCGGACGCCTGGTCGGGCGCGGCGGCCAGGATGCCTTTGATCGTCCGGTAGGACGGGTCGTCGGCGGCCAGCGCCTTGGCACAGGCAGCTTCCAGCCGGTCGGCCTCGTGCCGGTCGGCCAGGCCAAGGACACCCTGGGCGCTGTGCAGGTTATGCAGCGCGCCTGCGGCCAGCAGTTCATCGATCACCGCGGCGCAGGCCGGCCGACCTCGGCGGCGCGTTTGCGGCACCAGGTCGGGGTGCGCTGGAAGAACGCGATCCGCTCCGGCGGGTAGTCGTTCAGGTCGGTCTGCTTGCCCTTCGGCTTACGCACGTGCGTCTTGATCAGCTCGCCCTCGACGAAAAACTGCACCGCGTTCGGGGTGGAGCGGGCATCGACGGTCTTGCCGATGTACTTCCACGGCACCGAGTACAGGGTCTTGCCGACCTTGACGTGAATATCCGGGCCGACCTTGCCCCGCGACCAGGTGGCCAACTCGAACGCCCCGCCCGGCAGGCCCATGAGCGCCGGCCTTCAGCACCTCGTGGGCGTACTCGGGTGTCTGGAAGATGCCCTTGACCATGTTGGGTTCGAAGACGTACATCCTCGACGCCTCCGCCTCGCGGGCGACGTAGTCCGCGAAACCCGGGGGTAGGACGGCGAGGTGGCGGGTGTCGTTGATCAGCCTCCATAGGCGTACGAAGACGCCGTTGGTGTCGAAGTACGTGTCGGTGTCCTCGGCGAACTTCTTCGAGGGGATGTTCTTGCCGGCTTCGAGCTGGCCGATCAGTTGTTGTGTGTACCCGAGCGCTTCGGCGAGTTGGGCCTTCGACAGGCCCGCCATGCGGCGCCAGACCTCCAGCTCCGCGGCGAACGCTCGAATGGCGGGGGATTCGTACGGGTCGCGTCGTGCCACCATGGCGGGCCTCCGGGGGGTAAACCGCGTCCAGGTCGGGTCGATCGGTCGTGGGATTGTGCCGCGGTGTAGAGCGGTTCGTCGCAAAGCGTAACCGAGCGTGTGAGCGTGGTCACGTCATTCGGAGGATGAGCGTCCTCCCCGGCAAGACCACGATCGAGGAGGACATCGGGATGTCAGCGACATCGGGCATCGAAGGGGAAGAGGGGGAGGCGGCGCGTCGGCCTGATGTGTACCGGTTTCCGCTACCGCCGCATCCGATAGCCGCCGAGCAGGCCCGCATCTTCACAAGGCTCGTGCTGGCCGACTGGAACATCCCAGATGTCGCAGACAACGCCCTGCTCGTCGCCGCCGAACTCGTCACGAACGCCATGAAGCTCGGCGATGTCCTCAGTATCGGCATTTTCCGCCGGGCCGCTGCCGTTCTGATCGAGGTCAACGACAACAGTGAGGCATCGCCCGACCGTCGATCACCGGCCCTCGATCGAGTGGACGGCCGGGGTCTGCTCCTGGTCGCGGCCTGCTCGAAGGACTGGGGATGGAGACTCGACGAGCAGGGCGGCAAGACGGTCTGGGCCATCGTCGGAGGCTGCGATGAATCCGCCGGCGCCGCCACGCCGTCGTACGAGGCCGAGGACTGACGGCCGATCGTCCTGGCCCCCGGCATGCGGACGATATAGGAGCATGTTCATCGAACTTTCCAACCAGCCGAGCCACCTTCCGGGAGCAAGCGCCGCGATGACCACGCCGCACGTCGATCCGCAGCTCGGCCGCGAGGAGTCGGACGCCGCCGAACGGCAACTCCTGCACGCCGTCGCCGCCGGAACGCTCGTCGACCTCCGAACCGGTGACGCTCACTACGACGACCCAGCGAACGCGGCAGCGTGGGGAGCCGAGCGGACCGTACGGGCGGGCCTGCTGATCGACCTGCTCACCGGGAAGCGGACACCGGACGGCGGCCGGTTGCGGGCGGTGAAGCTGCGCGGTGCCCGCATCACCGGAGAACTCGACCTCGAGGCGGTGGAGCTGGTCTGCCCTCTCCTGCTGGCCGACTGCCTCTTCGAGCAGCCGGTCAATCTGCGGGAGGCGTCCGCGCCGGCCATTCGCCTGCCCGGCTGCCATCTGCCGGGGCTGACCGCGGACCAACTGCGCACGGTCGGCGATCTCAATCTCGACGGCCTCGTCTCCGAAGGGGCCGTCACCCTGGGTGGGGCCCGCATCGGCGGGAGTCTGTCGTTGAAGACGGCCCGCCTCACCGGTCCCGGTAACTATGCGCTCCGGGCCGAGGCGCTCACCGTCACCGAGAGCATGTGGTGCCGGGACGGCTTCACGGCCATCGGTGAGATCCACATGCCCGGCGCGCGGATCGGTGGCCGGTTGTCCTTCGTCGGCGCCCGGCTGTCGAATCCGGGTGGGCGGGCGCTGACCGGCGACGGCCTCACCGTCGAGCAGAACATGACCTGCCGGAACGGCTTCACCGTCGAAGGCGAAGTGCGCCTGCCCGGAGCTCACCTCGGCCGGCTGTCCTTCATCGGCGCCCGGCTGTCCAATCCGGGAGGCGAAGCCCTGATGGCCGACGGCCTGACCGTCAAGCAGAACCTGGACGGCCGGGACGGGTTCACCGTCGAGGGGGAGGTCCGGCTGGTCGGCGCTCGTATCGGGGGCTGGTTGTCGCTGACCGGGGCGACTCTCACCAATCCCGGCGGCTGCGCGCTCCGGCTCGACCGGGTCACCGTCGACCAGAGCGTCGACTGTGACCAGGCGTTCGTCGCCGAAGGAGAAGTGCAGCTCACCGGCGCTCACGTCGGCGGACCGCTGACCTTCGACGGCGCGCGGCTCACCAACCCCGGCGGGACCGCATTGCTCGCCGACTCGCTCACCGTCGAACGGGGCATGTCCTGTCAGAACGGGTTCATCGCCCAGGGCGAGGTCCGCATGCTCAACGCCCGCATCGGTGAGGTGTTCTCCCTCGAAGGCGCCACGATCGAAAACCCGGGCGGCCGGGCCCTGTGCGCCTTCCGGCTCACCGTCGAGAACGACCTGTACCTGCGCGGCGGCTTCACCGCGGAAGGAGAGATCCAGCTGTCCGGCGCCCGTATCGGCGGTCTACTCCACCTGGCCGGATCGGCACTATCCGCCCCGGGCGGGCAGGCGCTGGACCTGGAGGGCGGCAGGGCCATAGCGCTGTTGCTGCTGCCTCGCCGACGACCTGACGGCGTCGTGAACCTCACCAACGCTCAGGTCGGCATCTTCGAGGACGAGGAACGAACCTGGCCCACCACCATGCGATTGCACGGATTCGTCTACGACTCCCTCGCGAACGACACGGTCGACGTACGGGCCCGGCTCCGCTGGCTGACCCGTCACCCCGGCGGTTACGTCCCGCACATCTACGACCAGCTCGCCGCCGCGTACCGCCGCGCCGGCCGCGAGGACGCCGCCCGGCAGGTAGCGCTCGCCAAGCAGTGGCGACGCCGCCAGGTCTTCAGTCCTCCCGGCAAGCTGATCAATTGGCTGCTGTACCTGACCGTCGGCTACGGCTACCGCACCTGGCTCGCCGCCGTCTGGCTGGCCGGCCTGCTCGCCCTAGGGACCTGGGTGTTCACCGATGCCTACCCGCACGAGCTGACCCCTGTCGACGCGCACGGCCCGGGCTTCAACGCGCTCGGCTACACCCTCGACGTGCTGCTGCCGATCGTGGACCTCGGCCAGCAGAAGGCCTGGCAGGCCCACGGCGCCGCAATGTACTGGTCCTGGGCGCTCACGGCGGCCGGATGGGTGCTCACCACCGCCGTGGTCGCCGGCCTGACCAGCCTCCTCAAACGCGATTGACCGCCGGACCGTCCCGGGTAGCCATCGAGGCGCACGTACACGGGGCGGTGCTGGACCGGTCGGCCGGGCGTACGCCGGCGCCGGGATCATCGATCCGGCGGTGACCGCGGCGGTCGTCGGATACGGTGGGCGGGAAGATCACCGGCGGCGGGAGGGCGACGTGCACGATCGCATCGCACGCCGTCTCCGGACCCTGGCCCTGCTGCTCGGGGTCATCGGGTTCGCTCTCCCCACCGGGGCGGGTACGGCGTCGGCGTACGCCGCGTCGGCCAGGTCCCTGTCGGCGTCGGCCTATGGCACGGCGGCGACCGTGTCGAGCGCCGTCGGCCTGGCCACGAAGCACAGCACGCTCCGTACCTGGGCCGCAGACGGCGCCTCGGCGTCGTCCTCACCGTACGCCGCGTCGGGCGTCGTGCCCGGTCGTACGGCGACCGGCACGTCCTGGCTCCGGCTCGGGACGGTCGCCGACCTTCCGGCGGCACCGCGCCAGGCGTCGCCGCTCACTCCGCGCGGCCGTGGGCCGCCTTCCATCACGGGCTCCTGACCATCACCCGCCACGCATGACGCGTCGCGGGACCCGCCACCGGCGCGTGCACTTCTGGCCTCAGCGACCTTCGGTCTCCAGCGGAGCCGGCGGCGTCGTTGCGCCGTGGATCGCCGTTGCCGAGACCATGAAAGGTCTCGGCGAAAGCTCGCGGAGATGCGCGACACGGTAGCTCCCGCGGCCCCGGGCCTCGGCGGTCCCTGGCCGTGGCGGCGACCTCGGCGGTCCTGGGCCACGGCCCTGGGCCTTGGCGGTCCTTGGCTGCGGCGGCGACCTCGGCGGCCGTTCGGCCTCACCGACTGCCCGACCTCCGCGGTTCCAAGGTCTCGGCGGTCGCGTGACGTGCGTGGCGGGGTTCATTCGTAGGCCCGGGTTCCGGGCCGGCTCGTATGGAGGCATCCCATTTCTCGTGCCACGGCGGTGCGAGCGCTACTGGCGTTCGCCGTGATCGCCGCTTCACTGTTCATCACCCTGACCACATCTCCGCGCCTGGGCCTGGACCTGCGCGGGGGCACCCAGATCGTGCTGCAGACCCACGACTCCCCGTACGCGAAGGCCGATCGGGGGGCCACCGACCGTACCGTGGAGGTGTTGCGCAAGCGGATCGACGCCCTGGGCGTCGGGGAAACAGGGCTCACCCGCTCCGGCGACAACCGCGTCATCGTCGAGCTCCCCGGAGTGCAGGACTCCGGGCAGGCCCTCGGGGTCATCCGCCGTACGGCGCAGTTGTCGTTCCATTCCGTGGCGGACACCGGCGGCCGCGCCATGCTCGACGAGAAGGGCCGGCCGCTGAACGTCGGACCGGCCGCGCTGGCCGGCAAGGACGTCGGCAAAGCCCAGGCGGGGTTCGACCCGGAGAACCTGCGCGGCTGGTTCGTCTCGGTCGGCTTCCGTCATGACGCGGCGTGGCAGCGGCTGACCGCGAAGGCGGCCTGTGCGGCGCCGGGCGACCCGGTGCGCCGGATCGCCATCCTCCTCGACGACAAGGTGATCTCGTCGCCGCAGGTGGATCCGAGCGTACGCTGCGGCGCCGGCATCCCCGGCGGGTCCACCCAGATCACCGGGGAGTTCGGGGAGAAGGAGGCCAAGGACCTGGCCGCGCTGATCCAGGGCGGTGCCCTGCCGGTGCCGGTCGACGTCGTCGAGCAGCGTACGGTCGGGCCGACGCTCGGCGCCGAGGCGATCAACGCTAGCGCTCAGGCCGCGGTCATCGGGGTCGTCCTCACGGCGCTCTTCGTGATCTGGGTCTATCGCCTGATGGGCCTGATCGCCGCGGTCGGCCTTGCCGCGTACGCGCTGATCTCCTATGCCGCCCTGAGCGCCATGGGCGCCACGCTCACCCTGCCGGGGCTGGCGGGGTTCGTGCTGGCCATCGGCATGGCGGTGGACGCGAACGTCCTGGTCTTCGAGCGGGCGCGCGAGGAACAGGCGGCGATGCCGCGCCGGGGCGTGCGGGCGGCGCTGGTCCGAGGCTTCCGGAACGCGTGGTCGGCGATCGCGGATTCGAACATGACCACCCTGCTCGCCGCGGGTCTGCTGTTCTTCCTGTCCTCAGGGCCGGTTCGCGGGTTCGGCATCACGCTGTCGATCGGCGTGCTCGCCTCGTTCGTGTCGGCGCTCCTGGTGACGCGGGTGCTGGCCGAGTGGGCGACCGGCCGGCGGGCGGTGATGGCGCGGCCGTCCGTGACGGGGCTGGCCACGACCGGGCGGGTCCGGCGCTGGATCGAGCGGCGTGACCTGGACCTGATGCGGAGGCGGCGTCTCTGGCTGTCCGTCTCCGGCGTCGCCGTCGCCCTGGCGGTTACCGGGATCGTCGTACGCGGCCTGAACCTGGGGGTGGAGTTGGGGGGCAGACCAAGTAAGCCGGAAAGGGGCAACGGCGCAGGTCCGCGTTGGTTTGATCACGGTTCTGCGAACTATGTGATGTTGGATTGTTGCGTTCCGTTACGGTGCTTGGGTCCTGGTTCGACGCGGTTCGGAAAGGCCCTCGCGAGTGACGTCGATTGAGCGCACCGCCTACCCGCAGTTCAAGAAGCTGACCTCGGCGCGGGTGCTGCATGTGTTCTTCACCCCGACGGCGGAGGAGATCGCCTGGTCGCGGGAGCGGGCCAAGACGCCGGAGGCGTGGTTCGCGCAGGTGCTGGATCTGAAGTGCTTCCAGAAGATGGCGCGGTTCTGCTCGCTGGAGGAGATCCCGGAGGTGGTGGTCAACCACGTGCGGCGTTGCCTGGAGCTGGAGGCGGACGTGGTGCCGGATCATGGGGCGTCGCGGACGGCCAAGCTGCACCGCAAGCAGGTCCGGGCCCGGCAGGGCGTGAAGTACGACAAGGTTCGGGCGCGGGCGATCGCGGCGGCTGCGATCCGCAAGGCGGCTGAGAAGAAGAACCATCCGCCGGATCTGATCAATGTCGCGTTGGAGAAGCTGCTGGAGGCATCGCTGGAGTTGCCGGGGTTCTCGACGCTGGACGAGATGGCCACGCGGATCCGTGCGGAGGTGAACGCCGAACTTTTCGCGTTGATCGCCCGGCGGATGGGCGCCGACGGGCGGCAGCGGATGCAGGCGCTGCTGTCCACGGCGGGGTTGGATGGCCGGTCGATGTTCAACCGGCTCAAGAAGCCTGCGCAGCGCGCGACCTGGTCGCGGTTCAAGGCGCAGGTCGAGTACCTGGATCAGGTCGAGGAGCTGGGTGAGTCGGCCGCGTGGATGGAGGGGGTCTCCCCGGGCAAGATCGCCGATTTCGCTGGGGAGGCGGCGGCCCAGGACGTCGACACGCTGTCGCGGTATGAGCCGATCAAGCGGCTGGCGCTGGTGGCGTGCCTGGTGCACACCGCGCGGATGCAGGCCCGTGACGATCTGGCCGAGATGTTCTGTAAGCGGGTGGCGGGCAACCTGAAGAAGGCCAAGACCGAGCTGGAGGAGATCCAGAAGCGGCAGCGCGCGACCTCCGAGCGGCTGATCGGCACCTATCGCGGCGTGCTGGAGCACCTGGACCCCGACCGACCCGCAGTCCAGGACGGCGACGTCACGGGTGAGGGGCCCGGCGAGCCGGAGCAGCGGGATGGGGCATCTCGCGCGGTGGAGGTGGTGCGGCAGGCGGGTGGGTTCGCCGCCCAGCTGGCGGACATCGAGGAGGTGTCGGCCTTCCACGGCGACAACTACGAGGTGCTGGTGCACCGGTTCTTCCGCAAGGACCGGGCGGTGATGTTCGAGCTGGTCGACAAGCTGGAGCTGGTGGCCACCTCTGCCGACGACTCGGTGCTGGCCGCGTTGGAGCACGCGCGGGCGCACTGGGCGCTGCGCCGCGACTTCATCCCGGTCCCGCCCCCGGTCGACTCGGCCGCCGAGGTGGACCGGTTCGTCGACACTGACGACGCTGGCGGCGTCGGTACGGCGGGGTGGGACATGTCGGGGATCGCGTTCGCTTCGGGGAACTGGCAGCGGGCGGTGACTGACCGGCGCCGTCCGGGGATGGTGGCGCGCAAGCATTTCGAGGCGATGGTGTTCACCTACCTGGCCGAGGAGCTGCGGACCGGGGATGTGGCGGTGGTGGGGGCCGGGGCGTACGCCGATTGGCGCGCCAACCTGCTGACCTGGGAACAGTGCCAGCCGCTGCTGGACAAGTTCTGCGCCGATGTGGGCCTGCCGAACACGGCGGCCGGGTTCACCGAGCGGCTGCGGAACGCGCACCTGGACGCGGCCTCCGAGCTGGACGCCGGGTATGAGGACAACGCCGACCTGGTGATCGGGGAGGACGGCGTCCCGACGCTCAAGCGCCGGCGCGGGTCGGCTGCCCCGGCCGCGGTCGAGCAGCTCGCCGAGGCGATCGCCCGGCAAATGCCCGAGCGGTCGCTGCTGTCGATCGTGTCGCGGACCGCGCACTGGCTGGGCTGGCACCACCACTTCGGCCCGGCCTCCGGCAGCGACCCGAAGATCAAAGAGCCGCTGGACCGGTACTGCATGGCAGTGTTCACCGGCGGGGTGAACATGGGCCCGTATGAGGCCGCCAAGCACATCGCCCAGGTGTCGGCGCGGGAGCTGTCGATGGTCCGCAACCGGCACATCGACCTGACCAAGCTCAACGCCGCGATCGCGACCGTGGTCAACGCGTTCGCCGAACTGGATGTGGTGAAGGCGTGGGGTGATGGGACCGCGGTGGCGGCCGACGGCACTCAGGTGGAGACCTACATCGACAACCTCCTGGCCGAGACCAGCATCCGGTACGGGGGCGTGGGCGGTATCGCCTACCACTACGTCGCCGACACCTACGTCGCGTTGTTCTCCCGGTTCATTCCTTGTGGGGTGTGGGAGGCGGTGCACCTGATCGAGGGCCTGCTGGCCAATGACTCCGACGTTCAGCCCACCACCGTGCACGCTGATACCCAGGGCCAGTCGGCGCCGGTCTTCACGCTCGCGACGTTGTTCGGGTTCGACCTGATGCCCCGCATCCGCAACTTCAAGGACCTGACCTTCTTCCGCGCCAGCGGCCACCTGGTCTACCGGCACATCGACGAGCTGTTCGGCGAGCGCACCGCCGCCGGCGGCCGGAACGTGATCGACTGGAAGCTGATCGAACGGCACTGGCGCGACCTGATGCAGGTCGCCATCTCCATCAGCGAGGGCGAGCTGAGCTCATCGACGCTGATGCGCCGGCTGCGGTCCAACTCCCGCAAGAACCGCCTCTACAAGGTGTTCCGCGAGGTCGGCCGCAGCGTGCGCACGGTCGCACTCCTGCGCTACCTCGCCGACCCCCAGCTTCGCGCCCGGGTCACGGCCGCGACCAACAAGGTCGAGTCCTACAACGGGTTCGCCCACTGGCTGTCCTTCGGCAACAACGGCGTGCTGGCCAACAATGACCCCGACGAACAGGAGAAGCTGATCAAGTTCAACACCCTGCTGGCGAACCTGGTCATCTTCCACAACGCCCTGGACATCATGGACGTCGTCCGGCAGCTGGTCGCCGAGGGCTGGACCATCTCCGCCGACCAGCTCGCCGCCCTGTCGCCCTACCTGCGCTCCCACATCACTCGGTTCGGCGCCTACGCCACCGACGAACTCGCGCTCATCCCCGCAGCCTTCAACCCGGTGCTCAAAGAGGTCGACTTCACCACCGTGGACCTGGCCGCCTGACCATGGCTGTTGAGCCGGTGGACGGTTCGTTCGCGTGTTCATCTAACGCGCTCATCGGCCTGGTCCGGGTCAGCACCGACAAACAGAACACCAGGCGGCAGCACGACGCCCTCGACCCGATCTGCCTGAAGGTGTTCGAGGAGAAGATCAGCGGCAAGCTGAACACCCACGACCGGCCCGCGCTGCTGGACGCGCTGTCCCACATCCGCGACGGGGACATGCTGACCGTCCAGGAGGTCGACCGCCTCGGCCGCAACCTCCTGGAGGGCGTCCTCCTCCCGAAGCTGTCCTCAGCCGCCAAGTAGCGCTGGACCGGACAGAACGCGGATTCTGTCCGGTCCGCGGAGCGACATCGACGCAGGTCAGCGCATCGGTGTTGTCTCCCGCACCAATTCGGCCGCATGCTCAGCACCGCCGCCCGGCGCCGAAACCCGGTCTCCGCGACGCCTCGGCACAGACCTCGTGACCTGCACCGATCGAACTACTCTGGGGCTCAGGACACGTTCGGGAGCGGAGGGCCGATCCCGCGCCACGGCTGGCATGGTTCACCCATCCGGACAGGTGGCACCCTGCGGAGCTGGAGCAGCGCGGCGAACGGGCCCAGGCGCCCGATCCAGAGGCCTATGCCGACCTGCCACACCAGACCCTCACCGGATATTTGTCCGACGGCGCCGGCGCCCCCCTCGCTCGCCCAACATGACCGCTTCTTGGCCGGCAGGCCGAGAAGGGCGCCGTAGTCGCTGAGCCGGCGTTCCTCGATGTGGACGGCGCCGGCGGCGCCGCCCACGCCGCCGACGTGGTCGAAGACCAGATCTTTAAAAGACTCCAATACCAGGGTCTCTAACGACTCCGACGCGCCCGGGGCTCATCCTGAGGGTATCCGGCAGCAGGCAGAAACGTCACCAGCCCCCGGACCCGCTCCTGAATTCCTCGAGACCTCTGACCGAAATCCGAAATCATACGCGGCTAACGACGGGTGAACGTGAGGTGGGTGACGCCGCTGGGGGAGCTTACCGACTCGATGGCGAAGTGCTCCTCCAGGCCCTCTAGACCGTCCCAGAGGGACTCGCCGCGGCCGAGGAGGATCGGCGCGAGCACGATGTGCATATGGTCGATCAGGCCAGCGGCGAGGAACTGGCGGACGGTGGCCGGCCCGCCGCCGATGCGGACGTCGAGGCCACCCGCGGCCTCCTTGGCCGCCGCAAGCGCCTGCGCCGGGCTGGCGTCGATGAAGTGGAACGTGGTGCCGCCCTTCATCTCGATCGAGGGCCGGACGTGATGGGTGAGCACGAAGACGGGAGTATGGAACGGCGGCTCCTCGCCCCACCAGCCCTTCCACTCCTCGTCGGTCCACGGTCCGCGCTGCGGGCCGAACTTGTTACGTCCCATGATCTCCGCGCCGATGCCCGCCCCCCAGTTGCTCGCGAAGGCGTCGTCGACGCCGGTGGTCCCGCCTTGCTGGCCCTGCATGAGGTGAAATGAACGGGTGTCCATGAACCATCGCGTCAGCCGGTCGCCGGCATGCCCGAAGGGTGCCTCCGGGCCCTGGTCAGCGCCGGCGCTGAAACCATCGAGCGAGACGGAGAAGTTGTGAACACGAACGAGTGACATGACGGTTAGGCCTCTCTTAGTCGAAACTGAGTTCACCAGTGCTCATGGTGTGGTCGTAGCCAGGATCGCTTTCTTGACACCTGTGAGCCGCTTCGGGTTTCTGTGGAGACGCATCCAAGAAACGCAGGGCGGCTCAGTTCTGGTCCAACGCGAACCTGTACGGGTCGATCGACATCGACATGGAGCGCCGCCTCGACATCGGCCTCGCGGCCTGACGGCCCTTGAGACAACCGAACGGCCAACGGCGGTAGCGAGCCGGTTCGGGCGCAGTTACCCGTCGGCCGTTCGGATGTGGGAACCGCCACCACCAGCCCTCCCCAAGGCCTCGGCTCCTCGCGTGCTTGAAGAGGAAGGAACGAGCGCGGGGACTGTTTGAAAGGGCACTGGCACGACCGACCTGGGCCTCCGAGCCCCCAGACCAGGCCACCGCCACCTGCTCAGGCGGACAGCGCGGTGGCCAGCTCGTCGAGCCGGCCGAAAGCACGCGCCATGCCCACGTGATCGACGTAGTCGCGCGACTCGACGATGACTCCGTCCCGCACCCGGACCACGAAGATGCACGGCACCGCGAAGTCCCTGCCGTCCACCGAGCCGACGTAGCTGAACTCGTAGATGACCACCTCGGGATCGGCGGTCTCGTGGATCCGGCCCACCGGCTCGAACCTTTCAACCTCCCAGGCCGGCCCGTCGGAGAAGTGGTGCCGCAGCTCGGCACGGGTTCGCAGGGGTGTGTCACCCAGCGGTGCGAACGGATGCCGGACGTCGGTCTGCTCAGCGTACAAACTCGCGAGGCGGTCGAACTCCGCCTCCTTGTCCTCCTTGCTCAGACCACCGGCCATCACACGGCTGACCCCTTCGGCGACGGCACGGACGACATCGGCTGGTGAAGACGGCACAGCATTCCTCCAGAGCTAAACGAAGTCTAGACTTCGGTAAGTCTACCGAAGTAACAACTCCGGTTAAAGTCCTCTCCAGAGTTGAGGGAAGGGGAGCCGGATGCGCCAAGACGCCCAAGAGAACCGGGAGCGGATCCTGGCCGCCGCCGAGGAGGTCTTCGGCACCCAGGGCGCGGCCGGATCGACCGAGGAGGTCGCCAGACGGGCCGGCGTCGGCCACGCCACCGTCTTCCGCCATTTCCCCACCAAGGAGGAGCTGATCGAAACGACCCTCCTGCGCCACTTCGACCGCCTCACCCACCAGGCCCTCGCCATCGCCGCAACCCCGGACCCCGCGACAGGCTGGCGCACCCTGCTTCGCACAATGATCGAAACGGGAGGCACCAAACTCACCCTGGGCACGCTGCTGCCCGCGAAGCCCTCGCCCGCCGCCATCGACGCCTCGGACCGCCTGAAGGCAGCCGTCAGCGAGGTACTCCGCCAGGCCCAGAACAGCGGAGCCGTACGCCCCTCCGCCACCGTCGAGGAGGTCTATCTCCTCATCCGCGGCCTGGCCCAGGCGTCCGCGACCATGCCACCCCACCCCGAAACCCTGTCCCGGGCAATCGACATCGTCCTGTCCGGCCTCTCCCAGCCGGCCGTCTAACCGGGAGTGTCCGGATCTCGGCTCGTCCGCCGATCGGCGCTTCCCGTCACCACAGCTCAGCCACGAGCCAGGCAGGCTCGGCGCCGGCGGATCCACCGTTCGCCCAACAACTTTCGGCTGCCCGCCATCCGCCTCGCCGCAGACGCCGGAGGAACCTGGAACCGCTACGCCTCTGGTGACCACACAAGGCGACCAACGAACCCCGCAACGTAGGACCGGCCATCCCACAAGCAATAAAGACTCACCAAGCTGTTACAAGATCGGCCCGTCGGTGGACGGCGGACGGCGGTAACTCGGCCCGAGCCGGCTCGCTATCGCCTTTGGCCGTTCGGTTGTTGCTCAAGGGCCCTGACCACCACCCTCTTGATCATCCTGATCGAGGGGGCGGGACCGGCCTGTCGGGCAGCAGACCGGCCAGCGCGGTCCGGACGGCGGCCCGGCTCACCCCATGGGCGCGGGCCAAAGCTGCGATCGAGGCACCCTGGTCGGTGAACGCCGACCGCACCTCCTCCAGCCGGGCGCTGGACAGCGCGGGCGGCCGGCCGCGGTAGCGGCCTTCGGCTTCCGCCGCGGCGATCCCTTCGGCGGTCAGTTCGTTCTGCAGGTCGCGCTGGAACTGCCCGACGGCGGTGATCACATTGATGATCAGCGCGGTGGTGGCGTCGTTGGCTGCCAGGTCGTGGAAGTTGGACAGCGGCCCGGACAGGACGCGCAGCACGACGCCGCGGGCCTGGCACCAGTCACGGACGGCGTGGATGTCGACCAGGTCGCGGCAGAGCCGGAACAACTCCGACACCGTGAGGATGTCGCCGGGGTGCGCGGCAGCGGCGACCCTGGCGAACGCGGGCCGCTGCAGCGCGGGAATCTTGGATGTCGTCGCAGGGGTCCTCGAACAGCAGCACCCCAGGTGCCGGGTGAAACCCCTCGGCCACACCCTCGGCCCGAACCAGCAGCCCGGCCTCGGTGAGAATGTGCCGCTGCCGCAGCAGGGACTGGGCCGCAGTGGATGAGCGGGAGTAGACGATCCGCACCGGCGCTCCTCGGGAAGGGCGAAGCCCCGTTCTACCTGTCGGAAAATACTGTCGTCAATCAGCGCTCAAAACAGGCCACTCGACGTGGCGTTTCATCCCCCACCGTCCGATTTTCCGATGCCTCTGGACTGCCTGTCGGGAAACCGTCTAATCCCGACACCCCGGCGAAGACCCCGCAGCGCGATCAAGACCTACCTGGCGGCTGGGGACACGTTCGGGAGCGGAGGGCCTGGAGGGACTGATCGTCCTCAACGACCTGTTCCAGCGCGGCGTCGCCGTCAAAGTGCTGGAGGGCATCGCGGCTGGCGAACACACCGAACGCTCCCTCATTCTCGACCTTGCCCTCGCCCTGGCCGAAGACCGCCGCCGCGACATCGTCCGCAAGACCAGGAACGGCCTGGACGCCGCCCGCCGCCGCGGCCGCATCGGCGGCCGCCGACCCGTGGTCGACGACGACAAACGCGCCGCGATCCTGGCCCGCCGCCAGCGCGGAGAATCCATCCGCACCATCGCCGCCGGAGTCAAAGTCTCCGTCGGCGTCGTCCACAAAACCCTGACCGAAGCCCAGCGAGAGACTCAGCGGGACCAGTAGCCCCTCTTTGACCTGATAGCCGGGCGGTAAGACCGCCTTGTAGCGGGACGGCCGCAAGACAGGACAGTAATTCTTGCGGCAAAAAGCCGCGCAGGAAAGCTAGACAAAAAAGACAGAAGACAGGAGTTGAGTCGCAATGGCGACGAAATACACCGAACGGGACAAGGAGTGCGAGGACTCTTTAGAAGCGGTCCTGAACACCCCGGGGCTGTTCACGTCCGAGGCCGACCGGGACGCCGTAACACAGGCTCTCCGCGACGCGTACAACGCCGCGTGGGAGACGATCGCGCCGTTCTACGTGAGGGCCGTGCATCGGATGCTCGAAGACGTCCGAGCGGCAGCTGCGCGCGGCGCAATTGTCGCGTCGGTCGGCCGCGACGGCGAGAACGTCCGTGAAATCGTCCTCGCCTTCGAACCGGGGCTGGGCATCATCGAAATCCCCCTCAACCGGAGCATCGTCCGGCGTGCACTGGCGGATCTGAAACACAACCATGGCAGGGCCTTCCCCGACCTGGACGCCATGCTCGGGACGATGAGCTGGAAGACCATCTCCCCCGAGGAGATGGCCAACGCGGCTCAGAACCTGAAAACCCTTCTGCGTCGGCTGGGCCTGCCCGTGGACGAACCCGAACCACGGAAGGACATCATCCTGCTCGACAACGGAATGCGTGGTACGGCCCGTGCTGCGCTGAAACAGATGTACTGGCCGCAGGCCAAGGGGACCTTGGTGCAAGGCTTCTACCTGTTCCGGACGGCGGCGTACTTCGACCCGCAGCCGAACGCGGACCGGGGTTACCTGTTCGACCTCGACGCGGACACCAGCGACGGCGGCAAGAACCTGTACGTGCTGCCGGATGATCCGGATCTGGAAGGTCTAACCTTCCGCGCCGAGGACGCGCTCGTGCTGATCGAAGTCTTGACCAGCGGCCCCAAGCTGAGCACAGACAGGATCGACGCCCACGGACACCCCGTGCAGCGTCTGTTCCGGGACGAACCGCTGCGGGAAAAGAGCATCAACCCGGTGCGCCGGTCCGCCCGCTACCTGGACCCTCGGGTCTACGAAGGTGTGCTGCGTACCATCCGCGCAGCCATCGGGAACCACGCGCGGTACGCAGCCCGTCACGAACAGGACGGTGCCGACGTTCAAGAACTCCTGCGTCCTGGCCACGAGCGAATGGTGAAAAACACTCGTGCCTGGATCGCCGGAGACCTGGACGCCATGCACCCGGGGCTACGCGAACTCGCTGGCACGTACTGCTGGACAAACCAATGGCCGACGATCGCCAAACTCGCCGACGCCATCAACGCTGCCGGTCTATCCGCTGAAACCGCGCGGACTGTCTGGGCAGAGTTCGATGAACTGCGGGATGACACGGCCAGGAAGGCGTTCATCGAGAGGCTGACCAGCTGGCCGACCGCAGCCTGAAGCAGCGCGCGGCTGGCTCACAACCCACAAGTCCCCCAGACCGGCCCGGCATCGAGCCGGCCTCGGGCGACGGGTGGGCTCTCCTCTCGTCAGGCTTACCCCCTGACGAGAGGAGAGCCCTACAAGTAAGAGCGCAAGCCGAAACCCACCTTGCTGACCTGCGCCTTGCCCCTTCCGGGCTTACTTGGTCTGGCCCCCGAGTTCACCGGCGGGCGCATCGTCGAGTACTCCACGAGCAGGTCCGTCGACGTGGACACCGCCCGCAGCGCCGTCTCCGGGGCGGGGTTCCCGCACGCCGTCGTCCAGGCGTCCGGGAAGAACGGCATCTCGGTCCGCACCGGCAACCTGACCGATGGCCAGGAGCATCGGATCCAGGAGGCCGTCAAACGCCACGGAGGCGCCGTCACCAAGCAGCGCGACGAGCGGGTCGGGCCGAGCCTCGGCAGCGAGCTGCGGAAGAAGGCGGTGATCGCGCTGGGCGCCGCGCTGGGCGGGCAGCTGATCTACCTGGCGGTACGGTTCCGCTGGACGTTCGGCGCGGGGGCGGTGCTGGCGATGCTGCACGACGTCGTCATCGTGACGGGGCTGTTCGCCTGGACGGGCCGGCCCGTCGACGGGGTGTTCCTCGCGGCGCTGCTGACGATCATCGGCTACTCCGTGAACGACTCCGTGGTGGTCTTCGACCGCATCCGGGAGCTGTGGCGGGCCGATCCGAAGGAGCCGCTCGCCCGGTCGGCGAACCGCGCGGCCCTGCAGACCGTGCCGCGTACGGTCAACACCGGCATGGGCGCGCTCTTCATCCTGGCGGCGCTGGCCCTGCTCGGCGGTGATTCGCTCACCGACTTCGCGGTGGCGCTGCTGGCCGGGATCCTCGTGGGCACCTGGTCGAGCGTCTTCACGGCGACCCCGACGGCGCTCGTGCTGGAGGGCCGCGCGCGGAGTTCGAAGCACCGACCCTGACCGGAGGCGTCGGTCGAGGTCCACTGCGGCTCGGTCTCCGGGTGAACCGGAGACCGAGCCCCCGGGGGCAGGCCGGG
>NZ_JBFAJC010000023.1:0-162443 GCF_040655075.1 Actinoallomurus sp. NPDC050550 | reverse complement strand
CTAGGGGCCGCTCCGGGGGCCCCCCCCCCCCCGGGGGGGGGGGGGGGGGGGGGGGGGGGGTGGTGGGGGCGCGGGGGGGGGGGGGGGGGGCGGCCCCCGCTCGCGCGGATGCCGCGCGAGGCCATCGAACGGCTGACCGCGGTGAACCTCACCGCCCCGATCCTGCTGACCCGCCTGCTGCTGCCCGGCATGGTCGAACGCGGCGTCGGCCACGTGGTGTTCGTCGCCTCCATCGCCGGCGCGGTCGGGGTACGGGAGGAGGCGGTGTACTCCGCGACCAAGGGCGGGCTGATCGTCTTCGCCGAGGGCCTGCGCCATGAACTGCGTGACGTCGGCGTGTCGGTGATCCTGCCCGGCGTCGTCGACACGCCGTTCTTCGACCGGCGGGGGACCCCGTACGCGCGCCGCCGGCCACGGCCGATCCCGCCGGAGCGAGTGGCTCGGGCGGTCGTGTCCGCGATCGAACAGGGCCGCGCGGAGTGCTACGTGCCGGGCTGGCTCCGGCTGCCGTCCCGGCTCAGGGGCGCGGCACCGGGCGTCTTCCGCGCTCTCAGCGGACGGTTCGGCTGACCGAACGGCGGCCGTTCCGCCGCGCGGGCCGCCGATTCGCCCGGGCTTCCCGGAAACGGGGCGACCTGATAGGCCAGAGGAATGCAGAAACCCGCCACCGCACTCCGCCGCCTCGCCGTCTCGATCGCGGCGCTCCTCGCCGTCACCGCCGCATCCCCTGCGGCGCAGGCGCGTACGGAGCCGAAGGCCCCCAAGGAGTTCGTCGCGCTGAGCGACGTCGACCCGACGATCATCCAGGAGATGCGCTACTACACGGTGCACGATTTCGTGGGCAGCCGCATCGACGGATACCGCCAGCCGATCTGCATTCTGACCCGGCCCGCCGCCGAGGCCCTGCACAAGGTCCAGCGGAAGCTGCTGCGCCAGGGCTACTCACTGAAGGTGTACGACTGCTACCGCCCGCAACGCGCCGTGAACCACTTCGTACGGTGGGCGAAGGACCCGAACGCCACCTCGATGAAGGCCGAGTTCTATCCGCGCGTCGACAAGTCGCGGCTGTTCGCGGACGGCTACATCGCCGAGAAGTCCGGGCACAGCCGGGGCAGCACAATGGACCTGACCATCGTGAAGCTGCCCGCCCGGCCGACGCCGCCGTACCGGCCGGGACAGCGCCTGGTCCCCTGCTACGCACCGCAGGCTCAGCGGTTCCCCGACAACTCGATCGACATGGGCACCGGGTTCGACTGTTTCGACACGCTCGCGCACACCCTCGACCCGCGGATCAAGGGCGTGCAGCACGCGAACCGGCTCATGCTGAAGAAGAGCATGGAGGCCGCCGGCTTCGTCAACCTCGCCGAGGAGTGGTGGCACTTCACCTACCAGCCGGAGCCGTTCCCGAACACCTACTTCGACTTCCCGGTCTCGCGCGGTTCGCTGGCCGGGCGGCGTTGAGCCCTCAGACGGCGCAACGCAGCGGGCCGCCGTTGTAGTCGATGGCGTCGGTGAAGGCGGCGAGCAGGTCGAACTCGCCGCCTTCGGCGTCCGCGTACGCGCGGTGCAGGTTGAGGACGACGCGCTCACGGTCCGGCCATTCGGCGAAGGGTCCGAGATCGCACTCCCGCGCCGCCTCCAGAGGAGTGAGCCCCGCCGCTCTGCCGTTCCGCGCGGTGTCGAGGATGAAGCGGTAGTACGCCTCGTGCGCCGCGAGGACCGGCGAGAGATCTCCGGTGATGATCGCGCCGTGGCCGGGGACGACGGTACGCGCGCCGAAGCCGGCCAGCCAGTCGAGCGAGCGCAGCGCCCCCTCGACGGACCCCATGAACACCAGCGGCGTCACCTCGTGGAAGATCAGGTCGCCGGTGAACAGCACCTGCTCCTCCGGCAGCCAGGCGACGACGTCGCCGCCCGTGTGAGCGCGGTGCCCGGGATGCCGCAACTCGATCCGCCGCTCCCCGGTGAACAGCGTGAGCTCGTCGTCCAGGACGATGGTCGGCGGCCGCACCCGCGAGATGCCCCAGTCGGGCGACGGCGACCAGATCGGCGGGGTGGACTTCAGGATGAAGTCCGTCAGCAGCTGCTCGCGGGTGACCCGGTGCCCGACCACCACGGTGGAGTCGGGAAGGAGCGCGTTGCCGTACGCGTGGTCGCCGTGGAAGTGGGTGTTGACCGCCATCCGCACCGGGTCGCCGCCGGTCGCCGCGTCCACCGCGGCGAGGAACCGGCGGGTGCGCGCGGCGGTCGCGCAGGTGTCGATGAGAATGACGCCATCGGCGCCGTGCACGGCCCCGGCATTGTTGATCCACCAGGAGCCGTCCGGCTGCACCCAGGCGTGCACGCCCGGTGCCACCTCCGTCAGTCGCGGCTCAGCACCGCCGGCCATCGCGATCCCATGCCTTTCCACGCCTCTCCTCGTGCGTCCGGCGATCCTATCCAGTGTGCTATGACCACGATCACCCACATCGAGTCGCCGAGCGATGTCATCATGCGTTCATGGGACGTCGGGGACGCAACGCGATACCAGGCCTTGACGAAGTCGAGCTCGGCCAGCTGAATCGGCATCTCGAAGGCTGGTGGCCCAGCGGCAAACCGATTTCTGTACATGAACTGTCGGTCACCGTAGACGACGGATACTCGCTTTATACGTCATACGCAGAAGGGCGGCATACGGCTCTCCGAGTGGGACGGGCCAGGCTCCATGAAGAGCTAGCGGTACGACGACTCGAGGAGCTGGAAGGAGGCAGGACGCGTGGCCTCCACGGACTGTTCTATCCGGGCGCGACCCCATCTCACGAAGTATTGCTGCAAGCGGCCCTGTACTTCGATGAAGTATTCGTGATCCACCCCGGAAGCACCCTGCTCCGTATAAAGGGCAATGGGCTCCGTCACCCGACGGACGACAAGCCGGCACTGACGCGCTATATGGAGGGGCTGAGAGCGTTCACCGCGAGACTTGAGGACTTCGACGTGGCGACGCTCCCCTTGAAGAGAGCGGGCGTCCTGCGCACCGTCCCTCCACAGATGCAGAAACGAGCGGACTTCATAGAGCTGATCACCGCCGATACGAGTGATCCCGAGTTCCAGAAGATCGTGGAGACCGGCTGGAACAACCCCGTGTTCGTCGCGGCCACCAAGATGGAGCCGCTTTTGCCCCTGGTCGAGAAGCCGACGTCCGGCAAGAGCCGCTTGGTGGAGATGCTCCGGCGTCGATCCACCTACGCGAATTACCGCTCCGACCGACCCGCAGAGCTATTCTCATCGCGTTCCTATGGCGTGAAGGAGGTCGAGCCGGTCCTCGCGGCATCGATTCTGCTGAACCACGCCTTCCTGCTGTCCGAGCAACATGGCCTGCTGCCGTTCACCGATGACCTGATGTGCGTGAAGTTGATGCAGCGCAAACTGAAGCGAGTAGTAGAGCTACCAGGGGCTCAGGATTTTCGTCGCGCACTCGACATCGGAACGGCGTCCCTGTCGATGCGCGTCCTGGAAGAATATCTACCTCGTTTCAAATTCGCCAGCGTCGAGGACGTTCTCACGGCCCGCGAGAAGCTCGCCGAGCAGTTGGACGAGTTCCGGCGGGCGATGGCCGCGCTGGCGGCCGCCATCGAGGAGTCGCCGTATGACGCCCAATTCGAGCGGCGGGTGGAACAGATCGTCGCTACGAAGGTGAGGCCGGCGATCACGGCACTGGAGCAGGAGATCAGGACGTCCCGGGATGGGTTCATCGCAAAGTGCGTCCGGAACACGCAGGTCGGGACGGTCCCGATCATCGGTTCGATCTTCGCGGGGCTGCCCGCGTCGGCGGTGATCGCGATCAGCGCGGGCCTCCTGACCTTCGAGGCCGCGATCGAGACTTATATGGAGATATCCCGTAAACGACGCAACGGGTTCACGCTGCTGCTGAAGAAACACTAGACCGTCAGCCGATCCGGCGATCGCGGCCCGCGACGAGGCCGGCCACCAGTTGCAGCAGCATGAGCACCGCCATCAGCGTCAGCGGAGCCCGCCAGCCGCCGCTGTGCTGGTAGAGCGTCCCGACGAGGATCGGCACGGGCATCGACAGCAGGTAGCCGGTGCTCTGCGAAAAGGCGGACAGCCGCGTCACCGTCGCGCCGTCCCGGCCGCGCATCCCGATCATCGTCAGGACCAGCGGGAAGGCGCAGTTCGAGAGGCCGAGGAGCACGGCCCACAGCCACGCCCCGGTGGCCGGCGCGGCCCACAGCCCGGCGTATCCGGCCAGGCCGCACACTGCCAGGGCGGCCGCCAGACCGCTCTGGTTCCGCAGGCGGCCCGCGACGGCGGACAGTGCGAAGGACAGGGGCACGCCGAGCAGCGAGGTGACGGCGAACAGCAGACCGGCGGTCTCCGCCGACAGCCCGGCGTCGCGGAACATCTGCGGCAGCCAGCCGATGATGACGTACGCGGCGCCGGCCTGCAGGCCGAAGAACACCGCGAGCGCCCAGGCGGTGGCGTTCCGGGTGACGGCGACACCAGGTGCGGGGACATCGGACGGGGCGACACCGGGCGAGGGGGCATCGGGCGCGGGGACGTTCACGTCCGGCGCCGGGGTCGCGGGGGCACCGCGGGCGGGGACGGGCACGCCGACACCCGGTGCGGCCGCGTCACGGCGGCGGGCGAGGAGGAACCAGGCGGGCACGGCCACGGCGGCGAGGAACGCCCAGGCTCCCAGCCCCGCACGCCAGTCACCGCCGAAGCCCCGGGCCAGCGGAACGGTCACCGCGGCGGCGGTCGAGGCGCCGACGTTGAGGGCCATGGAGTACAGCCCGGTCATCGCGCCGACCCGGTCGGGGAATCTCTGTTTGACGACCACCGGCAGCAGCACGTTGATGAGCGCGATCCCGGCGAGGGCGACGGCGCTCAGCGCGACGAACACGGACGCGCCCGGCGCGAAGGGACGCGTGGCCAGGCCGACCGCCATCACGACGGCGCCGGTGGCGATGACGCCCTCGGCGCCATGGCGGCGAGCGAGGCGGGGCGCGGCGAAGCCGACGAGCGCGAAGCACAGCGCCGGGAGCGAGGTGAGCAGCCCGGCGACGGTGGCGCTCATCCCCAGCGCGGCGCGTACCTCTTCGAGCACCGGGCCGACGCTCGTCACGGCGGGACGCAGGTTGAGCGCGGCCAGGACGAGGGCGGCCGCCGCCAGGTGACGCTTCCCGAGAGCGGGCCGGATCTGGTCCGCCGGCGGTTCGGCACAGTGCGGACGAACCACCTCATTGTTCGACATAACGCTAATCGTAGAATGATGGGATGAATCTCGGTCCAGTCCCCCGCCGGGCGATTCTGTCCGACCAGGTGATCGCCCGGCTGCGGCAGCAGATCACCTCGGGCGCCTGGCCGGTCGGGTCGCGGATCCCGACCGAACCAGAGCTGGTCGAGCAGTTGGGCGTCGCCCGCAATACCGTGCGCGAGGCCGTACGGGCGCTCGCGCACAACGGGATGCTGGACATCCGCCAGGGTTCTGGCACCTACGTCGTGGCGACCAGCGAGCTGGCCGGCGTGATGCAGCGCCGCTTCGCCGCCGTCGAGCAGCGCGACGTGGCCGAGGTACGGGGCGCTCTGGAGGCCTCGGCGGCGGCGCTCGCGGCCGAGCGGCGGACGGACGACGACCTACGGCGGCTCGACGCGCTCCTGAAGCGACGGGAGGAGGCCTGGGAGTCCGGCGACCGGGACGTCTTCGTCGACGCGGACGCGGCCTTCCACCTGGCGGTGGTCGCCGCTTCGCACAACGAGGTCCTGTCCGAGCTGTACGCCGACCTCGGGCAGGTGATCCGCGACTCGCTCCGGGAACATTTCGGCGCCGAGCTGTCCCCCAGCGAGTACATGGACCACGGAAGGCTCCTCGACGCCATCCGCGCCGGGGCCGCGGACACGGCCGCCGCCGAGGCCGCAGCCCACCACACCGGCTGCCGTGTCGCCCGCTGACCGGCACCGCACGCTCAGCCGCCGGGGGCGCGAAGGAGGCGGACCGGGCCGAACAGCCCCGACGCCCGCTGACCGGGGAAGACGAAGTGCGTCGGGCTGACCGCGTCGAGATAGGGCGCCAGCGTGCCGAACACGAGGATCTCCAGGTCGTTCGCGCCCTCCCGTACCGCGTCGGTCAGATCGAAGCGGTACGGGGAGCAGACCCGTACGCCCGCGCTCCGCCCGTTCACGAAGACCTCGGCGGTCCCGCGCACCCGACCCAGATCGAGGACCATACGGCCGCCGGCCGTCAGGTCGACGCGCGTACGGTAGCGGACTCCCCCGCTGTACTCCGCCAGTCCGGCGGCCTCCCAGTCCCCCTGCTCGATCCGCCCGGCGCCGACCTCGAACCGGATCGGCGCGGCGAACGCGGCACCGCCCTCGTACCCCGGCCGCGTCCGGATCCGCACCGCCCCTGCGCGTACGGCTCCTCCGGGCGGCAACTCCACGGAGACCCGCGCCGGCCGCTCCCCCGCCCCGTCCCCGGCCGGGCAGACGTCGGGCACGCGGGCGCCGTCGACGAAGACCTGCGGCTCGCCGTGAATCAGGAGGTCCATGCGGGAAGCGCCCGGCGGGATGCCGAAGCGGAACCATTCGGTCCGCTCGGCGCCGGCGCGCGGGACGGCGAGCGCGACCGGCAGGACACAGCCGTCGGCGGGGGCGTCCTCGAGCCAGGCCGCTCCGGGCAGCGGATGCGGCCGACGCCGCAGGTGCAGCGCCGCGGGATCACCGTACGGGCGACGGCGCACGGTCACCGGAACCGGCTCGCCGTCCCTGGTCACCCGCCACCCCGACGCCGCCGTCACGCCGACGCCGCCCTCGGTCCCCCGCCCGGCCGATGGCGCCGTGACGGCGATGTCTCGCTCGGTGTCCTCCACGGACGCCCGCCGATCCGGCACCGCCGTCACGGTGACGTCCCCGTCGGCGAGCACGGCGGCGGGGGCATCGCGCTCGGTGAGTTCGAGGGTGAGATCGTTCGCACCGGCGCGCAGTGCCTCGGCGATGTCATACCGCCGTACGCGCGGGGCGTCGTGCTCGGCGTACGGGTCGAACCCGCCCTGCCGCCCGGCCTCCACCCCGTTGACGAGCACCCGGCAGGGTTCGATCGCGGCGACCTGGAGGACGGCCCGCTCGGGGACGGCGTCCAGGTGGACCGTCGTGGTCAGGGCAACGCGAGCCCCGGGCCGGGCGGGTCCTGCGGCGGCGATCCATTCGGGCCGCCGGTACCGGTCCGCGTCCCGGACGAACGCGACGTGCGCTCGCAGCCGTACGTCCTCGTCGGGCGTCAGGCGCAGGTCGAGGACGTGCGTGCCCGCCTCCAGCCGGACTGACGCCATCGCGAGGTGGCCGCCGTCCTCCAGCGGTACCCGCGTGCCGTCGAGCCAGGCGGTCTTGGCGGCGGCCGCTCCGACGGCCAGTGTCACCTCCACCGCCTCCGGGACCGTCAGCGCCGTACGGACGTGCACGACCTGGCCCGCCGGTACGTCGCCGAGGTCCATGAACTCCTCCGGCACATGCCCCTTGGGACCGAGCGTCTCGCGGTGGATCGGGTCCTTGCGGATGCCCCGCGACGAGGAGTACGTCACCGGTCTCCAGCCCGTGCCGTCCTCGGGCCAGGGACCGGGAAGCCCGCCGGGGCGCGCGGGACCGGTGGCGAGCGCGTGCGGCCCGAACGTCGCGTACGCGGCGTCCCATGCCGCGTCGTCCTGGCCGGGTGCCGCCCAGCCGTCGCTCAGGCCGTCGTCGCCGTCGGTCTCGACGCGGTGCCGGAGCTCCCACCGCTCCACCGGCGACCGCGACCCGCCGGGTCGGGAGAAGTCGCCCCAGGTGTCGTCGAGCGTGGGGACGAGCTCCATCTCCCACGTCGGCCCCAGCTCGGTCCAGGCGCCCTCGGGCGTCCCAGCGTGAGTGCTGTCGGCGTCCGGCTCCCCACGCCTGGGAAGGCCGTCGTCACCCGGATCCTCGGAAAAGACGAGGAGGGCGGCCGGGCCGTCGTCGAACGCGACCACGACCTCGGTGACGTCGCCGTCCAGCTCGTACGGCAGTGGCCGGGGCGGGCCGCCGAGCGGGCTCACGAGCAGCGGACGGCCCGCGACGCCGCGGACGCGCACGCGCATCTCGGCCGCGTACCGGCCGGGGTCGAAGTCGCAGACCGCGTCGAGCCAGCCCAGTTCGATGCCGCGCTCGTCCGGACGGCCCACGGACACCTCGCTGGCGCGTGGGAAGGCGGCCGTGAGGAACACCAGCGTCGCGCCGTCCACCTCGCGGACGAGGGCGGGCACCGGCGCGTCGACGCGCGGCGGGCCGGTCAGCGCGGTGGTCAGCTCGCTCGGCGAGCCGACGAACTCGTACGCGCGAGGCGGCCCACCCGGGTCGGCGCCGAGCCCTGGTTCGGGCTCGCCGTCGGCTTGCCGACGAGAGACCCCACCGGGGTCGGTGCCGATGGCGATCACACGGCCGCCCGCGGCGGCGAACTCCGCCAGTCGCCGTTCGGTGGCCTCCTCCAGCACGGTGCAGCCGGGCAGGATGACCGTGGCGTACGCCTCGCCGGCGACCCGTAGCCGTCCTCCTGCCACCGTGGCCCGCGCGACCGAGTCGTCGTCGATGACGTCGGCGTCCAGGTTCAGGCGGTCGAGCACGCCGGGGACCGTACGGAACCATGCCATGTCGCCGACGAGCTCGCGGTAGATCCGCTGGGCTCGTTCGGCGTCCTCGTCGACGCCGTCGAGCCGGGTGCCCGCCTGGGCGGTCGCGGTCGGCAGCAGGACCGCGACGTCGCAGACGTGGCGGCCCAGGGACAGCGCGGCGCACAGCCGGGTGACGGCGTCGGCGAAGACGCTGTGGTGCCGCCAGTACGGCTGGCGCCAGTCCGTCGACGGCGGTGCCCACTCCCACCAGCCGCCCTTGGTCGTGTAGTAGACCGCGTGGGGGTTGTAGAGGGTCGCGCCGGACCGCAGCCACGGCAGCAGCCAGTCGAACGTCTCCTCCAGCGTGCCGCCCCAGCCGCTGGAGTGGAACGCCTCGATCCACGTGCGCGGCCGCCCGTACAGGTGCGCCAGGGAGGAGTGGATCCGCGCGTCGCCGTGGTGGTCCGAGCCAGGGGCGCCGAACCACCGGTGCGTGCGCGCGTAGTCGGCGTACAGCCGGACGCCGTCGACCGGGTGCCCGGCGCGGGCGGGATCCTGCTGGTCGCAGCCGTGCAGCAGGCCGTGGCGGTCGTGCCAGGCGGCGAGCGGGCGGAAGAAGGCCTCCTCGGCCAGTTCGGCGCGGGTGCGGTGGTAGTCGCGGCGGACCCGCGGGCCGTCCGAGTCCTCCTCCCCGGCCCACAGCAGGCGCAGCCGAGGCGTCAGGTCGTAGCCGCGCCGCCGCTCGAACTCCTCGGCGAACGCCGGAGACCAGGTCGGCAGGGCGGGCAGCTCGTCCTGGAAGGAGCCGACGAGGACCGTGCCCAGCCAGTGCGGCAGGCGCCGCTCGAACTCCCCGTGCACGCGGTCGATGAGGGTGGCGCAGGCGTCCGGGGACAGGTAGTCGAAGCCCCGGGTGACGACCGTGACGTCCCCGTCCCGGCGCTCCAGCCACCGTCCGGCGTACGCCGGCGTCTCCTGGACGAGGCGGGCCTGCAGGTCGGCGCCGGAGAAGCCGAGCTGGTCGTAGAACCACAGGAACGCGCCGAGTTCCTTCGCGTCGGCGCAGACGCCGTCGAGCAGTTCCCACCAGGGTTCGGAAAAGAACGCCGGCTCGTCGGCGTCGGAGCCGAACATCGGCCCGGACGGCGCGAGGTTCAAGATGATGAGGTTGCGCACGCCGCCGGCGACGAACCGCTCCAGCTGCCACCGCAGCCGGGCCCGGTCGAGCGGTTCGCCGCTCCACCACCAGATCGCGGCAGGCGAGAACCCGGCCGGCGGATGGTCCAGGACCTCCGCCAGCCGGGCCGGCAGCCCGGTCATCCCGTGCGCTGCGGTCATCCCTTGAGTCCGCTGGCGAACCCGCGGATCACGTAGCGCTGCAGCACCAGGAAGACCACGAGGATCGGCAGCGCCGCCAGGACCAGGCCGGCGAACACGAGGCCGTAGTCGGAGACGTACTGGCCGACGAAGGCGAACACGCGGACCGGCACGGTCTCGCGGGCCGAGCCGCCGAGGTAGAGCAGCGGGGTGAAGAAGTCGTTCCAGATGAACACCGCGTTGAGGATCAGCACGGTGCCGGTGATCGGCCGCAGCAGCGGGAACACCACGCGCGTGAACGCCTGCAGGTGCGTCGCGCCGTCGATCAGCGCGGCGTTGGCGTAGTCGCGGGGCAGCGCCCGGATGAACCCGGTGTAGAGGAAGATCGTGAAGGGCAGCTGGATGCCGGTATAAAAAACGATCATCCCCTGGTACGTCCCGAGCAGCCCCATCTGGTCGACCAGCTTGAACAGCGGGATCATCCCGAGCTGGAACGGCAGCACGATGCCGAGCAGGAAGAGCACGTACAGCCCGAACCCGAGCCGCGAGGCGCAGCGGGCCAGGAAGTACGCCGCGAACGACCCGAGCGCGATGAGGCAGATCAGGCTCGCGATCGTGATGACGGTGCTGTTCACGAGCGCGGAGCCGAGGCCCGCCGCCGACCAGGCCCGCGAGAAGTTGCCCATCGTGGGCGACGTCGGCGGCGACAGCGGCGCACTCGCGATCTGCCTACTGCTCTTCAATGAGAGCGTGACGAGCGCGTACACCGGGAACAGGAACGCGATGCCTGCCGCGACCATGAGCAGCTCGAGCAGGAACGTACGGAAGCCGTACCGCAGATGCGTCATGCCTGGACCTCCCTGCCGCGCAGGTACGCGATCTGGATCATCGACACGGCCGCGACGAACAGCGCGAGGACGAGCGCGATCGCGGTGCTGTAACCGAACTTGCCGTAGACGAACGCCTGCTTGTACAGCACGGTCGACAGCGTCTCGCTGGAGTAGCCAGGCCCGCCGCCCGTCGCGGCGTACACCTGGTCGAACAGCTTGAGGCCGCCGATCGTCGACAGCATCACGTTGATGGTCAGCGCGGGCGCCAGCAGCGGCCAGGTGACGTACCGGAACCGCTGGAAACGCCCGGCGCCGTCGATCATCGCCGCCTCGTGCAGGTCGACCGGGACGCCCTCCAGCCCGGCCAGGAAGATGACCATGGAGTAGCCGGCGTACTGCCACACGACCATCCCCGCGACCGACCACAGCGCCAGCGACGGATTGCCCAGCCAGTCCTGCCGCAGCCCGCCGAGCCCGAACGCGCCGAGCAGCCCGTTCAGGCCCGCGTGCGGGTCGGGGTTGTAGACGTACTTCCAGAGAAAGGCGATCATCACCGGGCTGACCACCGCGGGCGCGAAGAAGATCACCCGCAGGGCGGTGCGCGACTTGATCCGGGCGTGCACGCCAAGCGCGAGCAGCAGTCCGATGCCGTTCTGCACGACGACGATCGCGACGGTGAGCAGCAGCGTGTTCTTCAGCGCGCCGACGGCCCGCTCGTCGTGGAAGAGCGTGCTGAAGTTGTGCAGGCCGTTGAACGACTTGTCGCCGATGCCGCTCCAGTTCGTGAAGGCGTACAGCACGCCCGAGATGCTCGGGTAGAGCACGACGAGCGCGTATACGAGCAGCGCCGGGGCCACGAACCACCACGGCGGTGTGAGGAAGCCCCTCCGGCGACCGCGCACGGGAGGAAGCGCGGTCGCCGGACGGGCCCTTCGGGGGGTGGTCACGGTCATCGGGTCAGGACTTCTTCCGGTAGACCTGGTCCATCTTGGCCAGGCCCTTGTCGATCGTCGTCTTGCCTGCCAGCAACTCCTGGACGACGGCGAAGTGGGTGGGCTGGACCTCCGCGTTCGGCCACGCCTGGTCCATGAACGGCACGGCCTTGTTGCCCTCGATGAACGGCAGGAAGGACTCGAGCACCGGGTCGATCTTGGAGGACGCGTCGCGGTGGAGCGGGATGCAGGCGACGGCCTCGGCCCAGCGGTTGATGTTCTCCTGCTTCCCGAGGAACTCGATGAACGCCTTGGCCGCGTCGGAGTTGCGGCTGCGCGCGCTCACGCCGAGGCCGACGACGACGCCCGCCGGGATCCACACGCCGTCCGCGTTGTCCGCGCCCGGGAACGGGAACATCCCGAGGTCGTCGGGGCTCGAGGCGGCCTTGCGGAAGTCCGGCAGCACCGCAGAGACCTGCACGGCCATCGCGGCCTTGCCGGTGGCGACCATCGAGGTCTGCTGTTCGAACGTCGTGCCGTTGGGGTTGTCGTTGAAGAACCCGCGCTTCTGCAGGTCCAGGTACATCGTGAACGCGTCGCGCCAGCCCGACTGGGCGAAGCTCGTCGACCCCGCCTGCATCTGGCTGTCGAACTGCGGGTTCTTCGCGTAGACCGTCGACGGGACCAGCGCGTACGTGATGAGCTGGGTGATCCAGGACGTCTGCGCGCCGAGCGCGATCGGCGTCACCCCGGCCTTCTTGAGCTTCCCGCACACGTCGAGCAGCTCGGTCCAGGTCTTCGGCGGCTGCACGCCCGCCTTCTGGAAGACCTTCTTGTTGTAGATCGCGCCGATGACGCTGGACCCGGCCGAGTAGATGAACGTCTTGCCCTGCAGCTGGAACGCGGGCTTGAAGTTGGGCGGGATCAGCTGCGTCCACGACTGGGAGCTGAGGTCGGCGAGCAGGCCCGCCTGCGCGATCTGCGCCATCGCCATGGCGCTGCCGTTGCCCGGGTAGACGACGTGCACGTCGGGCGCGTTGCCCGCGCCCAGCTGCGTGCGCAGCGACGTCTCCACCTGGTCGGTCGGCGCGTACGAGGTGCTGAACTTCGCCTGCGTGTAGAGCTTGGTCAGCTCGTCCAGGGCCTTCTGCTGGTCCGCGACGCCGACCAGGCGCAGCGTCTTCCCGCCGCCGGAGCCGCCGGCGCCGGAGGATCCGCCGCAGGCCGCCAGCCCGACGGGCAGCGCCGCCACGGCCGCCAGCCCACCGGCCGCGCGCAGGAACCCTCTGCGGTCGATCCGCTCGAATCGCGATGTCATTCCGTCCTCCTCGCCAAAAATCGGTAGTCCCCCGAGCTCACGCGGCATACGAACGACCGCCCTTCCGCGGTCGGCTCGCTGCCGACGATCTCCACCCCGGGGGCATCGCCGACCGGGTCGTCTCCCTCCCGCACGTCCCACGTACGAGGCACGGGCAGGTGCACCGTCGCCGTCGCCCCCGGCGGCACGGTCAGGTCCAGCAGGAACCGGCCGTCCGCGCGCTCCCAGCGGACCCGGATCCGGCCGCGCGGCGACTCGTAGGCCGCCTCCGCCCAGCTCGGCTCCGCGCCCGGGATCCCGGGCGGCGTGAACGGGCGGGGCCGGATCACCAGGTCGCCGTAGGCCACCGAGTCCGGCGCCTGGTCGAGCCCGGCCAGGCCGCGGTACAGCCACTCCCCCACCGAGCCGAGCGCGTAGTGGTTGAAGGAGTTCATCGCCGGGGCCTGGAAGCCGTCCTCGTCGGTGTAGCCGTCCCAGCGCTCCCAGATGGTGGTGGCGCCGTGCTCCAGGGGGTACAGCCAGGACGGCTGCTCCGTACGGCGCAGCAGCGCGTGCACGAGGTCGGGGCGGTCCAGCCCGTCGAGCACCGGCGCGACGAGGCCGACGCCGAGGAACCCCGTGGACAGGCGGGGTCCGGTCTCCTCCACCAGGGCGGCGAGCCGTTTCCCGGCCGGGTCGGCGAGCTCTCCGGGGAGCAGTTCGAAGGCCAGCGCGAGCAGGTACGCCGTCTGCGTGTCGCCCTCGATCCGCCCGTCGGCGGAGACGAACTCCTCGATGAACGCCCGCCGGACGTCCGCGGCCAGGGCGGCGTACCGGTCCGCGCGCCCGTCGCCGAGGACGCGGGCGGCGCGGGCGGTCAGCTCGGCGCTGTGCGCGAAGTACGCCGTGGCGACCACCTCGCGGGAGGTCGGCCGGCCCAGCGACAGCCAGTCGGCGAAGTGCGGGCCGACCTTGATCCGCCAGATCAGGTCGGGGTTGTGCCGGTGGATCAGGTCGACCCACGCGGCCATCGCGTCCAGGGAGCGCTCGAGGAACCGCTCGTCGCCGTACACGCGGTACAGGTGCCAGGGGACCAGCACGCCGGCGTCCGCCCAGCCCGGGGCGCCCTCGTCGGCGACGCCCGCCAGCCGGGGCGCGACGTTCGGGAATCCGCCGTCGGGTGCCTGCGCGTCCAGCACGTCCTGCGTCCACTTGGCGAAGAACGCCGCGACGTCCGCGTTGAGGCACGCTGTCGGCAGGAACACCTGCGCGTCGGCCATCCACCCCAGGCGCTCGTCCCGCTGCGGGCAGTCGGTCGGCACGCTGACGAAGTTGGAGCGCTGCCCCCACGTGATGTTGTGGTGCAGCCGCCGTACGCCACGGTCCGAGCAGTCGAACGTGCCCGCCCAGGGGGTGTCGCTGTGCAGGACGACGCCTGTGACGTCGGCCGCGTCCAGCTCGGGCAGCCCGGTCACCTCGGCGTACCGGAAGCCGTGGTAGGTGAAGCGGGGTTCGAACACGACCGTGTCGTCGCCGCGTCCGATGAGGACGTCCGTCGCCGCGGCCGTACGCAGGTTGGCGACGTAGAGCGCGCCGTCCTCGTCGAGGGCCTCCGCGTGCCGGAGGACGACGCGACCGCCGGGCGCCAGGCCGCGTACGGTCAGCCGCACCCGGCCCGCGAAGTTCTGCCCGAAGTCGACGAGGTGCGTCTCCGGGCCGACCCTCCGGACCTCGGTGGGGGCCAGCTCGCCGAGTGCGCGCACCGGCTCGTCGACGGACGCCACGAGGAGGCTCGTGTCCGTGTCGGCCACCCGGGCGGCCGCCCACGCGCCGTCGTCGAAGCCCGGCCGGTCCCAGCCGTCGACGGCGTGCCGCGCGTCGTGGCACTCGCCCATGAGCAGGTCCGCGTAGCGGAGCGGTCCCTGGGCGGCACGCCAGGTCTCGTCCGTGCCGACGACGTCGGTGGAGCCGTCCGGGTAGTCGAGATGGAGCTGCGCGATCAGCTGTGGGAACGTTCCGTAATGCGCGCCGGCCCGCCGCGGGTCGAACCCGACGTACCCGCTCCACCAGCCGTCGGCGAGCGTGGCCGCCACGGCGTTCGCGCCCTCCCGGACGAGCTCGGTGACGTCGTACGCCTGGTACTGGATCCGGTGGCGGTAGTCGGTCCAGCCGGGGGCCAGTTCTGCGTCCCCGGCTCGTTCGCCGTTGACGCGGAGCTCGTACAGCCCCCGCGCGCTGACGTACAGCCGGGCCTGGACCGGGGCCACGGACGTGGTGAACTCGTGCCGCAGGAGCGGGCACGGCGACAGACCGTGGGAGTCGAGCGCGCGCTCGCCCTCCTCCGGCGGGTCGACGACGTCGACGGCGGTCCAGTCGCGGGCGATCCAGGACGCCTGCCACTCGCCCTCGCCGAGCCCCGTCTCGAACCACGACTCGGCGCTCTCGGCACCGCCGCTCGCCGCCCACACCGTGACGCGCCAGTGATAACGCGTCCGCGGCCGCAGGGGCGGGCCGGCGTAGACGGCCCCGGTCGCGCCGGCGTCCTCGACCCGCCCGGTGTCCCAGTGGGAGGGCCCGTCCAGGTCCTCCGCGACGTCGACCCGGTAGGCGACGGGTGCGTCGCCGCGTGACGTCTCATCGCCCGCGGCGAGCCGCCATGACAGCAGCGGCGTCGGCTCCCCGATGCCCAGCGGAGTCGTCCGGTGGTCGCAGCACAGTGCGTACGGCCGGAGCCCGTGGGATCGTTGGGAGTGGCGTGAGGACCCGCCCTCGGTCACCTGATCCTCCATCGCTAGGGGGGGACGACAGAGACATAACACTGATCGCCGCACAGTTCGCATGAATCCGCGTCTCAGATCACAGAGCTTGTAACATCCACGTTTCCCACGTCAAGAGGATGCGACCAATTCGTAACACCGCAGGTCGGGCACTGACCCAGGAAGGGCGCGACGAACGCGTCCGCCGCCCGACCGAGAACCGGCCGCGAGGAAATCACATCTGAAGATGTTTACTTAACCATCGCTGAACGTGACCTCCAGGTCACACAACCCAGCGACGGAAGCCGCCTTCACAGTCGATGACCTGGCCGGTGACCCAGGCTCCCTCGTCGGAGGCCGGCCACCGGACGGGGCGGGCCACGTCCTCGGGGTGCCCCAGTACGCGCCGTAGGGGGTCCGGCCGCCCCCGAAGCCGAAATTCGGTTTCGCCGCGCCGCCCGGCTCCCTACGGTGGCGTCCATGCCGATGTTCATGAACGTGATCCGCCGTGTCCGCCGGGAACTCGCGGCGGGCCTGGGGCTGGCACCCGCTCACTGACGAATGGGCGGCGCGCGTCGTCGCGGACGCCGCCGTGCGCCCCGGAAACCTGGTGCTCGACCTCGGCGCCGGTGAGGGCGCGCTGACGGCGCATCTCCTCGAGGCGGGCGCCCGGGTGATCGCGGTCGAGTTGCACCCCGGCCGGGCCCGGCGTCTGCGAGAGCGCTTCGCCGGGGCGCGGTTGACGGTCGTCGAGGCCGACGCCGGGTCGCTGCGCCTGCCGGACCGGCCCTTCCGCGTGGTGGCCAGTCCGCCGTACGGCATCTCCAGCGCACTGCTCCGCACGCTGCTGGCGCCCCGGTCCCGGCTCGTCGCCGCCGACCTGGTGCTCCAGCGCGCCGTCGTGCGCCGCTACGCCGAAGGCCGGTCGGCCGCGCGCGTGCCCGGCCGGTGGACCGTACGGGCCGGCCCGTCGCTGCCCCGCCGTGCCTTCCGGCCACCGCCGAAGGTCGACTCCGCCGTCCTCGTGATACGCCGACGGTGACCGGCCGGCAGCAGGTCACGCTTGGTGTGATCACGTGGGTGCCGATGCGACGCAATGTCGTGTACAGTCCACCGCAAGCAGGGCGACGCGAGGAGGTGAGCCCGATGACGATGACCAGTTCTCTCCGGGCGCTCTCCGCCGCCGCGGCTGTCTGATCCGCGCCGAGGAGTGCCCGGCCGTACCCACTCCTCAGTGAAGGAAGCATGACAGTAACGCCTTTTCAGATCGCTGTTTCCGACGACGTCCTCGACGACCTGCGCACGCGCCTGGCCCGTACGCGCTTCACGACGGCGTCCGACTCCACCTTCTGGGCGGCCGGCACCGATCCCGGCTACCTTCGCGAACTCGTCACCTACTGGGCGGACGAGTTCGACTGGCGCGCCGCCGAGGCGGCGCTCAACGCCTTCCCGCACTTCGTCGCCGAGGTCGCCGGCCGCCGGGTGCACTACATCCACATCCGGGGCGTCCGCCCCGAAGGGGCACCCGCGCCGCTGCCGCTGATCCTCACGCACGGCTGGCCGAGCAGCTTCGTGGAGATGCTGCGGGTCGCCCGGCGGCTCGCCGACCCGGCGAGTCACGGCGGCGACCCCGCCGACGCGTTCGACGTCGTCATCCCGTCGCTGCCCGGCTTCCTGTTCTCCGAACTGCCCGCCGGGCCGTGGACCCGCAGGGGCGTCGCCGAGATCTGGCACACGCTGATGACCGAGACCCTCGGCTACGAGAGGTTCGGGGCGTTCGGCGGTGACATCGGGGGCGGGATCACCCAGTGGCTCGGCGCGCTGTACCCCGGTGAGGTAGCGGGCGTCCACGTGACCACGGCGGTCGTCACGACGGACTTCGCCGACCGGCCCGCGACCGCCGAGGAGCAGAAATTCCTCGACGACCTGGACGCGTACGACGAGAAGGACGGGGGCTACAGCGAGATCATGCTGACCCGTCCGGACACGATCGCCGCCGCCCTGATGGACTCCCCCGCCGGGCTCGCCGCCTGGATCGTCGACAAGTACCGCGACTGGACCGACGGCGGCGGGACCCTGGAGAGCTGGGACAAGGACACACTGTGCACGATCGCGACCCTGTACTGGGCGACCGGCACGATCGGCTCGTCCTTCCGGCAGTACTACGACTACCCGCAGAACCGGCCGGTCCCGCGGATCACCGTCCCCGGGGCGGTCACCCTGAGCAACGAGCCGGCGTTCCGCAGCTTCCCCAAGAGCCTCGCCGAGCGGATCTACGCGGACCTGCGGCACTGGCACCGGCCGGAGCACGGCGGGCACTTCATGGCGCATGAGGAACCCGAGCAGGTGGCCACCGACCTGCGCGCGTTCTTCGGACCACTGCGCTGAGATCCGGTTCCCTCGCGGCGGTGCGCCACCGCGAGGGAACCGGGCATGTCACCGGGCCTGCGCGGTCACCAGCACGTCCCCGGCCGCCGTGCGGTAGTACAGCACGGACCGTCCGGCGCGGCGCCGCCGGACCAGCCCGGCGGCGAGCAGCACCTTCAGGTGACGGCCCACGGAGCCGAGGCCCTGGCCGGTCAGGGCCACGAGCTGCGTGGTGCTCTTGGGCGCGTCCAGGAGCATGAGGACCCTCGCGCGCGCGTGCCCGAGCAGCGCGCCGAGCGCGTCGGGCACCGGGGCGGGGTCCGGCGCGGCCAGCGCGCCGGAGCATGGGTAGATCACGGCGTACCGGCCGGCCTCCCAGGACACCCACCCGAACCCGGCCGTGACCGGCACGAACAGCAACCGCACACTCGACAGGTCGCGGGGCGGATAGTCGTAGGGGTTGACCTGCAACCGTCCCTCCCCGAGCCAGCGCATACCCGGGCGCATCGCGTCCAGCGCCGCGGCCCATCCGCCATGCGTCAGCTGGCCGGTCCGCGCGACGACGTCGGCCTCGATGATCCGGCGGCGGCGGGCCCAGTCCGACCGGACCATCTCCGTCCAGATCCACTCCAGCAGGTCGGCGAAGCGCTCGGCGAGATCGGACCGGCGCAGTTCGCGCGGGACCGGGCCGCCCAGCCCGAACTCCAGGTCCGTACGGACCCGGTCGGCGGGCGTCTCGCGGATCCGGGCGAGCTCCTGGTGGAAACCGAGGTCCGCCTCACCGGTCGGCGTCGGCGTGGCGAAGTCGGCGATCCAGCGGGGACGCATCGCCGCCCGCAGCAGGAGCGCGGTGATCGGGTCGCCCGCCAGCCGCGCCCGGTAGGCGGCCTGGTGGGCGTCGAGCCACGCCCGCTCGCCGGGGTGCGCGGCCGTTCCCCTGTCCAGCGTGCCCAGGCACGAGCTCGTCTCGGCCAGCGCCGAGACCACGAACCGGCTCTCGGCGAGGGTGTCCGTGTTGATCCGCCACCAGCCCACGTTTCGCCTCCCCGCGAAACATTAACGGGCCCGCGAACCCCGCCGAGACACTCCCGATCATGCCCCTCACCTATCGCGGACTCTTCCGCACACCGGAGTTCACGCCGATGTTCGCCGGCACGTCGGCGAGTATCGGCGCGTCCACCCTGAGCTCGCTCGCGCTGGGCACACTCGTCTACGCGGACACCCACTCGCCGCTGTTGTCCGCGCTCAGCATGTTCGGCCCGTCGCTCGTCCAGGTGATCGGGGCGGCGACGCTGCTGTCGGCGGCCGACCGGCTGCCGCCGCGCGCGGCCACGGCGGCGCTGGCCCTGCTCTTCGGCCTCGGCACCGCCGTGCTGGCCATCCCCGGGCTCCCGATCTGGCTCCTGTTCACGGTGATCATGACGGTCGGGCTGGCCGGTTCCGTGGGCGGTGGCGTGCGGTACGGGCTGCTCAGTGAGATCCTTCCCGGCGAGGGCTACCTGCTCGGCCGGTCGGTGCTCAACATGGCCGTCGGCACCATGCAGATCTTCGGCTTCGCGGCCGGGGGCGCGCTCCTGACGGTCCTGTCCCCGCGCGGCACGTTGCTGGCGGGGGCCGTCCTCTACCTGGCCACGGCGGCCGTCTCGTGGTTCGGCCTGACCCCGCGCCCGCCACGCGCCGCCGGAAGGCCGTCGATCGCCGTGACCTGGCGGACCAACGCGCGGCTCTGGTCATCGCCGCCCCGCCGCTACGTCTACCTCGCGCTCTGGTTGCCGAACGGACTGATCGTCGGCTGTGAGTCCCTGTTCGTCGCGTACGAGCCCCGGCACGCGGGTCTGCTGTTCGCGTTCGCGGCCGGCGGGATGCTGATCGGGGACACGGTGGCCGGCCGGTTCCTCCCCGGGCGGTGGAGGCGGCGGCTCGACGCCCCGCTGCGCCTGCTGCTCGCGGCGCCGTACCTGGTCTTCGCGTCGCACCCGGCGCTGCCGGTCGCCCTGGCCGCCGTCACGCTCGCCTCCATCGGATACTCGGCCACGCTGCTGCTCCAGGAACGCCTGATGGCGCTCACCCCCGAGGACGTGCACGGGCAGGCGCTGGGGCTGCACGCGGCCGGCATGCTCACCATGCAGGGCGTCGGCGCCGCCCTCGCCGGAGCGGTCGCCCAGCACACGTCCCCGGCCCTGGCCATGGCCGCGATGGCGGTGGCCTCGGTCACGGTCACCGTCCTGCTGGCTCCGGGCCTGCGCGGCGATCCGCAGGCCGCCGACGCTTCCCGGGATGTTTCAGCGGCGGATACCGCTGAAGGTAATGTCCGTCCGGAGACGACCGAAATCGGACACCACGAGAATCCGAAAAGTGAGTCAAGTCTAGTGTCCGACGAATTGCGGTGATTCGTCCCGGGGAAGACCAGTCAGTGCACCGTGATGCGCGCCGGCCGGGCCGGAATCGCGTTCTTACCCAGAAGTCCGGCGGTCATCCGATCCCGAAGTTCCCGAGGAGGTCACGTCGATGAAGGTACCCATGGGACTTGTCGTGTCAGGCCTGGTCCTCGCAGGTGGCGTAGGCCTCGCGGCCACACCGGCGAACGCGGCCACCGGTCAGGCGAAGGTCACCGTCTCCGCGCGAGGCGCGGCACATGAGGCGACCGCCACAGCGATTCGCGACAGCCGTCCCCGCTGCCGCAGATACGTACGCGGGCACTGGGTGCACACCCGCAGAGGAAGGGTATTCATGCAGGGCTTCTGGCTGCCCCGGGGCTGCGTACACCGCCGCTGACAATCGCGATTAGAACCTGAGGTCGAGGGGGAGCTGCGGCTCCCCCTTTCAGGCGTACGGGACGGGCCCGCGCGTCGCGCCGGACGCCGGCGCCGCAGCGGGCACGGCACAGGCCTGCGCCATCACCCGGACAACGGCGTCACGGTGGGCAGGGCGTACGGGACGGGCCGGCGCCGTCACCCGGACGCCGGCGTCGCGGTGGGCAGCCGGCCCAGCCCGTTCTCCAGCAGGGCGAAGCCGTGCTCGGCGTCGCTCACCGCGGTCGCGTACCGCTCGTCGGCGGCCTCTCCGCGCGCGAGCCGTTCGACGTTGTCCAGTGCCAGTGCCCAGTGGACGGCGACGAGCTGGGCCGCCGCCAGCCGTGCGGTGAGGGCCGGGGTGTCGGCCGTTTCGCGCAGCGCCTGGGCGAGCGCGTGCTGCGCGGCGGTGTTGAACCGCTCCACTCGAGCGACGAGCGCCGGGGTGTCGAGGATCATCCTGAAGAGCGCGCGGATCCCCGGATCGTCGTTGAGACCGGTGACCGGGTCACGCCTTCGCAACCCGTCGAGGAAGTGCTCGCGCAGCGCGGTCAGCGGCGTGGTCCCCGCCGGCCGGGCCCGCACCACCCGCGCGGCCTCGGTCTCGTGGTCCGCGAAGCGGTGCACCACAAGGTCTTCCTTGGTCGGGAAGTACGCGAAGAGGGTGCGTTTGGAAACCTCTGCCGCCGCGGCGACCTCGGCCACCGAAACCCGGGTGAAGCCTCGTTCGAGGAACAGCGCGATCGCCGCCTCGGAGATCGCCCTATGGGTCCGCTGCTTCTTACGCTCGCGCAGGCCGGTCACGTCGCTCACGCTAACAGACAGATATACCGAGGAGATTTTTGCACCGGGTATACATATGCACTCAGGCGACCTAAGGTGTGGAGACGTGACGTTGACGGAGATCGAGACCGAGGTTGTCATCGCGGGCGCAGGCCCCACCGGCCTGACGCTGGCGCACGAGCTGGCCCTGGCCGGGGTCCGGACGCTGGTGCTGGAGAAGCTGCCACGGCGAATCGATCAGGTGAAGGGCGGTGCGGTCCAGCCCCGCACGGCGGAACTGCTCGAGCTCAGGGGGCTGCTGGAGCCGTTGCTGGGCCGGGCCCTGCCGCGTGAGCCGGTCGGCGGGCATTTCGCGATGTTGCCGGTGCCGCTGGACTGCGGTCCCTGGCGTACGAGGCATCCGTATCCGATCTCGATCCCCCAGTGGGAGATCGAGGAGGTGCTGGAGGAGCAGGCGACCGCCCGTGGCGCACGGATTCTGCGCGACACCGCGGTCACCGCGATCGCCGCTAACGAGCCGGACGACGGTGTCACCGTGACCGCGGGCGGGCTCCGGGTACGAGCGCGTTACCTGGCCGCCTGCGACGGTGGCCGTAGCACGGTCCGCAAGCTGCTCCGGCTGCGGTTCCCCGGCAGGCCGGGCACCTATCTCGCCGTACTGGCCGACATCCGCCTGTCCGCAACGTCATCGCTGGTACCACGGGCCATGGGGCACATCAGCACCATGACCCGCAGGGCCGACGGCTACTGGGCCATGCTGGTCCCGGTCGGCGGCGAGCGGTACCGGTTCACCTTCGGCCGCGAGACGCAGGAGGACGTCGACCGGGACACCCCGGTCACCGAGGAGGAGATCGCCTCGGCGCTGCGGACCGTCTACGGTGACGAGACCGTCCTGAGCGCGGTGGACAACTCCTCGCGGTTCACCGACGCGACCCGGCAGCTGGAGCACTACCGTGCGGGCCGCGTGGTGTTCGCCGGGGACGCGGCGCACATCCACCCGCCTCTCGGGGGGCAGGGCCTGAACACCGGTGTGCAGGACGCGATCAACCTCGGCTGGAAGCTGGCCGCGACCGTCCAGAACCGTGCGCCGAGCGGCCTCCTGGACACCTATCACGCCGAACGCCATCCGGTGGGAGCCCAGGTGCTGCACCACACGTCGGCGCAACGGGTGCTGGCCTACCCGGAGCCGAGCGAGGACGTCGCGGCGCTGCGCGACATCGTCGTGGACCTCCTGCGGCTGCCAGACGCCAATCGTCACCTCGCAGGCCTGATGTCCGGCCTGTCGCTGCACTACGACCTGCCCGGCGAGCATCCGCTCACCGGTCACCGGATGCCGGACACCGACCTCATCACCGACGCCGGGCCCGTCCGGCTGTCGGCGCTGTTCGGTTCCGGGCATGCCGTCCTGCTCGATCTGGCCGGGATCGTCCCGGCCGATCTCCGGATCCCCGCCTTCGTCGACGTCATCCGCGCCGAACCCGCCGACGACCCGGGAGCCGCCGCCCTGCTCATCCGGCCCGACGGTTACGTCTGCTGGGCCTCCGACGACGCGATGACCGACGCCGCCACCCTGCTCGCCGCGATCGCCGAGCACCTTTCACCACTGCCCTGAGGCGGTCCCTGCGCGCCGAGGTCGCTGCGGATCGCCGATCCGGTCGCGAGAGACCTCACGCCCCCCGATGGTGTTCCGGCGGGGGTGGGGTTGACCCGTCGTGCCGGCGCCGGGAAAGTGGCCTGATGAGCGCACACGGTCACACACTGACGCTATAGTTTGCGGACTGTGACCACTCACGTGAAGCGTGCTTTCAAGTACCGCTTCTATCCGACCGATGCGCAGGCAGCCGAGCTGTCGCGCACGTTCGGATGCGTGCGCAAGGTCTACAACATGGCGCTGGACGCCCGCACCGAGGCCTGGACGCTGCGCCGGGAACGCATCGGCTACAACGCCACGTCGGCGATGCTAACGGTATGGAAGAAGACCGAGGAGCTGGCCTACCTCAACGAAGTGTCCTCGGTCCCGCTCCAGCAGACGCTGCGGCACCTGCAAACCGCCTTCACCAACTTCTTCACCAAACGAGCCAGGTATCCGCGGTTCAAGGCGAAGAAGAAGTCTCGCAAGTCGGCGGAGTACACCGCCAGCGGATTCCGGTTCCGGGAGGGGAAGCTCACCCTCGCGAAAATGACAGAGCCGCTGAACATCGCCTGGTCAAGGCCTCTTCCCGAGGGCGTCAAGCCGTCTACGGTGACCGTATCCCAAGACTCGGCGGGACGCTGGTTCGTGTCGCTGCTGTGCGAAGACCCCGGCATCCAGCCGCTCCCGGTCAACGGCAACGCGGTCGGGGTGGATGCCGGGCTGGATCACCTGCTGACGTTGTCGACCGGAGAGAAGATCACCAATCCCCGGCATGAGCGCCGGGACCGCAAGCGTCTGGCCCGGGCGCAGCGGAGGTTGTCCCGCAAAGCCAAGGGAGACGGTTCGAACCGGGCCAAGGCCCGGCGTAAGGTCGCCCGGATCCACGCCCGGATCGCCGACCGGCGCCGCGACACCCTGCACAAGCTCACCACTCGACTCGTTCGTGAGAACCAAACGATCGTGATCGAGGATCTGACCGTCCGGAACATGCTGAAGAACGGCAACCTGGCCCGCGCCATCGCCGATGCCGCGTGGTCGCAGTTCCGCAGCATGCTGGAGTACAAAGCCGCCTGGTACGGCCGCGAAGTGATCGCAGTCGACCGCTGGCTCCCCTCCTCCAAACTGTGCTCGATCTGTAGCACCTTGGCCGACAAGATGCCCCTGAACGTCCGTACTTGGACGTGCGAGTGCGGCGCGACCCACGACCGGGACGTGAACGCAGCCAAGAACATTCTGGCCGCCGGGCTGGCGGTGTCGGCCTGTGGAGCCGCGGTAAGACCTCAACGGGACTCCTCCCAGTTGGGGCTGTCGGCACTGAAGCAGGAAGCCCAACGGCGCGAGCCGTAGGAACCCCCCTCGTTTACGAGGCGGGAGGAAGCCAAGCAGAAGAATCTCCCGATCTCCGGCCTGATCGAGGAGGGCCGTACGATCCCCGTCGCCCGCGTGCAGGCGATGCGCGAGGGCAAACGACGGGCCCAGGCACGCCGCGAGGCCGAATGACCAACCCGGCGACGTCCGGATTCCCGCCTCCCAGGGGTGCCGACCCGTCCAGACTGACGGCATGAACCCAGCCGACAACCCGTACGGTGGGTGCCCCGGCGGCAGGCGACTCCGGGACACCTGGCGCGCTCGCCCGCGTGCTGGCCGACGTCGCCGCGGAGCGCGCCGCTCAGGACACGATGTGGGGCGTCCAGGATCTCCCCGACGGCACCGGGCCCGAGCACGCGGCAACGGCCGACGCGGCCAAACGCGACTGCCGGGAGGCGTGGGAGGGGGCCCGGCTCACCTGGCGGCACATTCTCGCCGAGGAGTTCCACGAGTCGCTGGCCGAGACCGACCCGCAGGCTCTGCGGACCGAGCTCGTCCAGACCGCCGCCGTCGCGGTCAAGTGGGTCCAGGCGCTCGACCGCCGCGACGGCGACCTGACGCACCGCACCAAGGCCGGCCCCGGACGGCTGGAGAAGCTCGTACGCGACCGCGCGCCCGAGCTCATCCAGGCCACCGGCCGCGTCCCCGAGGTCCGGGCCGCCGGCGACGGCGAGTACCGCATGCTGCTCCGCGCCAAGCTGTACGAGGAGGTCGGGGAGTTCGCCGAGTCCGGCGCGGTGGAGGAGCTCGCCGACATCCTCGAAGTGGTCTACGCCCTCGCCGCCGCGAACGGCGTCGAGCCCGGTGAACTCGACCGCCTCCGGGCCGCCAAGGCGGCCCGGAACGGCTCCTTCGCGCAGCGCCGGGTGCTGCGCCGCCCCGAGGACGGGTGAGCTCCAGGCGTTCATGGAGTGCGCCGAGAAACGGTTCTTCGGCGATCGGGGAGGTACGCCCTGCCGTCAGTCGTCCTCGCGCCGCTCGTCCGCGGCGAGTTCGTCGACCGCGACGGCGACGGCGAGGACCAGCGGCACGTCGGGGTGGTGAACCTCGACGCCGTACGTGTCGCGGATCCGGAACCACTTGCGGGACGTCTGGGCGACGACGCCCTCGTCGCCCTCGATCTCGTAGTTCTTCTCGATGAGGTCACCGCTCGCCGTCCACTCCTGCCCGTCGGCGAGCTCGATCAGCATCTTGTGCCGGAGCGGGCTGAACAGCTTCCGGTGCACCTTGGCCACCGTCTCGCCGTCGCGTTCGACGACCATCGTGTCGCGGATGGCGACCATCTTCTTGCGGATGACGGCGAGCACCTCCCCTCCGGGCCCCTTGAGCTCGAAGGTCTGACGCAGCCGCAACGCCTTGCCGTCGACGAGGAAGACGCGCTCCCCCGCCTCATCTTCGACCCAGAAATCCTCACCGATCCCGAACACCCGCTCACGCAGCACAAACCTCACGGCGCCTCCTTGGCCGATCGTCCTCGACGGCAGAGCGTCCCCGCGGCGCGGTCGATCACACCGGCGGCGGCGCCCCTCGTGAAGCCCAACGTCTCAAGGACGAGTGGTGTCTCCCGTACGGTGGCCTGCCGTCAGAAGGACGCGGCTTATCGTGAACCCGTGCTCGCCCTTGGAGTCGATCTCGCCGCGGAGCCGGCCGGTACCGCGCTGGCATGGCTGGAGTGGGGGCCTGACACGTGCTCGGTTCGCGAGATCCGCTGCGGCTGTGACGACGGAACGCTCATCGACGCGCTGATGACGGCGGACAAGGCGGGCATCGACTGCCCGTTCGGCTGGCCGGTCCCCTTCGTCGAGTTCGTCACCGCGCACCGGTCGGGGAACGTCGACGTGCCCGCGGGAGCGCGCGGCCGCGACTGGCGCAGGAACCTGGCGCTGCGGCTGACCGACCGGGTCGTCCACGACCGCACCGGCCTGACCCCGCTGAGCGTCTCCGCCGATCGGATCGGCCACGCGGCCATGCGCTGCGCCGCGCTGCTGGCCCGCCTCGCGCGGGCCGGCCGCCCGGTGGACCGCTCCGGGACCGGTGTCGTCGTCGAGGTCTACCCGGCCGCGTCCCTCCGGCTGTGGGGGCTGCCGCACCGCGGTTACAAGCGCCCCGGCGACCTCGCGGCTCTCGGACGGCTCGTCGACGCCCTGCGGGCGGCGGCGCCCTGGCTGGATCCGGGAGCATTCGATGCGCTCTGCCGCCGTTCACACGACGCCACGGACACGGTGATCGCGGCGCTCACCGCGCGTGCGGCGTACCAGGGCCGCACCGTCACCCCGAGGACGGACGAGCTCGAGACGGCGACGTCCGAGGGATGGATCGCGCTCCCGACCGGCCCCCTGGCCGATCTCCGGCCGGGAGCGTGACGATCGCCGAGGGCGCAAAAAATCAGACCGCCGGTGCCGTCTCTTGGCGGTATTTTTCTGTTTGCACCTGCTGTGTGTGATTTCCCGGCAGAGAGCCGGTTCGCCCTCCGTTGCCGTCCCCCCCGAGAGAGTGTCGTGTGCTGATCCGACTCCTGCGCGTCCATCTGCGCCCCTACCGCCGGCCGCTGGCGCTCGTCGTCGCGCTGCAGTTCGTGCAGACGCTCGCCACGCTCTACCTGCCGACCCTGAACGCCGACATCATCGACAAGGGGGTGGTCAAGGGCGACACCGGTTACATCATGAGCACCGGCGGCGTCATGCTCGCCATCTCCCTCGTGCAGATCGTCTGCTCGGTGAGCGCCGTCTACTTCGGCGCCCGTACCTCGATGGCAGTCGGCCGCGACATCCGGGCCGCCATCTTCACCCGCGTCCAGGACTTCTCCGCCCGTGAGGTGGGCAGGTTCGGCACCCCGTCGCTGATCACGCGGACCACGAACGACGTGCAACAGGTCCAGATGCTCGCCCTGATGACCTTCACCATGATGGTGGCGGCTCCGATCATGGGCGTCGGCGGCATCGTGCTGGCGCTGAACCAGAACGTGACGCTGTCCTCACTGCTGCTCATCATCGTCCCCATCCTCGGCGTGGTGATCGGGCTGATCATCACGCGGATGCGGTCCCTGTTCCGGCTGATGCAGGAACGCATCGACACCATCAACCGCATCCTGCGCGAGCAGATCACCGGGGTCCGAGTCATCCGGGCCTTCGTCCGCGACGCCCCCGAGCAGCGGCGGTTCGAAACGTCCAACACCGAACTGCTCGACGTGTCGCTGGGGACCGGCCGGCTGATGGCCCTGATGTTCCCGCTGGTGATGCTGGTGGTCAACGTCTCCAGCGTCGCCGTCCTGTGGTTCGGCGGTCACCTGATCAGTGACGGGTCGATGAAGGTCGGGGCGCTCACGGCGTTCCTGAGCTACCTCATGCAGATCCTGATGTCGGTCATGATGGCGACCTTCATGTTCATGATGGTGCCGCGCGCGGAGGTGTGCGCCGAACGCATCCAGGAGGTCCTGGAGACCGAGTCGAGCGTCGTCCCGCCGGCGGACCCGGTGCGGACCCTGAACGTGCACGGCCATCTGGAGCTGCGGGACGTCGAGTTCCGGTTCCCGGGCGCCGAGGAGCCCGTACTGTCCGGCGTCGGCCTGGTCGCGCGGCCCGGTGAGATCACCGCGATCATCGGCTCGACCGGCAGCGGCAAGACCACGCTGCTGAACCTCATCCCACGGCTCATGGACGCCACCGGCGGCACCGTCCTCGTCGACGGCGTCGACGTCCGTGACCTGGACCCGGTGACGCTGTCCGACGCGGTCGCGCTGGTCCCGCAGAAGCCGTACCTCTTCACCGGCACGGTCGCCTCCAACCTGCGGTACGGAAAACCGGACGCCACCGACGAAGAGATCTGGCGCGCCCTCGAGATCGCCCAGGCCAAGGACTTCGTGGAACGCATGGAAGGCTGCCTGGACGCCAAGATCGACCAGGGCGGCACGAACGTCTCGGGCGGCCAGCGCCAGCGCCTGGCCATCGCCCGCGCGCTCGTCCGCCGGCCCGAGATCTACCTGTTCGACGACTCGTTCTCCGCCCTGGACTACGCGACCGATGCCGCCCTGCGCGCGGCGCTGGCGAACGAGACCGCCGACGCGACCGTCGTCATCGTGGCGCAGCGGGTCTCCACCATCCGGCACGCCGACCGCATCATCGTCCTCGACGAGGGCCAGGTCGTCGGCACCGGCACCCACCACGAACTGATGGACACCAACGCCACCTACCGGGAGATCGTGCTCTCCCAGCTCACGGAGCAGGAGGCGGCATGAGTAGCGGGGGAAATGGCATGAGCGAGCGGAGCGAGCGAATCATAAGCATGGCGCGCCTGGTCACCCCTCCGACGAAGGAGGCCGCATGAGTGGGGGACAGAACGGAAGCGAGCCCGCGTCCTCGGGCAACGGCGAACGGGCGGTGCCCAGCCGGGGGCCGGGGCCGGCCGGCGGCGCGGGCATGGCCCGTGGGCCGGCGGCGTTCATGGCCGGGCGGTCGACGGAGAAGTCCCTGGACTTCGGCGGATCGAGCCGGCGGCTGCTGCGCATGCTGCGGCCCGAGCGGCCGATCATCGTCACCACCCTGCTCCTGGCCACGGCGAGCGTCGCGACGACGGTGGTCGGCCCGAAGATCCTCGGCCGCGCCACCGACCTGATCTTCGCCGGCGTCATCGGCCGCCAGCTGCCCGCCGGCCATTCCAAGGCCGAGGTGGTCGCGCATCTGCGGAGCACCGGCCAGGGCACGCTCGCGGACATGCTGAGCTCGATGGACGTCGTACCCGGGCACGGCATCGACTTCGGCAAGGTCGGCATGGTGCTGCTGGCCGCGCTGGCGCTGTTCGCGGTGGCCGCGGTCTTCGGCCTGATCCAGGGCCGGCTCACGACCACGATCGTGCAGCGGTCGATGTTCCGGTTGCGTGAGCAGGCGGAGTCGAAGCTGTCCCGGCTGCCGCTGAGTTACTTCGATCGTCAGCCGCACGGTGAGGTGCTCAGCCGGGTCACCAACGACATCGACAACCTCGCCCAGACGCTGCAGCAGACCCTCAGCCAGATGCTGACCTCCCTGCTCACCATCGTCGGCGTGCTCACCATGATGATCCTCATCTCCCCCCTCCTGGCACTGATCGCGCTGGTCACCGTGCCGGTCGCGATGGTGGTCGCCTCCCGGATCGGCAAGAAGGCGCAGCCTCAGTTCATCAAGCAGTGGGCCACGACGGGCCGGCTCAACGGGCACATCGAGGAGATGTACACGGGCCACTCGCTGGTCAAGGTGTTCGGACGCCAGAAGGAGTCGCTGGAGACCTTCCGGAAGCACAACGACACGCTGTACACGTCGAGTTTCAAGGCGCAGTTCATCTCCGGCCTGATCCAGCCCGCGATGATGTTCATCGGCAACCTCAACTACGTCCTCGTCGCGGTCGTCGGCGGCCTGCGGGTGGCGTCGGGCTCGCTGTCACTGGGAGACGTGCAGGCGTTCGTGCAGTACTCCCGGCAGTTCACCCAGCCCATCACCCAGGTCGCGAGCATGGCGAACCTGCTGCAGTCCGGTGTCGCCTCGGCCGAACGCGTCTTCGCGCTGCTGGACGCCGAGGAGCAGGAGCCCGACCCGCAGACGCCCCTGCGGCCGGAGGAAGTACGCGGCCGGGTGGTGTTCGAGCACGTGTCGTTCCGGTACGCACCCGACACGCCGCTGATCGAGGACCTGTCCCTGACCGTCGAACCGGGCCAGACGGTCGCCATCGTGGGCCCGACGGGCGCGGGCAAGACGACCCTGGTCAACCTGCTGATGCGGTTCTACGAGGTCACGGGCGGCCGGATCACCCTGGACGGGGTGGACATCGCCGAGATGACCCGGGAGGACCTGCGCGCCAGGACCGGGATGGTGCTTCAGGACGCGTGGCTGTTCGGCGGCACCATCGCCGACAACATCGCGTACGGGGCGGCCGATGCCACCCATGAGCAGGTCGTGGAGGCCGCACGCGCGACGTACGTCGACCGGTTCGTCCGCACCCTGCCCGACGGCTACGAAAGCGTCATCGACGACGAAGGCACCAACGTCAGCGCCGGTGAGAAGCAGCTCATCACCATCGCCCGGGCGTTCCTCGCCCGCCCGACGATCCTCATCCTGGACGAGGCCACCAGCTCCGTCGACACCCGCACCGAAGTACTGATCCAGCGTGCGATGAACTCCCTGCGCAAGGGACGGACCAGTTTTGTCATCGCCCACCGCCTGTCCACCATCCGCGACGCCGACCTCATCCTGGTGATGGAGGCGGGCAGCATCGTCGAACACGGCACCCACGACGAACTCCTCAAGGCCGAGGGCGCCTACGCCCGGCTCTACCAGGCGCAGTTCGCCCAGGCCGTCGCGGAGGTCGACTGACGTCATCCGGTGACAGACTTCGCTCGTGGAATCCGACGACGCGATCGAGCGGGCCCTCGCCCCGCTGCGCCCGATCACCTACCAGAAGGTCCCGGTCGAGGGACGGTGGCGGAAGCCGCCGTTCCCCGACCACGTCCTCGACGGCAGGACGATGGCCGTGGTCTGCGAGGATCCCGGCATCTCGCTGCTCGGCGTCGACCGGGACGGCGGCGAGGTCCTGATCGTCGACGCGGACGAGGGAGCGCAGCTGGTCAACCGGTCGGCGGCGCTACTGATCGCCTGTGCCGAGGTGTTCCGTAAGGCGTGCCGCGATGCGAAGCGGGCCGAGGACGACGACGAGGAGCTGGAGGCGATCGCCACCCGCGCCCTCGCCGCGTTCGCCGAGATCGACCCGGACGCGGTACGGGGCGAGAACCAGCTGTGGTCCGTCGCCGCCGAAGAACTCGGCTACGGCATGTAAGGACGCGGCCCGGGCGGTGATCGGGCAGGATGCGATCATGACCGATTCCACGGAGGGTCGTCCGCTCCTGCGCACGCCGGGTGAAGGCGAACTCATCGCGGTGGCCGGAGTCGACCATCTGTTCCGGCTCACCGCGACGCATACCGGAGGCAGGTTCGCCTTCGAGGAGTTCACGCTGGACCCCGGCGTGCTGGGCGCACGGCCGCATGTGCACCACGGCCACGACGAGTACTTCTACGTCCTCGACGGCGAACTCACGCTGCATGACGGCGACGGCGAGATCACCGCGGGGCCCGGACATCTGCTGGCGGCCGTACGCGGGACCCCGCACGGATTCCGTAACGCCGGTGAGGTGCCGGTACGTGGCCTGTGCATGTACACGCCGGCGGGATATGAGGACTACTTCCGGCAGGTGCACGCGGAGGTGGAGGCCGGCGCGGAGGTCACCGAGGAGCTCCTCGCCGAGTTCCGTGCGCGCTTCCAGACGACGCCCTACCCGGCTCGCTGATGCCGTTCCGCTGAGGGCGGCCATGACGGACGTCGCGGACCACCCCGGCCGACCGCGGCGGTGGGGTCCGAGCCAGGCAGGCCGTGCGCGGCGGTTCTGGCGCGCACGGCCTTGCCCTGCGTCTCACGGCTTCAGGACGATCTTGCCCCGGGTGTGGCGCTTCTCCAGCTCGCGGTAGGCGTCCCGGATCTGGTCGAGGGGGTAGGTGCGGGCGATCGGGATCTCCAGCTGCCCCTTCTCGATCAGCGCGGCCAGCTCGGCGAGCACCTCGGCGTTGGCCGCCTCCGCATTCCCCTCGGTCTTGACCCCGTACTTCTCGGCGGCCTTCCAGTCGGTGATGGTGTCGATCCGCTCGGGAGCCACCCGCAGGTCGAGCGCGAGCTTGACGTAGCTGGAACCGAAGGTGTCGATGAACGCGTCGACCTTCCCATCAGGCGCGGCGGCCTTGATCCGGTCGGCGACGCCGTCGCCGTACGAGACCGGGATCGCCCCGTGGTCCGCGAGCCACTGATGGTTGGCGTCACTCGCCAGGCCGATCACCCGGGCGCCCGCGTTGCCGGCGAGCTGGACGGCGATCGTCCCCACTCCCCCGGCGGCGCCGGAGATCACGACCGTGTCTCCGGGTCCCGCCGCCACGGCGCGCACCGCCGCGTACGCCGTGGTCCCCGCGATGTACAGCGTCCCGGCCTGCTCCCACGGGACATCCGCCGGCCGGTGAATGAGGTTCGCGGCCTCGACGAGCACGAACTCCGCGTGGCTCGCCCGGTCGTCGGTGAAGCCGATCACCTCGTCACCGGCCGAGAACCCGGTGACGCCCTCGCCGATCTCCTCGACGAACCCGGCCAGGTCGCTGCCCTGGCCGGACGGGAACGTCGCGGGCCACCGCTCGTGCAGCGCCCCCGTACGGATGTGCACCTCCCCCGGGTTGATCGACGTGACCTTCACTCGTACGAGCACCTGGCCGGGTCCCGGGACGGGCCGGTCGACCTCGACGACCTGCAGAACCTCGATCCCGCCGTACTGCTCGAACCGCACTGCCTTCGCCATGACGTGCTCCCTCAACGGTCTGCGCCCGGCCGGTCCGGCCGAACACCGACCACGTTGCCAAGAACCCACGGCGGGGACGAGCGGACAGTTCTCCCTAGGATCGCCAATCCCTGGCTGAGCGTCCGGACCTGCGGGGAACCTCGGGGATGATGACGTTATGGAGATGGACCGCCGCGAGCTCGCCGACTTCCTCCGTCGCTCCAGGGAACGGTTGCGCCCCCAGGAGGTCGGCCTGCCGGCCGGGCCCCGCCGCCGTACGCCCGGGCTGCGGCGCGAGGAGATCTCCCAGCTCGCGGGGATGTCCGCCGACTACTACATGCGCCTCGAGCAGGCCAGAAGCCCCCAGCCGTCTCTGCAGATCCTGAGCTCGCTGGCCCACGCGCTGCGCCTGACCGACGACGAGCGCGACCACCTCTACCTGCTGGCGGGGCACCGGCCGCCCGCAGGCCGGCTGGCGGGCGACCACGTACGGCCCAGCCTGCTCTACCTGCTCGACCAGCTCAATGAGACCCCGGCGCACATCACCAACGACCTCGGTGACCTGCTCGCCCGCAACACCATGGCCGAGGCGCTCCTCGGCTGCATCTGCTCGGTCCGCGCGCAGGACCGCAACTTCATCTGGCGGTGGTTCACCGATCCGACGATCCGCCGGATCTACTCAGCGGAGGAGCGCGAACGGCAGGGCCGCGACTACGTCGCCGACCTGCGGGCCTCCGTCGCCCGGCGCGGCAACGACGCCGTCTCCACCCGCCTGGTCGCCCGGCTGCGCGAGGTCAGCGCCGAGTTCGCCGCCCTGTGGGAGTTGCACGAGGTCGCCGTGCGGCGCGCCAGCCGGGTGCGCGTCGACCATCCGGCGATCGGGCCCATCGAGCTGGAGTGCGAGATGCTGCTGAGCCCGGCCGAAGACCAGCGCCTGACCATCTTCACGCCGCCGCCGGGCACGTCCACCACCGATAGCCTGAGCCTGCTGCGCGTCCTGGGCCACGATGACTTCACCCCCGCCGCCCCCGAACGCCGCTGACTCGCATCAGCGCGCCGGGCTTAGAACGCGCGGATCGGTGGGCGCGGCAGGGTCCAGAAGCAACGCAGGCACGGAGCCTCAAGATCACTCGGGTGCCTGCCCCCTGTGATCGAAAACGAGGATGTCCGTGCCTGTGCTGCCATCTTGGCTTCAAGCTGGAGGATCTGGACCCGCTGCCCTACGGGTGGTTCAGAATCCGATGGCTTCGCGGAGCAGCAGGACGGTGCCGCGCCCGGGGTGGGGTTCTGCGTTGAGGATGAGAAGGCGGTTGAGGGCGCTGGGCACCCCGTAGGCTTTCTTGGCGCGTTCGTTTTCCAGCGGGACGCAGTGGTCTTCGATGCGGCGCAGCGCGGTGCTCAGGTCAGGCACCACCTTCTGCGCTCCGACGATCCAGATCACGCTTGCCGCGGCGCCCGAGTAGCCGGCCAGCTGGCTTCCGCTGGCCGAGGCGGCCACAAGGGAGCCGGTCTCGGTGACCGCGGCGACGCTGCCCACAATGACGTCGGGGCAGGCGATCATCCGCCAGATCTCGGCCAATTGGGTGGCGCGGTCCATGGTCACACTGCGCGCCTTGGCGGACTCGTATCGTCCGCTGCCGTTGAGGTCCTCATCGATGCCGGACAGGCGGAGGGTCTCGCTGGCTCCGGTGAACACGCTGGCGCCCTCGGGAACCAGGTCTTTGACGCGGGTACGCGCGGCGGCGGCGTCATCGAGGATTTCGACGGCGAAATTGTTCTCCCTCAACGCAGCGGCCACCCGCTCCAGGGTCTCCGCGGGCGCCGGGTCGGTGAACGATGCTGCGGGAACCGAAGTCGTCATGGTGTCTCCTGGCTGGTCGTGTGTGGCGGGTCAGCGCGATCACGGGGGACGGAGGAGCGGGTCCTGGTGTCTCCCGGGCCTGCTGCCCGCTGGATGATGTGTTCGTCTCAGCAGCACGACGACGCAGCCCCCCGGAATGTGAGGCGACGTGTGACCTCACATTCCGGGGGGCTGTCTCGTCGAACCGGTGAGAGCGGATACGACCAGGGGGCGACACCATGACCACCGAATACGGGCCAGGAGAGGGCCGGCCCGATCCGGGCCTGGACGCGATCGTGAGCGAGCGGCGGCAGCTGATCAATCTCGCCTACCGGCTCCTCGGCTCCCTGGCCGAGGCCGAGGATGTCGTCCAGGAGACCTACGCCCGCTGGTACGCCATGTCCAGGCAGCAGCAGGAGGCCATCGAGTCCCCCGGCGGCTGGCTCACGACGGTCGCCAGTCGCATCTGCCTGGACGTGCTCGGCTCGGCGCGCGCGAGGCGGGAGCGGTATGTGGGCGAGTGGATTCCCGAGCCACTGCCCGAGCGTACGGAGTGGATCAGCGGGCGGCCGGGCGGTGCGACCGTCGACCCGGCCGACCGGGTCACCTTGGATGAGTCGGTCAACATGGCCTTCCTGGTCGTGCTCGAGTCGATGACCCCGGCCGAACGCGTCGCGTTCATCCTGCACGACGTCTTCCGCTATCCCTTCGCCGAAGTGTCCGAGATCGTCGGCCGTACGCCGGCGGCATGCCGCCAGCTGGCCTCCTCGGCCCGCCGCCGCATTCGCGAATCGCGGGGCCCCGCGAGTCCGACAGCCCAGCAGGCCGGCATCGTCAGGGACTTCAAGCAGGCATGGGAGGCCAAGGACATCGACGCCCTGGTCGGCCTGCTCGACCCCGATGCCACGGCGACCGCCGACGGCGGCGGCCTCGCCGTCACCTTCCTGCGACCCATCGAAGGCGGCGAGCAGATCGCGCGCGCCTGGGTCGAGATCGCCGACCGGAGGCCCGGCAACATGACGTTCCTGGAGCGTACGGTCAACGGTCAGCCCGGTCTGGTGGCTCAGCAGGACGGCGTCACCGTGACGGTGTTCGCGTTCGAGGTCGCGGGCGACCGGATCAAGCACATCTGGGCCGTACGCAACCCCGAGAAACTTCGTCACTGGACGACGGGCTGAGTCGCCTCTCCAGGTCAAAGCTCGAGGATGGTTCCGTCGTCGGCCAGGGGAAAGCCGAGGTCGGCGGAGGCGTAAGCGTGGCAGACGCCGTCGGCGCGACACCACGGGGCGACCGCGGACGACGTGGCGGTCGATCCCGGCATGTCGCCGAGGATCGTCGTGGCCATGGCCCCGACGATCCTCGGCGATCCCGATCCGTACGGTGACGGCACGCTCATCAAGGTCACCGCCCGCCGCTGAGAGGGGCGACGCGGACGCCCCTCGCCGGGATATGGCAGCGTGGAGACGCGTTCCGGGACGCCCCCGGGCGCGGCCCATCACCATAGGAGGAGAAGTCATGTCGAAGCCGCCGCTCCCCGAGACCGCAGTCGCCATGCTGAAGAAGCCCAACCCGGCCGTCATCGCCACGCTGCGATCCGACGGGCAGCCGGTCTCCGCGGCCACCTGGTATCTCTGGGACGACGGCCGGGTGCTGGTCAACATGGACGAGGGCCGCAAGCGGCTCGACCACATGCGCAACGACCCCAGGGTCACGCTGACGGTCCTCGACGGCAACTGGTACTCCCACGTCACACTGATCGGCCACGTCGCCGAGATACGTGACGACAAGGATCTCGCCGACATCGACCGGCTGTCCCGGCACTACGGGGGCCAGGCGTACCCGCAGCGAGACCGCCGCCGGTTCAGCGCCTGGATCGAGATCGATCGCTGGCACGGCTGGGGCGGCTTCAAGGACAGCGACCAGGCGGGCGGCTAACCTGCGCGCAGGTCGCAACGCCCTATCGGACGGTACCGGCCAGCTGCTGTCCCACAGCGGCCAGGGCACCATTCTGGAGGAGCTCGCGATCCGCTCGGGGATCCCCCACAGTTCGCTGCGCCGGCTGCTCGGCGCGCTCAAGCACCGAGGGTTCGCGTCGCAACCCGAGCCCAACGGGCCCTACTTCCTCGGCAGCGAGCTGATGGCGGCGGCGTTCCGCTTCCACGACCGGCTCGACCTGCGGGCGCTGGTCCAGCCGGTGCTGATGCGGCTGCGCAAGGAGCTCAACGAGACCGTGCACATGGCGGTGCTGGACGGCGCGGAGGTCGGGTACGTCGACAAGGTCGAGGCCATCCACCCGATCACCATGTCCTCGGTGATCGGCGGACGGAACCCCGCCCACTCGACAGGGGTCGGCAAGGCGCTGCTCGCCTGGACCTATCCCACCGACGAGGCCATCCGGCTCTGGGCCAAGACCCACCAGCCGCCGGCCGCCAGGACCCGGCGCTCGATCACCTCGACCCCGGCGCCGGCCGAGGAGATGGGACGCATCCGCGAGCAGGGCTACGCGCTCGACCTGGAGGAGAACGAAGGGGGCGTACGCTGCGCCGCGATCCCCATCTTCCTCGGCCGTACGACCCCCGCGGCCGGGGTGAGCGTCACCGCGCCGAAGGACCGCTTCCCCTCCGGCCCGGCTCACCGAGGCCGCCGAGCTGCTCCGCAAGATCGTGACGGAGGAGATCGCCACATCGGCTGACGGCCGGTGCCGACCTTTGACGCCTACGCGAAGGACCGGAGGGCGGCCCAGGCGGCGAGGCCGTCTTCGGTGAGGACGTGGTCGAGCGCGGTCACCACCGCCCCGTGCAGTGCCCCGTCGCGGCCGAGAGTGGCGGCGACCACGGCGGGCGGGTTCGCGCGGCGGAAGCGCATGAGGCCGTCGGCCAGGGCAGCGGTGAACTCCGGCTCGGCCGCGACCCGGAGTGACTCCGCGAGGCCGCCCAGGGTGACGATGGCGGGATCCACGGCATTGATCAGTCCGGCGAGACCGGCGCCCAGTCCGCGCGCGGTGCGGCCGATGGCGGCCCGGACGCGCGGGTCCGCCGGCGCGCGGGCGAGGGCCTGCTCCGCGTACGTACGGGCGTCGCGGGGTGGAGGATCGCCGAGATGGCGGGCGATGGCCCGGCCGTCGACCACCAGGTCCCAGCAGCCCCGGGCGCCGCACGGGCAGCGCAGGTCGCGATCGCCGAATGGCAGGTGACCGAACTCCCCGCCGGCGCCCGTCGCGCCGTCCACCGGCCGGCCGTCGACGACCAGGGTGCCGCCGACGCCCACCTCCACGGTGATGTGGAGGACGGTCGCGGCTCCGGCGGCGACGCCCTGCCGGGCCTCGGCGAGGCCTGCGAGGGTCGCGTCATTGCCGATCAGCAGCGGCATACGCGGATCGACCGCCAGCGCCGCCAGGTCCACCGCGTCCCAGCCGAGCACGGAGGACTGGACGACCCTGCCGCGCTGCACGGTCGCGGCGATCGCCACGGAGACCGCCCGGACGCGATCTCCATGACGGCGGTGGAGGCGCCGCACCCCCTGCGCGACCGCGTCGATCACATGCTCGGGGTCGCGGCTTCGGTGAGTGCCGGTCTCCGCGATCTCGGGCCGTCCGTCGAGCGGCGCGACCGCGCACCGCCAGTCCTCCTGCCGGAGGTCCACAGCGATCACGACGGGCCCGTCCGGATGGGGGGTGAGCACGGTCGTCGGCCGGCCACGGGCCGCCGTGGCGGCAGGCGTCTCGGCGAGAAGGGACAGGTCGCGCAATCGGGCTGTGATCTCGGTGGCCGAGCCGGTGCTGAGACCGAGTCGGCGCGCGACGGCCGCCCGGGTCACGCCCGGCTCCCGGCGCATCTCGTCGAGTACGGCGAGCGCGCCGCGCCAGCGGACGTCCCTGGCGCGCGCGGATCGCGGTCGGGGGCTTGCCATGCGTACCTTCTCCTCGTTTATGCTCGCCACACGAGTTTAATCGAAGGGGACACTGTGCGACGACAACGAACGGACCTCGGAGCGATCGAAGCGGTTCTCCTGGACATGGACGGCACTCTCGTCGACTCCGACGCTTCGGTCGAGCGCGCCTGGTCGATCTGGGCGACGGAGAACGGCGTCGACGTCGACTCGGTGCTCGCCATCGCCCACGGGAACCCGGCCGCACGTACGGTTCGGCGGCTGCTTCCCGAACTCGACGAGGACGCGGTCGCGGAGGCGGCGCGGCGGCTGCACGCCCTGCAGTACGAGAACCTGGCGGTCGTCACCGCGGCGCCCGGCGCGGGTCTCCTGCTCGCCACACTCGACCGGCTCGGACTGCCGTGGGCCGTGGTGACCAGCGCCGACGGACGGCTGGCCGAGGCGAGCCTCCACGCGGCGGGAATCGACCCGCCGTTCGTCCTCACGATCGACGACGTGGGAGCGGGCAAGCCCGATCCCCAGGGCTACCTCAAGGCCGCGGCTCGCCTGGGGGTTCTTCCATCCGCCTGCCTCGTGGTGGAGGACTCCGAGCCAGGGCTGGCCGCCGGGCGGGCGGCGGGCATGTCGACCGCGGCGCTCCGGGGGCTGTCCGGCGATCTGTCCCTGCCCGACCTCGGCCGGCTGGCCCAGCTGCTGGAACGGTCGCGGGTTCGGCCGTGGTGGCGCGACGCCGTCGGCTACCAGGTGTACCTTCCGTCGTTCGCGGACGGCACCGGTGACGGCTGGGGCGACCTGACCGGGGCGAGCGCGCACCTGGATCACCTGGCGCGGCTCGGGGTCGATGTTGTGTGGCTGACACCCTTCTTCCGCTCGCCGATGCGCGACCACGGCTACGACGTCGCCGACTACCGAGCCGTGGATCCCTTGTTCGGCGGGGAGGCCGCCCTCGACGGGCTGCTGGCGGAGGCGCACCGCCACGGGATGCGGGTGATCGGCGATCTGGTCGTCAACCACACCAGCGACGCCCACCCCTGGTTCGTCGCCGCCTCCTCCTCACGGACGGACCCGCACCGTGACTACTACATCTGGCGGGATCCGGCCCCGGACGGCGGCCCGCCCAACAACTGGCCGTCCCACTTCGGCGGGCCTGCCTGGACGTTCAGCCCGGCGACCGGTCAGTACTACCTGCACCTGTTCCGCCCGGAACAGCCCGACCTCAACTGGCGTAATCCCGCGCTCGCGGCCGAGATCGACGCGATCGTCGAGCACTGGCTCGCGCGGGGGCTGGACGGCTTCCGCATCGACACCGCCGCCTACCTCGTCAAGGACGCGGACCTGCGGGACAACCCGCCGCTGCCCGCCGGCGGGACCCTCCCGGTGCGGGGCGTGACGATGGACTGGCGCCGCCAGGAGCATCGTCACGACATCCACCAGCCCGGCGTGCACGCCGTCCACGAGCGGTGGCGGCGGATCGCCGACCGGCACGACGCCTTCCTCGTCGGCGAGGTCTACGAACTCGATCCTCGGGCGCTGGCACGATTCGTCGAGGGCGAGCGGCTGCACTCGTCGTTCTGGTTCGGGTTGGTGGAGACCGGCTGGGACGCCGACCGGATCGACACCATGGTCGAGGCCGCCGTAGCGGCGTCGCCACGACTCTCCTGGGTCCAGGGCAACCACGATCGTTCCCGTGCCGTCACCCGGTTCGGGGAGGGGCTCCGGGGACGGCGCCGCTCACTCGCGCTGCACGTCCTGATGGCATTGCTGCCGGGAACCTTCTGGCTCTACCAGGGCGAGGAACTCGGCCTGGGTGACGGGCATGTGCCGCCCGGCCATGGCGCCGACCCGCTGGGCGCCGCCCAGCCGGAGGAGAGCCGCGACGCCGCGCGCACCCCCATGCCGTGGCACCCCGGCCCGGGTCTGGGGTTCACCACGGGGCGTCCGTGGCTGCCCGACGGCGCACGCGGTGACGACGAGACGGTGGTGATGCAGCAGGACGACCCGGCATCCCACCTGAACACCGTCGGCCGGCTGCTGGCCACCAGACGCCGGCTGACCCACCTGCTGGCCGCCACCGACGACGTGACCAGGGCCGTGCTCGCCGAACCGGTGACCGCCTACCGCCGCGGAGCACTCTGGGCCGTGGTGAACCTGCGGGACACCCCGGTGCCCGATCTGGACCTGCCCGCGCCGGCGGTGTTCGACACGGCCGATCCCTCCGTCACGCCCGACCGGCCCAGGACCGGCCGCGTCCGGCTCGCTCCCCAGCAGGCGCTCCTCCTGGCCGAAGGATGACCGGCCCGACGACGCGCGCCTCACGCTCTGATGAGGAGGACGGCATGACCGACGACGTGATCCCGTTCCAGCTCGACGTACCCGAGTCCGTACTCGGCGACCTGCGGGAACGCCTGAGGCGCACGCGGTGGCCGGAGGAGGAGACGGTCGACGACTGGTCGCAGGGCGTACCCCTGGACTACCTGCGCGAACTGTGCCGGTACTGGGCCGAGGAGTACGACTGGCGGGCCACCGAGCGGCGCCTGAACGCCCTGCCGCAGTTCCGGACCTCCATCGACGGGCTCGGGATCCACTTCCTCCACGTCCGCTCGCCGTACGAGGACGCGCTGCCGCTCATCCTCACCCACGGCTGGCCGGGATCGGTCGTGGAGTTCCTCAAGGTGATCGGGCCGCTCACCGACCCAGCGGCGTACGGCGGCGACGCCCGCGACGCGTTCCACGTCGTGTGCCCGTCGCTGCCTGGCTACGGCTTCAGCGACAAGCCGGACCGCCGCGGCTGGGGCGTCGAGCGGATCGCCGGCGCCTGGATCCGGCTGATGGCCCGCCTCGGCTACGACCGGTACGGCGCGCAGGGCTCCGACTGGGGCACGACCATCACCACGCTCATCGGCCGGCAGGATCCGGACCACGTGGCGGGCATCCACCTCGTCCCGCCCCTGGCCGCCCCGGACCCGGCCACGTTCGGCGACCTCACGGACGCGGAGGCCGCCGCGCTCGCCGACCTCGAGCGGGCCCAGGAGACCGAGGACGGATACTCGCTGGAGCAGTCCACCCGGCCGCAGACCATCGGCTACGGACTCGTCGACTCCCCGGTGCTGCTCTGCGCCTGGATCATCGAGAAATTCCGCTCCTGGACCGACTGCGGCGGTCACCCCGAGAACGCCCTCACCCGCGACGAACTCCTCGACAACCTCATGTTCTACTGGCTGCCCGGGACCGGCGCGTCCGCCGCCCGGCTCTACTGGGAGAGCTTCAAGCAGGTCCAACGGGTCTTCACCGCCGAGACGACGGACGTGGTGACGGTCCCGGCCGGTTGCTCCATCTTCCCCAAGGAGAACCCCCGGCCATCCCAGCGGTGGGCCGAGAAGCGCTTCACCGACATCCGGTACTGGCACGAGCCGGACAAGGGCGGTCACTTCGCAGCGTTCGAGCAGCCCGGGCCGTTCGTCGAGGAGCTGCGGGCCTTCTTCCGACTGGTCCGCTGACCTCGACGGCGACGGCACGCTCACGACTTTCATCTTCATCACCGGTGAACCGATGAGTTCCGCGGCCCGCCGACGTTCTACCTGTCGAACGGCGGAACACCACTGACTGGAAGGACGACGTGATGAGCTACGCGGACGTGAACGGGCTGTCGCTGTACTTCGAGGAGCAGGGCTCCGGCGAGCCCCTCGTCCTCCTGCACGGAGGACTCGGCGCGGGCGAGCTGTTCGGCCCGACCCTGCAGGCGCTGGCCGAAAACCGGCGGGTGATCACGGTCGACCTCCAGGCCCACGGCCGCACGGCCGACATCGACCGGCCGCTGCGCCCCGAGACGATGGCCGACGACATCGCCGCGCTCATCGCTCACCTGGGCCTGGCGGACGCCGACGTGATGGGCTACTCCCTCGGCGCCGAGGTCGCCCTGCGCACCGCGATCCAGCATCCGCGGCGCGTACGCCGCCTGGTCCTGGTCTCCATCCCCTGCAAGCGGGACGGATGGTTCCCGGAGGTCCTGGCGACGATGGACCAGATGGGCCCGCATCTGGCGGAGCCGATGAAACAGTCCCCGGTCTACGAGCTGTACGCCCGCCTCGCACCGCGAGTGGAGGACTTTCCGGCCCTTCTCGGCAAGACGAGCGAACTGTTGAAGCGTGACTTCGACTGGTCGGCGGAGGTCGCGGCGCTCACCGCACCCACCATGCTGGTCTTCGCCGACGCGGACTCCGTACGGCCCGCGCACATCATGGAGTTCTTCGCCCTGCTCGGCGGCGGCCTCCGCGACGCCGGCTGGGACGGCTCGGCCCGCCCCGCCGCGCGGCTCGCGATCCTGCCCGGCACCACCCACTACGACATCTCCACGTCCCCGGCGCTGCCGGCCGCCGTGGTCCCGTTCCTCGACGCGCCGCTCCCCCAGCGGGCCTGAGTCCACCGGGGTCGCCTGCGCCGCTCCTCACCGGGCGCCGAGAGCGGGAAGCCTGTTCCCGCCGGGCGCCCGGTGGCCGGGCGGCGTCAGCTGCCGGTCGCGTTGATCGCGTGTACGCCGCTGGCCACGACGGATGCCGGGCCCTGGGGCGGCACTTGGGTCGCGAACGTCCACAGCCACTCGCCCCTGAAGCGGTGGTAGTAGCGCTTCGGTCCCAGTCCGTTGAAGTCCGAAGGGGGCTGGTACCACACGTTCGGCTGCGTCGCCGTGTAGCTCAGCGCCTGGTCAGCGGGGCTCAGGACCAGCGCGCCACCGTCGGTGGTCTTCAACGCGTAGACGGGCTGCGTCCGGGGCGCCCACTCGGAACGCCCCTGCCACCGGTTGCCGCTGTTGATCTTGTAAACGTCCTTGGCCCAGCGCTGACCGAGCTTCAAGGTCAGCGGACCGGGAACGAATCCCGCCGGAGCCTTCCGGCGGGCCGCGACGTACGACAGGTACGAGGAGAGCCGGGTGCCGACGTCGAGGGCCGGTCCGGTCGTCACCGCCGTCGCCGAGCCGTCCGCACCCCGTGCGATCGACGGGAGCTTCTGCCCCTTCGCGAGCCACGATCCCATGGCCGCCTTGTACTTGCCGCCGCCGGTGTCGACGAAGACGACGTACTCCTTGTCGCTGCTGCTCACCGCCGCGAAGACCGCGAACCAGGCGGGGCTCACACCGTGCGGGATGAAGAACTGGGGGCTCTTGTAGTGGAACGGCTTGATCTTCGTTTCCTGCTTGGCCCGGATGCGCTTGTTGCCCACGAGATCGACCTCGAGCATCGGACCGGTCTCGTTCTCGCGCAGCAGCGCGTCGGAGACCTTCGCGTTCGCCTCGTTGTTGACCCGTTCGTAGTTGGTGAAGACCGCCTGTGCCTGCGCCTCGGTCAAGGCGGCGGCCGCCTTCGACGCGCTCGGCGACGACGAGTGCGCCGCGGGTTGCTCGGTTCCGCCACCACCGCACCCGGCGACGAGCGAACCGACGGCGACGGTTGCGAGGACAATCCCGTATCGCACTAAAACTCCATAAAAGCGAGGCCGAAACAGACGTGATCATACGGGGACGTTCCAGGTGGTCAGCGCACTGGCGGCCGTAGGACGTCATACTGGCGCCCGGCGAACCGAGGAGGAACGGGTGGATCCACGGCAGGCGGCGTACGACGTCGTAGTGGTCGGAGGCAGCGGCGTGGACACCATCGTCCGCGTCGGCTCACTGCCGGTCCCACTCGCCGACTCGGTCCCCGTCGGCCCGATCGAGGAGTGGCCAGGCCACACCGGCGGCAACGTCGCCCTCGGCACCCGCGCACTCGGCCTGAAGGTCGCGCTGCTCGACTACATCGGCGACGACTGGATCAGCGCACAGGTGCGCGAACGGCTGGCCGAAGGCGACGTGGAGTTCGCCCCGCTGATCTCCCCCGCCGGCACGCGCCGCGCGGTGAACCTGGTGGACGCGACCGGCCGCCGGATGTCCTTCTACGACGGCCGCGACCCCGCCGACCTGCGGATGCCCCGGGACCACTATCTGCCCTGGCTCCGCCGGGCACGGCACGTCCACCTGTCCATCATGAACTTCACGCGCTTCCTCTACGACGACATCGAGACCCTCGGCGTCCCGGTCTCCACGGACCTGCACGACTGGGACGGAGCGGCCGACCATCACCGGGAGTTCGCCCTCCGCTCCGACCTCGTCTTCTTCAGCGCCGCGAAGGCGGGCGACCGCACCCCCACGCTGATGCGGGAGATCCTCCGCGAGGGCCGCGCGGAGATCGTCGTCGCCACGGCCGGCGCGGACGGGGCCTACCTGCTCACCCGCGACGGCGACACGACCCCCCTGCACCTCCCGGCCGCCGTCCCGCCCGCACCGGCGGTGGACTCCAACGGAGCCGGTGACGCCTTCGTCTGCGGTTTCCTGTACGGCAGGCTCACCGGCCGGGACGTACGGGACTGCGCCCGCCTCGGCACGGTTGCGGGCGCCTACGCCTGTACGGCACCGGGCTCGACCGCCCTCATCTCCGCAGAGGCCCTGCGCGCGGCGGATCCCGCATCAGCGCACGCCGATGTCACCCACGAACGGCTCGCCGCCGACAGGGAAGCCTGACGATGGCGCGCCTCGCGTTGGCCGCTCGGGACGGCGACCGCCTCGTCCGGGAGGAAGACCTCCGCCAGCTCCCGGGACAGTTTGACCGCTCGGCACTGGCCGACGCGCTCGACCACGCGGGCCTGCTCCAACACCGGCGCGGTCCGGTCCTCGTCCTTCCCGGCACGCCACCCGGCCACCGAGACCGGCTCCGCAGCTGCGAGCGCTGCCTGGCCTGAGGCGGGGGACTGCGGATCTGCGACCCGTGCCGGGAGTGGGAGGAACTCGAAGAGTCACGCTAAGTCGCCTTCCACGGGCTTCCTTGGCGAGACTTTCCGTGTTGACGGCGCGGGGGCGTCACACGACCGCGATGGCGTCGATCTCGACGAGGAACCCAGGGCCTAGGTCCCCAGCCGGCTGGTAGGCGCCGGCGAGGTTGTTCCGCGACGACAGCGTGTCGCGATGGTCGCCGCGGCGGTGTGCGGGCGGTATCGCCGCGCATGGGGTGATGGCGCTGAGGTTGTTCGACGAATCCGTGTCGGCAACCCGAACCGAGCCGCAGCGATGACTTTCGCGGTGAGCTCGCCTCTGTACAGGTATGAGCTCAACGCGCCAGTCACAGACCACGGCGGTGGTCACCGGAGCGGGCCGCGGCTTCGGATCGGCGATCGCCGCCGCGCTGATCGACCAAGGTCACCAGGTCGTCGGCGTTGCGCGCACCGCTGACGCATTGGCGGACGTGCACCGACGATTGGGGGCGGCGTTCGTCCCGGTTGTCGCCGACGCGACCGACGCGGTGACCGCCCGCACCCTGATCGAGCAACACCAACCGACGTTGCTCGTGCTCAACGCGGGCGCGACACCCGCCATCGGCCCGGTACACGAACAGTCCTGGGAATCGTTCAGCCGCAACTGGCAGGTCGACACCCAACACGCTTTCCATTGGATCCGCGCGGCACTGCGCCACCCGCTGACGCCAGGCAGCCTGGTGGTGGCGATATCCAGCGGGGCTGCCCTGCGCGGCTCACCGCTCAGCGGCGGATACTCGGGCGCAAAGGCGATGATCCGATTTCTCGCCGGATACGCCGCCGATGAATCCCGCCGCGCCCAACTCGGCATCGGCTTCGCCACCGTGCTGCCGCAACTGACGCCTGCCACCGAACTCGGCGCCGCTGGGGTCGCCGCATACGCCCAGCGGCAGGGAATTGACACCAACACATTCGCGGCGGCACTGGAACCGCTTCTCACGCCGGCCATCGTCGGTGCCGAGATCGCGCGGCTGTGCCAGGACACCGACAACCAGGACGAGCACCGGGAGTACCAGCTCACCGGCCACGGACTTCACGCGATGGCGTGAGCAACCAGAAAGAGAAGGTTATGTTGCTGGAAAACAAGAATGTCGTCGTCTACGGCGCGGGCGGCGCGGTCGGTAATGCGGTGGCCCGCGGTTTCGCTCACGAAGGTGCCAGGGTGTTCCTGACTGCGCGAAATCTCGACGTCATCGACACGGTCGCGAAGGAGATCTCCGCCGCGGGTGGAGCGGTCGAGACCGCCGTGGTGGACGCCGGGAACGAGAAATCCGTGACCGAGCACCTGGACGCGGTCGTCGCCGACGCCGGCAGCATCGACGTGTCGTTCAACGCGATCGGAATCTCGCCCGTGGGATTGCAGGGAATACCGCTCACCGAACTGCCGGTCGAGAATTTCCTGCGCCCGATCACCACGTATGCCCAGGCTCATTTCATCACCGCGAAATCCGCCGCACGGCACATGATCGCCCGGCGGTCGGGGGTGATCATGATGCACACACCCGAACCGGCCCGCTTGCCACTGCCCCTGGTGGGCGGCATGAGCGTCGGCTGGGCGGCGATGGAAGGTCTCAACCGCGCGCTGTCGGCCGAATGGGCCCAGCACGGTGTTCGCGCGATCTGCCTACGCACCACGGGCATGGTGGAGACACCGGTCATCGACGTCGTGTACGGGCTGCACGCCGACGCGCTGGGGATCACCAAGGAGCAGTTCACTGCGCTAGCGAGTGGTATGAGCCACCGCAAGCGCCCGACCACGCTGGCCGAACTCACGGAAGCGGCGGTGTTCCTCGCCTCCGACCGGGCATCCGCGATGACTGGCACCGTCGCCAACCTGACCGGCGGAATCATCGTCGACTGACCCGACTCGCCCCGGCCGCCGAAACGGCGGCCGGGGCATCCCTACAGAGGAGTAAGAGCAATGAACGATCTACTCGCGAGCGCCGTCGCCGCGCACGGTGGCGTGGACCGGTGGAACCGGATCCACACGATCGCTGTCGACGCCGCCATCACCGGGGCCTTCTGGCAGATCAAGGGACAAGGCGACGCGCTGACGAAGGTCCGCTTCGAGGTGGACACCACGCGGGAACGGCTGACCATGGACTTCGTCGGCCAGGACCGACGGTCGGTCTTCGAACCCGACCGGGTCGTCCTGCAACGACCGATCGGCACGGTGGTCGAGGCACGCGACGACCCGGAACGGTCGTTCGACGGCCACCAGTTCGGGACGCCGTGGGACGACCTGCATCTCGCGTACTTCACCGGTGAAGCACTGTGGACGTACCTGAATACGCCGTTCTTGTTCACCTGGCCGGGGTTCGTCTGCGAGGAGATCGCCCCGATTGAGGCCGACGGTGAAACATGGCGGCGGCTGAAAGTGACCTTCCCCGAACACATCAAGAGCCACACCCGCACGCAGGTGTTCTGCTTCGGCCCGGACGGGTTGCTGCGCCGCCACGACTTCACCATCGACATCGTCGGCCGGACGGTCGAGTCGCAGCTTTACGCCGCCGACTACCGCGACGTCGACGGCATCGTCATCCCCGCCACGCGACGGGCCTACGCCCCAATGGGCGACGACCAGATCGTCTTCGTCGCCATCGACATGGCTGACATCGCCGTCCACTGATCCGAATTCCTCTCACAAGGGACATCACGATGAACAACACCTCCCGGGCCCAGGTCGTCACGCCGGCGGAATGGGAGGCCGCCCGGCTGCGCCTGTTGACGAAGGAGCAGGAGCTGACCCGCGCCCGGGACGCGTTGGCCGCTCAGCGCAGGCGGATGCCGTGGCTGAAAGTGGACCAGGAATACGCCTTCGACGGTCCGAACGGCGCCGCCCGGCTGCTCGACCTGTTCGAGGGCCGTCGTCAGCTGCTGCTCTACCGCGCCTTCTTCGAGCCAGGCGTGGACGGCTGGCCCGACCACGCCTGCGTCGGCTGCTCGCTGATGGCCGACCAGGTCGCCCATCTCGCGCATCTCCACGCCCGCGACACCACGCTCGCGTTCGCCTCACGCGCACCGCAACCCGACATCGAACGGATGAAAGCGCGCATGGGCTGGGCCATGCCCTGGTACACGATCACCGACAGCTTCGACGCCGACTTCGGCGTGGCCGAGTGGTACGGCACCAACGCATTCATCCGCGACGGCGACAACGTCTACCGCACGTACTTCATCAACGATCGCGAACACGAGCCGATGGGAGCAACGTTGGGTTTCCTCGACTTCACCGCACTCGGACGCCAAGAGGACTGGGAGGACTCCCCCGACGGATACCCCCAGGTGCCGCGATATTCGTGGCTGAAGCGACACGACGAATACGGCCCGACCGGGGCGAGCCGCGCACCCCACCACCACAGAATCGGCGGATCATGCACACCATGACTGAAGCCAAGGCCGGCGACAAGGATTTCGGAAGGCTGAGCGAACCGTTCCGGCGTGAGCTGCTCGCCTACTGCTACCGCATGCTCGGCTCGGTCGACGAGGCCGAAGAGGTGGTGCAAGACGTCTACCTCGACGCCTGGCGTGCCTACGACGCGTTCGAGGGACGGTCGTCGCTGCGTACCTGGCTGTACCGTATCGCGACCCGGGCGTGTTTCAAGGCGCTGGAAAAAAGTAGACGCAGGCCTCTGCCCGCGGATCTCGGCGCCCCCCAGACAGACCTGGATGCGGCGCTCGGCGCACAAGCTCGGGAGGTGCCGTGGCTCCAGCCGATACCCGACTTCCTGTTCACCACCGCACCGGCCGATCCGGCGACGGTCGTGGTAGAACGACAGACTTTGCGGCTCGCGCTGGTGGGAGCGCTCCAGCAGCTGCCGCCGCGACAGCGAGCCGTGCTGATTCTTCGCGACGTGCTGCAATGGCGTACCGCCGAGGTCGCGCAACTGCTGGAGATGACGACGGCGGCCGTCAACAGCGCGCTCCAGCGCGCCCGAGCCCAGGTTCCGCTCAGCCAAGACGACCTGACCGAACCCGCCGAGCCACGACAGCGGGCCCTGCTCGACCGATACGTCACCGCCTTCGAAACCGCGGACGTCGATCAACTCGTCGCGGTATTGACCGCGGACGCCAGATGGGAAATGCCGCCGATCGCGACCTGGTTCGAAGGCCGCGACACCATCCTCGCCTTCCTGGCCAAACAGATGCGAGTGATCGGACCGGCCGCACTGGTCCCCACCTCCGCCAACGGACAACCCGCCTTCGCGGTGTACGCCCGCGGCCACGACGGCGCACACCACCCACATGCGCTACACGTACTGACACTCACAACCGAGGGCGTCTGCCGGATCGTCGCGTTCCACGGCTCAGGGCTGTTTCCACTGTTCGGGCTCTGACGCGGCCAACGGCATGTCCGAACCAGAAAACATCACCCAGCACAACGAGGAGCTTCACGCACAGCTGCGACTGTTCTGCCACCTCATGCTCGGTTCGGCCGACGCCGCCGACCGCGTCATGCGGCAGATCTACCATCGCGCACTCGATCACCAAAACGATCAACAGCATCGGCAATCAGAACGCGCCCGACTATTCAGTATCGCCGCCGACCTCTGCGGGGCCCGCGGTCATTCATCGCACGAATAAGCCACGCGACGAACTCCAACGCCTGCATCTGGGCACCGTCACCGGCCCGCCAGGTCCTTCCGCCAGCGCACCGAGCTGACCCCGGCCGTCAAGAAGACCCTCGCCGCACTCGGCCTGCCCGAACCACGCCGCGTCTACGAGGCCACGCCAACAACCCACTGACCGGCGACGGGGCGAAGCAGCAACTACTGAGGCCATCCATGCTTGCGGAGGGCAGCGATGGGGAGGCGCTGACTGCTGATGGGTTCGACAGAGCCCTGATCGGCTCGGCTGAGGGGTGGTTCGGCAGGAGCCGGCGGATCGTCGCTTTGTATGATCTCGGGCTACCGGCGGAACTCCTTGACCTGCGAGAACACCGGCTTGTTAGATCGTCGATTCCACGTTGGGAAAGAGCGTCTTCCGTTCTCTGCGGGATCTGTGGGGAGGCTGCTGGGGCCGGTCGGTGACCGGCCCCAGCGCGGCGTTAGAGGACGGTGAGGTCGACGGCGTCGGCCATTGCCTGGTAGCCGGCATCGTTGAGGTGTAGGTGGTCGCCGGAGTCGTGGGCGGGGTCCAGCGTGTGGCCCATTGCCTGGGCCAGGTCGATGACGGCGTCGTACTCTCGCGACTCGCGGATCCAGGCATTGACTGCGGCGCGTTTGGCCTCGCTGTGCGGGGTGGAGAAGGCTGAGCCCTGCATCGGCAGCAATGTCGCCCCGACCGTCCGTAGGCCGGCGGCGTGGGCTTGGCGGATCATGTCCCGGTGCCCGGCGATGACCTGGTCTGCAGAGACCTGGGTGTAGGGCGCCAGGACCGGGAACGGTGACTGTGCTGCCATCTCGCTGATGGCGATGTCGTTGACCCCGGCGAGGATGATGACCGTGCTCACGCCGGGCTGGGTCAGCACGTCGTGCTGGAATCGGAGGGTGGCCCGGTCGCCCAGCCACGCTGAGTCGATCGTCACGCGGTTGCCGCCGATGCCCTGGTTCAGCACGGCGCGTGGTGGGCCCGCGGCCACCAGGCGCTGCGCGAGACGATCGGGGAACCGGTGGTCGGTGTCGGGAGTACTGCCAGTCCCGTCGATCAGCGAGTCACCGAGTACCACGATGCCGTTGCCGGGAGCTCCGGTCACCTCGACTCCACTGAGGTGGTACCAGGATTGTGAGGTCTCGGTGAAGACGGCACCGTCGCTGTCGGTGTGGTGTTCGCCCGCCGCGCGGTAGGTCGTCGCGAGCGCCTGGGCGTGGTAGGTCGCCGGTCCGGATGGCTCGGCCACGTGCATCGTGATGGTCACCCGGTCCAGTGCGTCGGTGTGAAACGGCACGGTGTCGGTGGCCAGGTCGGTGCCGGTCGGGACGGCGAAGGCGGGTTTACCGTCCAGGGTGAGCTCTTGCAGGGTGTCGGCCTTGACTGTGGCATCGCCCGCGGCGGCGGCGACGGTGAGGCCGGCGACCTGGAGAGGCCTGGTGCCGTGACGGTTGGACAGCCGTACTCTCAGTGCGTCGCCGCCGGCGCTGAGCCGGACGGTCTGGCGGATCGTCTGGTCGGCGAAGCCCTCTTCGGACCAATTGGGGGCGAAGCTGATGCCCGGTCGTTGCGGTGAGGTGGTCCAGGCGGCGGTCCAGCCGTGTCCCTGGCGGCTCATGCGAAGAACCCGACGACGCTGCGGATGCGGTCTTCGGAGAACTCCACGACGTCGTAGCCGGTGGCGATCGTTCCCAGCCGCCAGGTGAACAGTGCCCGGTCGTGGTGGGCGCCGATCACGGTGTCGAGGGTGAATCGCAGATCACCGAACTTCTGCTGGGCCCGGCCGATCGCCTCCGATAGTTCGGCGTGTCCTCGCAGCCCCGCGTAGTCGGGGTCGGCGTAGACCGAGTCCTCGGTGAGGACGGACTTCATCAGTGTCTCCCGGGCGGCGGTGTCGCGCTCGTTCCAGACGTCGAGGTAGGTGAGGATCAGGTCGGTGGTGCTCACTTGCCGACTCCTTCGAGGGTGGGGGACTGCTGTGTCCGGGGAGCGGGGCGGGAGGGGTCGAGGGCGAGGGCGATCAGGCCGCCGACGGCGGTGACGGCCGCAGCCGTCCCTCCGGCGACATGCAGACCGTGGAGGAGATGGCGCGAGCCGGTGGCGATCGCGACGAAGCAGGCCAGGCTCATCGCGCCGCCTACTTCCTTGGCGGTGGTGGCCAGTCCTGACGCGACGCCCTGCTCGTGGGGCGCGACGCCGGATCCGGCGGAGGCGAACAAGGTGACGAAGGCGATACCGCCGAACAGGCCCCAGACGACGCTGCCGGGCAGCAGGGTCCAGAAGCCGCCTCTGGCCGTGGTGCCCGCGACCATGACGGCGATGCCCGCGCCGGTCCCGATCGTCGAGACGGCGAGCGTGGTGCGGATCCCCCAGCGGCCGAGCAGCGCCGGGGTGAGTTTCAGAGCGGCGAGCATGCAGACCAGCGTGAGCGGCAGGAACGTCAGCCCCGCCTGCAGGGAGTTGTAGCCCCGTACGGTCTGCAGGTAGGAGGTGAGGACGTAGTAGCCGCCGCCGAGCGTGCCCTGGAAGATGGCGATCACGATCATGGTGGTGGCCAGCCCGCGGCCGCGCGCCAGCCGTAGTGGGATCAGTGGATCGCGGGTGCGGGCCTCCACCACCAGCAGCAGCGCGAGCAGGACCGACCCGGCGGCCAGTGCCCCTGTACCGCGCAGCGACACCCATCCGGCGTCCGGGCCGCTTGCCAGCCCGAACACCAGCAGCGCCGAACCCGCGGTGGCCAGCACCGCGCCCGGCACGTCGAACCCGCCGGGCGTGCGGCCGGGGTCGGCGGGCAGCAGCCGTGGCGCGGCCAGGGCGCAGCCCAGTGCCAGCGGAACGTTGACGAAGAACACCCACTCCCAGCCCAGGTAATTGGTCAGCACCCCGCCCAGCAGGGACCCGGCGGCCAGTCCCGCACTGCCCGCCATGCCCCAGGCGCCGAGCGCCCGGTTGCGCGCGGGCCCTTCGGCGAACCCCCGGTAGATGAGGGTGAGGGTCGCTGGTGTCAGCAGGGCCCCGCCCATGCCCTGCACCGCACGGGCGGCGACGAGCACGCCGGAGCCGGACGCCAGGCCGCCCGCCAGAGAGGCGACGCCGTACAGCGCCAGCCCTGTTATGAACATCCGGCGTGCCCCGAGCCGGTCCACGGCCCGCCCGCCGAACAGCAGGAGCCCGCCGAGCCCGACCGAGTAGGCGCTGACCACCCACTGCACCGACGACGGACTGAAGTCCAAGGCCTTTCCGATGTCGGGTAGCGCCACGTACACGATGTTGTAGTCGAGGGCCACGATGAGCTGCGTCAACGCCAGCAGCCCGAGCCGAAGCCGATCCCGTTCCATAACTCTCCTACACGCCGATAATTCTCTACACGCCGTTTAATGTAAGCACGTCGTACAGTAGCCCAACGCTGTAGAGTGTCAAGGGTGGAAGAACAGACCATGAGCCGCCGCGCCCGGCTACGCGCGCAGACCAGCGCCGAGATCAAGACGATCGCGCTCAAGCTCATGGTCGGCGGCGGCCCGGACGCCATCTCGCTGCGTGCCATCGCCCGCGAGATGGGCATGACGGCCGGCGCTATCTACAGCTACTTCGCCACCCGCGACGATCTGATCACCACGCTGGTCGGCGACGTCTACATCTCCGCCGTGCGGACCGCGGAGTCCGCACGCGATGCCGTGCCCGAGTCCGACCCGGGCGGCCGGATCCTGGCCTGGGCACAGGCCATGCGCGAGTGGGCGCTAGCCAACCCCGAGGGCTTCCGGCTGATCTACGGCGACCCGGTGCCCGGCTACCATCCACCCGAAGACGGCCCCGGCAAGGACGCCGAACTGCGCGCCTGCACCGGTCTGGTCGGCCTCGTCGCCGCCGCCTGGCCCACCACCCGCACACTCCAACGCGACGACCGGCAGTACGACTGGGCCGACTTCGCTCCAAGCCTGGTCACCCATGTCCGCGAGGACTTCCCCGACCTGCCGCCGACGGCACTCGCGCTGACCCTGCGCGTATGGGGCCGCATGCACGGCCTGATGGCCCTGGAGATCTACGGCCACCTGCGCACGCTCATCAACGACCCGGCCACCGTCTACCGCGACGAAATACGCGACCTCATCGCCTCCCTCGGCCTCACCTCGTGAACCCCGCCCGTCGGCAGAAACCCCGTTGCTCTCCACCCAAGCCATTCAGCGAGTCCCCAAAGCCGTCAGGTTGCCCTGCGAGACCCACAGACACAAAGCGGCCCCGAACGCGAAACGAGCAGGTTCGCAGATTCCTACAGGTCCAACGTCGTGAAACCCGTAAGGGATGGCGGCTCAGGGGGCGTTCGCCGTACGGGTTCGCGGGCGCTCTCAACGGTTGCACCTTCAGGCCACCGCTGCCGGGGCCGGCACCGATGCGAGGCTGCGCGTAGGCATCGGCTGGATGTGATCAGTCGGCGGGGGCGGCTGCCGGAGTCTTTGGTTGCATGGTGGCTGCGGCCTGGGCGATTTCGGTGCGCCGGATGAGGAGGAGCCCGATGGGGACGGCGGTCAGGCCGACGAGCCCGCAGACCCACAGTGCCGAGTGGAATCCGCCGGTGAGCGCGTCCGCGACAGCGTGGCCGTGGCCGAGCAGGTGACGGGAGCGCGTGGCCGCGACGGTTGACGCGACGGCTATGCCGATCGCCCCGCCGAGCTGCTGGGACGAGTCGATGAGGCCGGAGGCGATACCCGCGTCCCGCTCGGTGACGCCGGCCAGGGCCCCGATCGATACCGGGATGAACACCCAGGTGACGGTGCCGGTCAGGAAGAACGGGCCGAGCAGGTCCGCCACGAAGTTCCCGTGGACGGGCACCTGGGTCGCCCACAAGATCCCGGCCCCGGTCAGGGTCAGCCCGGCGGCCATCACCAGCTTGGCCGACACCCGGGTGACGAGCGCCTGCGCCAGCCCGGCGAACAGTACCCCGGTCACGCCGACGACCAGCCAGGCCAGGCCGGTCGTCATCGCGGAATATCGCAGGACCTGCTGCATGTACAGGGTGCCGACGAAGATGTACCCGTAGAAGCTGACCCCGAGCAGAAAGCCGACCGCATTGGACCCGGCCAGGGTCTTCAGCCGGAACAGCCGCAGCGGCAGCAGCGGCGCCTCCGCCCTGGCCTCGATGACCAGGAACGCGGCCAGCAGGACCGCCGCCGCCGCGAGCAGGCCCAGGGTCCGGGCGGCCGTCCACCCGACGATCGGCGCCTGCGAGATCGCGTAGACAAGGATCACCAGGGCACCGGTCACGGTGATAGCGCCGAGCGGGTCGTAGCGGCGGCGGGCTCCGTCCAGCCTGCTTTCGGGCACCACCCGCCTGGCCAGCAACAGCGCGGCACCGCCGACGACGACGTTGAGGTAGAAGATGTACGGCCAGCCCGCGTACCGGGTGAGGGCACCGCCGGCCAGCACACCAACAGTCGCGCCGCTGGCGCCGATGGCGCCCCACAGGCCGAGCGCCTTGTTGCGCTCGGCGCCCTCGGGGAAGATGTTCATCACAGTCGACAGCGCCGCGGGCAGCACCAGCGCGGCACCCAGGCCCTGAGCACCACGCATGACGACCAGGAACATGCCGCCGGTGGCCAGCGCGCAGGCCAGCGACGCCGCGGTGAACAGCGCCAGCCCGGCCATGAACATGCGCCTGCGGCCGAGCAGGTCGGCGGCCCGGCCGCCGAGCAGCAGGAACCCGCCGAAGGTGAGCGCGTACGCGGTCACCACCCACTGCAGGTCGGACTCGGCGAAGTGCAGCTTGGTGCCGATCGTCGGCAGCGCGACGTTGACGATCAGCAGATCGACCGCGGTCATGAAGTAAGCCAGGGCAAGCAGCGAAAACGCCCGCCACCGGCGGACTTCGCCGGGTGCTGCAGCATTCCCATCGCCGGTGTCGTACCTGGCGGCTGAGGCGTTACTCATTGCGGCCACCTGGGGTGGCTGGTCCTGCCGGGACCTTATCTGGCGGATCCGTCCTGTTCAGCACGGCGATTCCCTTCGAGAGCGGGTGCGGGCCGGAGGGCCCAGTGATTCGAGTGACAGGTGTCGCGTCCGCGGGTACCGCGGGTGGTGCTCAGTAGCCCACCGTGAACCGGCGCTGGACGAAGCGGGGCAGCTCCGCTTCGTCGATCACTGCGATGGCCGCGTCCTCGGCGGAGATGCGGCTGCGTCCGTCAGCGTCCATGACCGGCTGATGGTTGTCGCCGATGCGGAAACGGCCGGTGCGCTGCCCAGGCTCGGTCTCCACGGCGGGACTGAGGTAGGTCCACAGCCGGTTGGAGGTACGCAGCAGGTTCAGCGCGTCCCCGTGGCCGCGCATCGCGGCGGCGTACTCCTTGGGTAGCCCGAACTGCTCCAGCGCCGCGTGCAGGAGCTCGTCGGAGTCGGTGAACACCAGCCCGGGTTCGGCTTCCAGGCTCGCGGCTCCGCCGATCACGATGAGCCGCAGCCCGGGTCGGCTGTTCAACGCGGTCAGCAGCGCGGTGGCGGCCTGGGCGTAGAGGGTGGGGTCGGCGATGGACAACTCGATGCTGTCGGCCAGGTCCTTGGCGGCGTTACCGGGCCCGAATCCGCTGATCAGCACGTCCAGGCCGGGCAGGATCTGAGCGATGGCCGCGGCGTCCAGGACGTCGAGGCTCTGCCAGGTGAGGTTCTCCCGGCCGTCCTCGATGTGCGACGCGTCGCGGCTGAACGCGGTGACCCGGTGTCCGCGGCTGAGTGCTTCGGTGACGACCCGGCTGCCGATGGTGCCGGTGGCCCCGATGACTCCGATCTGCATGGTTCTCCCTGCTCGCACACGAATTTGTGGTTGACGCCGTCCCCGTGGGTGACGCCATGAGGAAACTATACGGCGTGAAGTTAAGATACGGCAACATGCAAGGTGACGCTGTAGACTCAGGTGCATGGCAGGCGGAAGAAGTAACGGGGCAACCACCGGACGGCGCGAGCGCCTACGAGCCGAAACGACCGCAGAGATCAAGACCGTGGCACTGGAACTCATGGCCTCGGGCGGACCCGACGCCATCACCCTGCGGGCCATCGCCCGCGAGATGGGCATGACCGCCAACGCCATCTACGGCTACTTCGCCACCCGCGACGACCTGGTCACCACACTCATCAACGACGTGTGCACCGCCCTGGCCGACGCCGTCGATTCCGCCTGGCAAGCCACCACGGCCGAAGACCCGGCTACCCGGATCCGGGCCTGGGCGTGCGCCTTCCGGAACTGGTCGCAGGTCAACCCCCAAGGCTTCCGGCTCATCTTCGGCGACCCCGTACCCGGCTACCACCCGCCCGAAGGCGGCCTCGCCCCGGACGCCATCCGCCGCATCTGCCTAGGGCTCACAGCGATGGCGGCGGCCGCCTGGCCCCACGCCGAACACCTCTACCAAGACAGCGACTTCGAATGGGCCGACTTCGACTCCGGCCTCGTCAATGAGATACGCCCCGCGTTCCCGGACCTGCCACCCGCCGCCGTCGCCCTCGCCCTGCGCATCCGCGGACATCTCCACGGCTTTGTGTCACTAGAGGTCTACGGGCACATGCAGGGCCAGACCCACAGCCCCGACAAGCTCTTCCACGAAGAACTCACCCAGCTCCTACGCGCCCTGGCCCTCCCCCCACGCATCTGACGGGCTTGCGCCTATCGGCCCGGTCGAGAGGCCGACCGACGAGGCGGTGTGTCCGGACCCTACCTGGGTAGTTTCTCCGTTCGTTCAGGGTGGGCGGCCGCGACGTGCCTCATCGCGGTCCGCTGGTGATTCGCGGCGCCGGCTTCGTCGGCCAGCCGATGTGGATCATCAACCTGCAGATGGAAGGGTCCTCGGGATCCCCCGGCCCGACCGCCGACACCTACTACCGGGCGCGCAACCTCTACGTCGGCCGGACCCGAGCCTGAGGCTCACCGCCCTTCTCAGGGGATGGAGGCAGGCACCTGCGATGATTCCTGTCATGCACGCACGGATCACACCGGCCGAGATGACCGACATCCAGCAGGTCCTTGTTGATCATCACCGGTACTGGGGAGAACGTGACCTTCGGCACCAGCACCTTCTGACGCTGGTGCGCGAGTTCGGTGAAACGTGCCTTGTCGCCCGAGCCGAGGATGAAATCCACGGGTATGTCATCGGGTTCGTCACACCAGCTGGTACCGGGTATGTACACCTCATCGCTACTCGAGACGACACCCGCGGCACCGGCCTCGGGCGCCGCCTGTATACGGCGTTCGCCGACGCCGCGTATCGCCAAGGCGCACGGCGATTGAAGGCGATCACGTCACCCGGAAACACCACCTCGATCGCATTCCATCGCAGCCTCGGCTTCGACGCGGAGGTCGTCGACGACTACAGCGGCCCCGGCCAAGCCAGAGTCGTCTTCCACCGCGTTCTGCCGCTCGACCCGGCGCAGCCCTGACCAGCCAGCCGTCCCCTCACCTGCAATCGCCCCCAGGTCGTTAGACGTCGCGAGTCCTCAGCAGATACGTGTGCAACTCGTCGGCGGTCGTTTCGTCGAACCGCGCCAGGGCCACGTCGAGGAATCGCAGTTGGTCAATGTCGCCGTTCGCCACGCAGACCTGGCCGTCAGCCCATCGCCACAGCGGGCGCCCGCCCGTGTCCGGAGCCGGTGACCATTTGGGGAGCGCGGGCAGGGCGGCTTGGGTCCGTTGCCGGCGTTGCAGGCTCGTCCAGGCGGCGGCCGGATACCTGCGAATCAGGAAGTCGAGTTGCAGGAGTTCCCTCGCTTCCGACGGCGATCGTTTCGCCAACGAGTCGACCAGTTCCCGCAGCGCCGGTAGAGAGCGCATGAGCCGTTCCTCGGGGGTCATCGTCACATCCCCTTTCGCCGGACCGGAACGAGACGGCGACGCTCGGCGGGCGGATGGGCTTGAGTCTCCCGTAGAGGGAGACGCCAAGGTGGGGGCATGGACGGCGACACTCTCTACTCGATCGGCGAGCTGGCCCGGCGGACCGGTCTGACGGTCAAGACCATTCGGTTCTACTCCGATCGTGGAATCGTGGCGCCGGTGGACCGTAGCCCGGCCGGCTACCGCCTCTACGACATTGACGCCGTCGCGCGGCTGGAGCTTGTGCGGACGCTGCGGGACCTGGGGCTGGATCTGCCCACGATCCGCAGGGTCGTGGACCGGGAGCTCTCGCTTCCCGAGGTCGCCGCAGCGCACGCCGAAGCCCTGGCCGTACAGATCCGCGTCCTGCGCCTCCGGCATGCGGTGCTGACGGCGGTGGCCGAGCGGGCGCTCACTGCTGAGGAGACGGATCTCATGCATAAGCTGGCCCAGCTCTCCGAGGACGAACGCCAACGTCTGATCGGCGATTTCCTCGATGCTGTTTTCGGCGGTCTCGGCGCCGACTCCGCGTTCGCTGGGGTCAGGCGCTCGATGACACCCGAGATACCCGACAACCCCGAGACGCAACAGATCCAGGCATGGGTGCAGTGGGCCGAACTCGCCCTGGACCCGGACTTCCGCGCCAGCGTGCGGCGGATGGCCGAGGACCACGCGGCCGAACAGGCACAAGGCGACACCATGCGCTTGCGCCGCGATTTTGCCGCAGTCGTCCGTGACCAGGCCGGCCCCGCTCTGGCGGCGGGTATCACCCCGGCCTCTCACCAGGCCGATCCGATCGTTGCGGCGCTCGCGGCTCACTATGCCCACGTCCTCGGCCGCCCCGACGACGCCGAGCTGCGCCGCCTGCTGCTGCTCCGGCTGGACAGCGTGACCGACCCGCGCTGGGATCGGCACTTCCAACTGCTCGCAGTGATCAACGGCTGGCCCGCTCCAGAGAGCCTGGCACCGGCGTTCGACTGGGCCGCCGAGGCCGTACGCGTCCGAATGGACCGGTAGTGGGCCGGTGGCCGTCGGCAGTGGAGCAGAACGCTGCCGCATACGATCGGCCGGTGAACGACACCGTCACCCTGCATGCGGGCGCGACGCCGTCCGCTCCCGCCCTCGTCCTTCGCCCCTGGTGCACGGAGGACGTCGCCGACCTCGTCGACGCGTACCGGGATCCCGCACTACGCCACTGGACCAGGTCGGCCGTGGAGAACGAGGCCGATGCGATGCGGTGGGTACGGCGCCAGGAGCGAGGCTGGGCAGCAGGGGACCGGTTCGGATTCGCGGTCCTTGAAATGCGACCTGATGCGATTCGCGGGCCGTTGGTGGGCCATGCGGTCCTCAAGGAAGTGGCCTCCGGCAAACCGTCGGCCGAGGTGGGCTACTGGACCACGGCCCATGCCCGCGGGCGGGGTGTGGCACCGCGCGCGTTGGAGGCTCTCACCGGCTGGGCCTTCGACGCCATGGGGAGCGACGGGCTGGAGCGTCTGGAACTCCTGCATCAGGTGGACAACCCGGCCTCGTGCCGCGTCGCGCACAAGAGCCGGTACACCCTCGACACGGTCCTGCCCGCAGCGCCGCCCTCCTTTCCTCGCGAGGGTCATCTGCACATACGGCGCAGTAATGCCTGATCTCGTCTGGACTACGTCGATCGCGACGGGCAGCGGCGCGGTCATCGCCCTCACCGGCGCCCTTCTGAACGACCACCTGCGCGACCGCCGCGAGACCCGGCACAGCCGCCAGAGCCGGACCCGCGATCTGTACGCCGAGTTCATCGTGGCGGCCGGCATCTGCCTCAGCATCGCGCCCTGACTACACTGCCGCTGCTTCGAGCGACATGTACCGGCGAGTGCCTCGCGGCCGGTAGCCGATGCGTTCATAGACACGTCGGGATCCCTCTCCCGAGTACTCCAGCCACACCGACCGCGCTCCCCTGACGAACATGGCCTCGGTCAACGCCGCCGTGACCGCGGCGGCGATGCCGCGGCCGCGGAAGGCGGGCCGGGTGCCGACGCCCGCCAGTTCCGCCGTTCCGACGGCGGGCGCGGAGCAGGTCGCCCCGCCGGCGCAGCCGCCATCGGGGGCGCGGACGAAACGGACGGCTCCGCCGTTCTCCTGGGTGCGGCGAAGTCGGGCTGCGCCTTCCGGAGACGGATCGAACTCGCCGCTGAACGCCTCCGACAAGGCGGCGTCGATCGCGGCGTAGTCCTCGTCCGAGCATGGGCTCTCCACGAGAGGGATGCCCGCACCGTCATTTCGCGGCACCGTCAGCGTTTCCGGGGTGCAGACCAGGTATTCGTGCACCGCCTCAGTGGCGAAGCCGGCCGTACGCAGCGCGGGTTCTACCGCGGGCGCGGCGTCGGGCGCGAACTCGAGCCGGGGTTTGAGACGTCGCGTACGGAACGCCCTGATCAGTGCGGCGACGTCCTGACGGGTCGGCTCGGCGCCGGGCAGCGGCGTCGCGTAGTTGACGTACGGGCTGGTGGTGCCGGGGTCGAAGCCCGCGACGAAGCCACCCGTCTCAACGACGACGGGGCGGCGGCGCAGGTTGGCGACGGCGAAACTCTGGACGTTGATGTCCACGGTGGTGTCGACCTCACGTAGCTGGTGGAGCGCTCGCCCCGCCGTACCGAGCAGGGGGGTGAGCAGCGCATGCGAACGGTGCGTCAGGCACCGGATCGTGGGCCGCCGTGGGATGGCGTGGCACTGATGCCGCGAGAAGAGCAGACCGGCTCAGTGCCGACGGCGGCCGCTGAGGGACGCCGGGATCAATGGCTTCAGTCCTTTGCCGTGTGTACGCATTCCGTGAAGCGCGGTAACCCTCTCACGACGGCTGAGAACGACGCAACGGAGCAGGTCCGGCGGTGCCTGGACATGAACGGCCGATGCGTCGAGGTCGCTCGTGGGCCTAAGACCGCCCGCCCCTCGCGTATGGAGAGGCGGGCGGTCTGCCGTCAGGCCGAGCTCAGCTCTGGGTACTGAAGGTGACGCGGCCGGAGCCGGCCTCGTAGACCGTGTGGCCGTCGCGTACGCCCAGGGACTGGGCGTCGCCGGTCGACCGGACCTCGCCGGTGGTGGGCAGGTCGATCTCGGCCTTCACGTTGACGGGAACGTCGACGGACAGCGTCATGTGGCCGCCGGTCTTGTGCCAGGACACCCGGACGTCGCCACGCTGGGTGGGGACCGTGCCGGATGCCGAGGTGAGGCCGGACGCCGGCGGGCGTACGCGGATCTGGGCCGCGCCCGGGGCGGTGACCGTCACGCCGAGCAGCGTCTGCTGGACGTCGATCACCGGGGACGCGCCCCAGCCGTGCGACAGGCTGTCGCCGGTCTCCGGTGCCTCCCATGACTCCCACGTGAACGTGCCGCCCGAGGCGAGGATCTTCGCCCAGCCGATGCTGTTCGGGTCGGTGAGGCGGGTGACGAAGGCGTCCGGGCGGGCGGCCAGGGCGGTCATCAGCCAGTGGACGGTCATCGGGCTCATCTGCAGGCCGAGGCTCGCCATGTAGTCGACCACCGCGGCATCCGAAGTGAGCCCGTACGCGACCGCGAAGGCGTTGGCGAGCTGGGAGGCGTGGGTGCTCTGTGTGCCGTCGGCCTCCAGACCGTCGATGTAGACGCCGTCCGCGCGGCGCAGCTTGTGGTTGATCGCACTCCTCAGACCGGCGGCGTCGCGCTGGAACCCGCTCGGGTCCTTGCCGAGGGTCTGGGCGGCGCGGGCGGTGGCGTTCAGGACGTCGACCGCGAGGATGTTGACGGCGGTCCGGGCCACGGTGTCGGTGTCGTAGCCGTAGCGGTTCGGCCAGTCGATGATGCCGTACTGGTACGCGCCGGACCCTCCGGCGAGCTTGGTGACCAGGCCGGTGGAGGGGTCGATGTAGCGGCGGACGTAGTCGGCGACGGCCGTCATGACCGGGTACGCATCGTTCAGGGTGGCGGCGTCGCCGGACTGCAGGTAGTACTCCCACACCCAGCCCGGGAACATCTCGGTGTAGTCCGGGATGTCGCGCTTGCCGTCGCCGTTCGGGTAGACGGCGTTGAGCCGGCCGTCCGGCCAGTAGCGTGCCTGGGAGGCGATGAACTCGTGGATCGCCTTGCGGGTGAGGCGGCGTTCGCCCCAGCCGGACATGGTGGCCAGGGACACGTCGACGGAGTCGCCGAGGAACTGGCCCTTCTCCCGGGTCGGCGTGTCGAGGAACTGCTCCTGCGAGTCGTACAGCGCCGACCGCTGCATCAGGTCGTACGCGGCGTCGACGCCGGAGTTCGACGTACGCAGCCGAGCCCGGGACGGCACGTCGGTGTACTGGACGATCGCGCTGATGTCGTCCGCGGCGACATCGGCGTTGATCTGCAGGTAGCGGAAGCCTTCGTAGGTGTAGTAGCGGACCGTCTGGTCGCCGGCCCGCTCGGTGTACCGGTAGGTCAGGTCGGTGGTCTGGTTGTCGTGCTTGGAGTTGGAGACCGTCCCGTCGCCGGCCAGCAGGTAGCCGGCGGTCATCGTCACCGCCGTGTCCTTGACGCCGTCCCGGAACCGGATGACCGGCACGGCCGGGATGATTTTGCCGAAGTCGGCGACGACCCCGCCAGCGACCTTGGTGACCTTGACCGGGTGCACCGTCTCATAGGCGAGCCCGGACTCCTGGCCCTGGAGGTGGGTGAAGACACCCGCCGGGTGGGCGCCGACCACCTGCGGCGCGGTCCAGGACGCGTCGTCGAAGCCGGGCCGGTCCCAGCCGAGCGGTTCGGCGGTGCCGTCGATGTCCTCGATGTAGTCGCGGCCGTCGCCGTTGCGGTACGACGTGGTCTTCCACTGCGCGCGGGCGACCTTCCAGGAACCGTCGGTGACGACGACCTGGCGGGTGCCGTCGGCGTGGTCGACGACGACGCGCATCAGCAGGCCCGGTTCGCCCGACGGGCGTCCCTGGCCGGGGCCGTACCAGTGGTAGAGCGCGCCGACGGCGGCCGTCCCGCCCGGCTTGAGCAGGCGGGTGACGTCGACCGCCCTGTAGTAACCCTCGCCGGGGTAGGAGAACGCCGCGCCCCGGTCGACGAGCCGCCCGTTGACGTGCAGGTCGTACTGCTGGCTCGCGGCGACGTAGACGCGGGCGCGGACGACCGGGCTGCGGCCGACCGCGAACTCTTTGCGGGCGTAGGTGTAGTCGTCCTTCTCCCCCGTCGTGCGGCGGATCCAGTTCGCCTGCCAGTCGGCGTCCGCGAGGCCGGTGTCGAAGGCGGCCGGCCTGGCCCACGGCGACGTCCTGCCCGCGCGGTCCCAGGTGCGGACGGTCCAGGTGTACGACGCGCCGTGCGGGAGGTCGGTCGGGCCGGGGACGTACGACTGCTGAGAGGACGCGACCTTTTCGCTGTCCCAGACGACGCGGCGGCCGCCGGAGATCCTGATCTGGTACGCGGTCTGGACCTCGCCCGGGTCGACGTCGCGGGGCAGCCAGCCGAAAGCCGGACGGCCCTCGACGTTCAGCGGCCGGGTCTGGTCGCCGATGGTCAGGCCCGATGGCGCGAGGGGGGCGTGGTCCACCCCCGCCCACGCCGGGGCGGTCCCCGGCGCGCTCAGCGCGGCCAGCAGTGTGGCCGCGGCTCCAGCGGCCGTCAAGGCCGCGGGGAGACGGTTCCTCATTCTGACTCCTTCCCTGAACTGAGATCACGGCCGGGTCGGCCGCCGTGCTCTTCCGCTTGGCGCCGTGCTCTCCCGCCCGGCGCCGCGCGATTCCGTCGGGTACCGCGCGATTCCGTCCGGTACCGCGCGCTTCCGCGCCCGGTGAGGCGGGAGCACGCGCGGGTCACTTCGACCGGAACGTCCACGTTCCGGAGCCGACCTGGCGCACCTCGCCGGAGCCGGGGACGTCGGCGGTGCTGCCCGGCGGCACGGTGACCGTCAGCCGGATGCCGTCGTCCGTCTTGGTCCAGGACGTACGGGCCTCGCCGTACGGGGTGCGGTAGGTGGCCGAAGCCCGGGTCAGGTCGCCGACGACGGCCGGGGCGATGAGGAGCTTGCGGTAGCCGACCGAGCCGGGGGCCTGCTGGATGCCGGCGAGCCGCCCGGTGAACCACGAGTCGATCGAGCCGAGCATGAAGTGGTCCTGCGACTGGCCGCTGCCGCCGTCCCAGCCCTCGCCGAGCGTGGTGTTGCCGTGTACGACCTGGTAGCCGTAGCTGGGGCTGTCGGTCTGCGTGGCGATCTTGTAGATGACGTCGTCGGGCAGTACGCGGAACGCGCTGGGCAGCGAGATCTCGCCGAGCTGCAGGTGGTACCCGGCCACGGTGACGCTGCCGACCAGGTGGTCGAGCAGGCGCTGCCGCTGGTCGGCCGGGACGGCGCCCATGTCGAGGGCGAGCGCCTCGGCGCCCTGGCCGCCGCCGGCGAACGTACCGCTCGCGGCGTCGTAGTACTTGTCGGACAGGGCCTTCGCGCTGGCGTCCGCCTTGGCCCGGTACGCCGCCGCCTCGTCCTTCTTCCCGAGCGCCCCGGCGATCTTGGACATGGTGTCGAGGACCCGCCAGTAGCCGTACGTCCCGGAGACGAACTTCGGGAACGTCCGGTCCGGCGTGATCCAGTCGCCCAGGCTGTAGTCGGTGAGCCCGTTCACCGCCCGGGCCTCCAGGTAGGAGGCGTACTTCTGCATCGCCGGGTAGTAGGCGCGCATGGTCTCGGCGTCGCCGTAGGTGAGGTACAGGTCCCACGGCACGACGACGAACGCGCCGCCCCAGTTCGGGTCGTCGCGGTACGCCCCGGCCAGCACCGTGTAGTCCGGCACCGTCGACGGGATCAGGCCGGTGTCGGTCTGTGCCTCGGCCATGTCCCGGACGACCTTGCGGAGCTGGGCCGCCATGTCGTAGTTGAACGCCAGGCCGCCGAAGACGAGGTGGTCCTGTTCGAGCCAGCCGAGCTTCTCCCGGCTCGGGCAGTCGGTGAGGATGCTCTGCATGTTGTTCTCGATCGCCCGGCGGATCAGGGTGTGGATACCGTCGAGGAGGTCGTTGGACGAGGAGAAGGAACCGGCCGAGGGGTTGTCGGCGTGCAGCGCCAGACCGCGGACGGAGACGGTCGCGCCGGCGGGCACACCGCGGACCTCGACGTAGCGGAGGGCGTGGTAGGCGAAGTGCGGGTGCCAGGTCTCGGCGCCGTCGGTCCGCGTCGTGTACTGGTCCCAGATCGGTGCGCCGACGTTGCTGGTCAGCTGGTAGGCGCGGCCGTTGCCCAGGCTCTCGGCCGGGTACATGCGCACCGTCGTCCCGGCGGGGGCCGTGACGGTCAGCTCGGGCCAGCCGGCGATGTTCCGGCCGAGGTCGAAGACCTGATAGCCGTCGCCGGAGCCGACCTGGGTCGCCTGGAGGGTGTCCTGGACGCGGACCGGCTCCTCGATGCGGCCCGTCAGCCTGCCGCCGGGGCCGGGAACGGCGATCGGCTGCTGCCAGCCCGGCCGTTTCGCGCCGGGACGGTCCCAGCCGGGCGGCTCACGGCGGGCGTCGAAGTCCTCCCCGCCGTACCAGTTGGAGAAGGTGGTGCCGCCAAGGGTGGTCTGCCAGTCGGCGCCGCTGACGACGCGGCGCACGCTGCCGTCGGCGAGGGTGACCTCGAGCTGGGCGATCAGCTCCGGGTCGCTCTGGGTCCCGCCGAACTTGCGGTACCGGTCGGCGGTGGAGATGACGTTGGCGGTGCCGTTGCCGAGCCGGACCCCGATCGAGTTCCGCCCGGGCCGCAGCAGCCGCGTCACGTCGTACGTCGCGTACGGGACCTGGTCGGTGACGTCGGTGTTGCCCGGTTCGAGCACGGCGTCCCCGAGCCTGCGGCCGTTCAGCCCGGCCTCGTAGACGCCGACGCCGCTGACGTACAGGCGGGCGGAGCGGATCCTGGAGGGCAGCGCGAAGTCCTTGGCGAAGATCGGCATCGCCTCCGGGACCGGTGACGCCGGGGGCTCCTGGCCGGCGACGGTCTTAAGGCTCGTGAACGGCCCGGCGGCGTCGTCGCCCGTCGAGACGGAGTAGTCGACGGGCGCGTACGGGACCTTGTCGCCGGCCGCCGGGACGTCGGTGCGCGGGAACAGCAGCACCTGGTCGAACGTCTTCGCGGACTTCAGGTCGACGGTGAGCGTGATCGGCTTGGCGGAGACGTCGTCGGAGGGGTACGCGGAGCTGGACCAGCCGGCGAGCTCCTGGTTCGTCGTCTCGGTCCCGTCGGTCAGGTACCGCGGGAGCCACTTGTGGTTGACCTGGTTGCCGGTGTCGGAGCTGGTGACCGTCGTGTTCGCGGCCAGGTTCGTCCCGGAGGAGTCGCGGACCTCGAGCTCGGCGAGCTGCAGCCTCCAGGCCTTGTCCGGAAGGTTCTCCACGAGCGGCAGGCCGAGCCTCGTCACGTTGAGCCGGACGTACCGGGCGGTCGTCTCGGGCAGCTTCACCACGATCGGGGTCGGCTGCTTCTCCTTGAACCGCCAGTCCGGGTGGGTGATCCACTGGCCGGACCAGTCGGACGCCGACGTCAGGCCGGTCTCGAACCAGGCCGGTTCGCTCCACTCCGACGCGCCGCCCGAGCCGGTCCACACGCGCACCCGCCAGTAGACGCGGGTACGGCTGCCGAGCGCCTTCCCGGCGTAGTCGACGCGCTGGCCGGCCGAGGCGACCCGGCCGGTGTCCCACAGATCGGGCCGGCCGAACCCGTCCGGGCTCGTCGCGGCCTGGATCTGATACGCCGTCTGCGCGACGTCGCGCCCCGAGGCCAGGCGCCAGGTCAGCGGCGGGGTCGTGTCCTCGATGCCGAGCGGTTCGGTGAGGTCGGCGGCGCGCAGGCCGATCACGCCGGGGCGTTCACCGGCGTGCGCGGGCACGGCGGTGCCGAACACCACCGCCAGCGCGGCAGCCGAGGCGGCGAACCGTCGCAGCGTGCTCATGCGGCCTCCTTCGTCAAGGAAGCGGCCGTGCCGATCCGCTCGCTCATGCGTTCCGTCCTTGGGCGTGCAGGGCCGCGACGTCGGCGGCGGTGAGGGCGTGGTTGTAGACGCGGAAGTCGTCGACCTGGCCGTGCAGGTAGGGGTGGGTGGGGTTCTGGGAGCGGCCGAGGTAGTTCTGGGTGGTCGCGCCGAGCAGCAGCGGGCTCATCACGAGCGCGTCGTTGCGGCCGGACTCGGCGCCGTCGACGTACAGCACGCCCTTGCCGTCGGCGATGGTCACCGCGACGTGGCTCCAGGTGCCCGCCGGGATCGGGCCGGCGGCGTCGATGAAGTCCTCCCCGTCCATTCCGGCGATCTTCATGGCGAAACGCGCCTTGCCCGTGCCGGTCCGTACGGCGAGGAACAGGTAGGTCATCTTGTGGAAGCCCAGGTCGAAGACGCGGGCGGAGTTGGCGAGCTCCTCCGGCCGTACCCAGGCCGCGATGGTCAGGGCGTCGAGCCCGCTGATCAGCCCGGGTGGCAGGGCGACGTGGCCGTCCTTGCCGTCGAGCGCGACCGCGCCGTCGCCGGTCCAGGTCGCGCCGCCGGCGAGCGTCGCGGCGGGCCAGGTCCGGGTGGCGTCCGCCGCCGTCGTGCCGCTGCCCTCCCCGAACGAGTAGCGGGCGATCAGGCGCGGCCGGGACCGGTCCGGTGGGGTCGCCCAGTACACCGTGTACCGCTGGTGCTGGATCTCCGAGAACGGCATGAGCGTCACGTCGGTGCCGTCCGCCGTCGCGGTGAAGCGCAGGGAGTCCTCGGCGGCACGCACGGAGCGCGGTTCGATCGCCGGGATCGTCTTCAGCTGCTGGGCGCCGTACCCGCCGGCCAGCACGACCGGGCCGTAGCTGACCGCCTGGACCTTCGGGTTGTCGGGTGCCTTCCGCCAGGTCAGCGCCATGGGCAGGGTGACCTCGACGATGTCGCCGTCGAGCCAGCGCCGCTCGATCGTCAGGTACGTGCCGGGCCGGGGCCGGCCCGCCTCGTGGCCGTTGATCCGGACCCGGGGGTGCCGGGTCCAGCCGGGGATGCGGATCTTCATGGTGAACCGCGCGTCGCCGCGCACGGTCAGCCGGGTCGTGTCCTCCTGCGGGTAGCGGGTCTCCTGGCGGACGTGGATCCCGCGCTCGGCCCAGGTCACCTCCGAGGGGATGAACAGGTTGACGTACAGCGTGCCGCCGGTGTGGAAGTAGATGGAGTCGGCGAACTTCGTGTGCGTCTCCATGCCCGTGCCGTGGTCGCACGAGAAGTTGGTGTAGTCGCTGCTGTAGCTGCCCGGGTCGGCGCCGAGACCGCCCTTGACCTGCCGCTGCGTGCCCGGCCACAGGCCGGTGTAGTACGTGCAGAACCCGTGCGCGGAGTCCGGGTCCTGCTCGCCGAGCAGCTGGTTGTACAGGGTCCACTCGTAGTAGTCCATGTACGCCGGGCTCGGGCGGTGGAAGAACAGCAGCCGCGACAGCTTGAGCATGTTGTAGCTGTTGCAGTTCTCGCAGGTGTTCTCGCCGAGCTGGGAGATGATCTGGTCCGGCGGGCAGAACATCTCCGCGTTGCTGTTGCCGCCGATGACGTAGGTGTGGTGGCGGACGACCGTCTCCCAGAAGTACGCCGCGATGTCGAGGTAGCGCGGGTCCCCAGTGGCCTCGTACTCCCGCACCGCGCCGACGATCTTGGGGATCTGGGTGTTGGCGTGCAGGCCGGCCAGCTGGTCCTGCCGGTCGGCGAGCGGGCCGTAGACGGCCTCGTGGTCGAAGCGGCGGGCGGTGCGCAGGTGCGCGGGGTCGCGGGTCTGCAGGTAGAGGGCGGCGAGCACGTCGTTCATGCCGCCGAACTCCACGTTCAACAGCGACTGCATCTGCTCGCTCGTCAGCTTCGAGGTGCGCGCGTCGGCCCAGGCGGCCATGCCGAGCAGCACGTCGAGGGCCTGGCGGTTCCCGCTGAGCTGGTACTGGTCGAGCAGCCCCGCCATGATCTTGTGGAGGGTGTAGTACGGCGCCCACGGATGGCCGCCCGCCTCGAGCTGGTCGAAAACCTTTTCCTCGAAGGCCGACAGATATCCGGTCGTGTAGCCCGCTCCCGGCCCCGCGGCCTGGCACTTGGCGAGCTCGCCGACGATGTACCGGGCCTTGGCGGCGTAGGCGTCGTCGCCGGTGTTCGCGTGCGCCTGGGCGAGGGCGGACAGCAGGTGCCCGGTGGAGTGGCCGCGCAGCTGGACGTTCGGGGCCTCCCAGCCGCCGCAGGGCTGCGCCGCCGACGGCAGTCCGACGGTGAGCCGGAAGGTGTGCAGCAGCCGGTCCGGGTCGACGAACGTCAGGTAGGAGCAGGTCCGCGCCATGTTGTCGCGGAACCTGCTGTCGAGGAGGGTGACGCCGCGCAGCGGAAACGGCGCGACGGCCGGGCCCCCGCCGGTCGCGGCGACGGCGGCCCGCCCCGGCAGGTCCAGCAGGCCGGCGGCGGCCACCGCGCCGCCCGCGACGCCGAGGAACCCGCGCCGGCTGAACGGTGTGCTCATCGCTCCCCCACTCGCTCGCTCGTGATCGTGTAGTGGCCCGCGCGCAGGCCCTCGAGGTAGACGTAGTCGCCGTCGGCGTGCGCGCCGTACGCCGTGGCCCGCGTGCCGGTCCAGGCGAGCCGCCCGTTGACGAAGACCCGGACCTTGCCGCCGAACGTCGGCACGCCGGCCCGGCCGGTCGTGCCGCGCGGCGCGGTCAGCCGCGCCCGGAACGCTCCGTGGTCGACGCGCCAGGAGGCGTCGACCGGCCCGTACTCGGTGGTGATGCGGCCCTCGGTAAAGGTCAGGTCCGCCGGGTGCGGGACGAAGTGGAAGGTGCGCCCGCCCGGCGAGTCGGGTGCGACGCCGAGGACGTAGAAGCTCAGCGCGGGCGTCGGGCCGGTCGCCCAGCCGTGCGCGAGGCTGACGTACGTGCTGCAGAACACGCACGACTCCCCCGCCCGGTAGGACTCCCAGAAGGTGCTCTGGGTGCCGTGCGGGCTGGTCAGCATGTAGCCCCACTGGCGGCGGATCAGGTCCACGCCCGCCTGGTCGGCGGCCTGGCCGCCCGCCGCGAAGTGCGCGTTGACCTCCATGGACCCGGAGAAGACGCCGGGGTTGCCCTTGTTCTCTGGCGCGGTGGAGCCGACGTCGTTCCAGTTGCCCTTGAGCACCGCGCTGATCCGCTGGGCCTTGTCCTGACCGGCCAGGCCGTACCAGACCGCGAGGGCGTTGCCGTCCTGCGGGTGGATGGTCGAGGTCGGGTAGAACTTGTACGCCCCGGCGGCGTCGTCCCAGAAGTTCGCGTCGATGGCGGTGCGCAGCGCGGCCGCCCGGCTCGCGTACGACGCGGCGAGGGCCGTGTCACCGCGTACGGTGGCCAGCTCGGAGCCGGTGCTGAGCACCCGCCACAGCAGGACGTTGGCGATGAGGTTCTCGCCCTTGGCGAGGATGCGCACCGAGTCGCCGGTGCCGGTGATGGACAGCAGCCCGTTGGCGTCGACCTTCGCGGTGCTGTAGTCGACGCCGTGCTTGTAGGCGTCCCACACGCTCGCCAGCCACGCCGTGTCGCCGGTGTAGCGGTAGTAGTCGTAGCTCGCCGACAGGGTCCACAGGTGGTAGGTGTCGGAGCCGTACTTGTTCATCATCGGCCCGGAGTACGGCAGCTCGCCGGTGTCCTTCTGGTGCTGGTACACCGTGGTGAGCGCGTTGCGCGCCGACACCGTGTCGCCGAAGGCGGCGTACGCGGCGGGGATCTCGATGCCCAGGTCGCCGGGCCACACGGTCCGGTCGCGCTTGGCGCCGTCCACGAGGATCGTGTCGCCCACGCCGACGTCGCCCGTGTTGTCCCACAGCGCCGCGGGCGGCTCCCAGACCCTGCCCGTTTTGGGATCGATCGTGTTGAGCTGCATCGTGTACGCGCCCGCGTACCAGATGCGGTTGAGCAGCGGGTCGCTGGAGTAGAAGTGGTTCGCGTAGTCGGCCGGGTGCTTCATGGTCGGCGCGGCCGTGAAGTGCAGGGACGCGCGGTCGAGGTCGACGCTGCCGGCGGAGTCCAGGAAGACGGTCAGGTAGCGGAAGCCGCCGCGCAGGTACTGGGCGGGCATCGTGTAGGTGGTCGCGCCGTTCACGTCGGCGTACAGGACGCCGTCGCGGCTGCGCGGGCCGCCGGTGGAGGTGTCGGAGTTGGTCCCGACGTAGTCCGGGGACTCGTTGAACGCCAGGCCGACCCGCTGCGCACCGTCCGAGGCGGCGAAGTGCAGCGTGACGAGGCCACTGACGTCCTTACCGAAGTCGAGCGTGACGTACGAGCCGGCGCCGGTCAGGCGGGTGCGCCGGCCCTTGAGCACGGCGGACGGGTCGGTCACGGTGCCGTTCGTGTTGTAGATGGCGACGGGTCGTACGGTCCGGGTCCGTGGCGAGAGGTTGTAGGCGTCCCACGGCCGGGCCGCGTGCCGGGACGGGGACGGCGCGGGACCCGCGGTGGCGGGCGGTACGGACAGGACCGGCGCGACGAGGGCGGCCAGTCCCATCGCGGTGAGAGGAAGACGGTGACGTCGCTTCCTGGAGCTATGAATTGATGCGCCATTCATCAGGATTCCTCGGTTTCTCTCTGTCATGATTTCCGTATGCGACTCAGTGACGGGGCGCGCATTCAGGGCGTTCATTACCAAACAGCTGGAAATGGGCGCATGTTGACGACGACCTGGTGCGCGGCATGACCGACGTACTCACCTCGTTCTGCGCCCGCCTGTTCGGCGTGCGTGCGGCCGGCGACGGTGGGCAGAAGGCGATCGCCGCCGCCCGGGAGAGTGAGACGTGAGTCACAAGCAAGGTTTCCGGATCGAACTTGCTCCCACCCAGGAGCAGGCCGCATTGATGGGCCGTCATGCGGGCCTGTCGCGGGTGGTGGAGAACTTTTGCCTGGAGATCGTCCAGAAGAAAAAGGCTCAGCAGGAAGCCGAGAAGACCTACGGTATCTCCCAGGACCGGCTCACCAAGGTCCCTTGGTGAGCCCCAGCGCTGGAGAAGGAATGGCGCGCCGCCCACCCGGAGCGCTACCCGTGGTTTTCCGAAGCCAGGCTGTCCTCTCGTGTCCCGAAGGAGGCCTGCCGGGTACGGGCCGCCGGGTTGAAGAACTACTTCGACTCTAAGAACGGCAAGCGCAAGGGCGCACGGGTCGGCTGGCCGAAGTGGCGCAAGCGCAAGCACGGCTCCCGTTTCCGCTACGACGCCGACCGCGCCAGGCCGCTGGATGCCCGCACCGTGTGCCTGCCGGCCATCGGAAACGTCCAGACCCGGGAAGACATGTCGTGGCTCACCGACCGCATGAGCATCGGTGAGGCGCGGATACTCGGTGCCACCATTCGTGGGCAGGCTGGGCGCTGGTGGATCTCCTTCCAGATCGAGGTGGATCGCGAGGAGATCAACAAACGGAACGCGGCGGATGCCAGCGCGCCCGCGTGCGGCATCGATCTGGGCCTGAAGACATTCGCCGTCGTCAAGAACAGCGATGGCACCACCGAGGAGATCCATGCGCCCAAGCCGCTCAAGGCTGCTCAGCGGGCCCTCAAGCGCGCCAGCCGCAAGCTGTCTCGCAGTAAGGAGAACTCCGCCAACCGGGCCAAGGCCAAACACCGTGTCGGCCGCCTGCACCTGCGGGTGGCCGATCGGCGCCGGGACTTCCTGCACAAGACCACCACCAGGCTGACGAGAACCAAGTCGGCCATCGCCGTGGAGACCCTGAACATCAAGGGCATGGTCAAAAACCGCAGGCTGGCCCGCGCCATCTCCGATGCCGGGCTCGGCGAGTTCATCCGCCAGCTTGACTACAAGGCCGACTGGTACGGCTCTCGTATCTGGAAGGCCGACCGCTGGTTCCCGTCCTCCAAGACGTGCGGGGACTGCGACCGGATCAACCGTGCCCTGGCCCTGGCTGAGCGCACGTGGGTGGGCCCCGGCTGTGGCGTCGTACACGACAGAGACCAAAACGCGGCAGGCAACCTGCTCGCAGCGTTCCTCCATGACCAAGCCTGATAGCGGAACCCTCGCCGGGAAGTTCCCCGGAGAGGAAAAACGCCTTGTGGAGACCATGTAAGACCTCACCTTTCCGGGTTGGCAGCGGTCGATGAAGCAGGAAGAGCCTCGGCGAGAGAACCGCTGAGATTCACGCAACGGCTCATGCGATCTCTCAGGGGGCGTGCGGAAACGAGGGTTCGGGGCCGGACCGGGCGCGAGGAGACGGAGGATCCCCGCGACCGGCCCGGCCGGTCAGGGGGCGGAGGTGGCGGTGCAGTCGGCGCCGCGGGCGGCGGGCCGGGTGCTGCCGCTCAGGCAGTCGAGGAGTGTCGTTCTCATGGAGTGCCTCGTCTCTGTCGGGGGCGTCATCCGGCGATCGCCGCCTGCACGTACGGCACGAGGCGCACGGGGCCGATCAGTCCGTACGCCTGGCGGGGCGCGCCGCCGTAGACCGAGGGGTCGGACACGCGCAGCCGGTTGTTCAGGGTCGTCGCGACCTCGACCTCGATCGTGTTGGTGCCGCGCCGCAGGTACGGCCCGGCGTCGACGACCGGATCGATCTGGTCGACCGCCGGCAGGCGCCGTCCGTTGACCGTGACCCGGCAGGTGTCGAACACCTGGCCCAGCTGCAGGTACGCGCCATGCGCACGCGTCCAGGAGGCGGGCAGGTCGACCGTCGTGGTGTACCGGCCGATGCCCGAGACATCCGCGAGCTCCGGGATGTCGGGCCAGGCCTTGAGCGCGTCGAGCGTCAGCCGGTGGGTGACCGTGGCCGTCTCGCTGGCGGACGCGCCCGGCTCCCGGCTCTCGACCTCGAGTTGCCAGGTCCCCGGGGTGATCGGCGCGGGGACGTCCGCGACCGTCGTCCGTACGATCCGGCCGGTGGACAGCGTCGTGGCGTACGTCCCGGCCACCGTCGCGCGGATCACCAGGTCGCCGTCGGCGAAGCGCGCCTCGGCGGCCTCGGTGTTCGTGACGTGCGCCCGGCCGCCGCCGGAGCCGAACCGGCCCGGCCGGGCCAGCGCGACGACGGTCGCCTGACCCGGCTGGAGGGCCACGCGGACGGTGACCCGGTCACCGTCCTCGGCGTAGGTCGCGATCCGCTCGGCCGAACCGGTCCACGGGTCGAGCGCGTACGGCACCGCGTCCTCGACCGTGCGGGTGAACGACACGGCGTGGTCGATCGCGGCCACCGGCGGCTTCACCGTCTCGGCGTGCCTCCCGTTGCACAGGTAGTAGTAGTCGACGCCGTCGTCGTGGCGGTGGGCGTTCAGCAGCGTGGAGCTCTGCGCGTACGTCACGTCCGGCGCGACGCCGAGGTCGGCGAGCGCGGCCGGGACGTTCGCCTTGTCGCCGACGACCCGGACATTCGGCTCCTTGACCAGGTCGGCGACGACGGCACGAAGCCGGCCGTTCTCGGCGTCCGAACCGAGGCCCGGCACGGTCGGCGCGGACCAGTCGCCGAGCAGCACGATCGGCAGCCCCGCCTTGGCGTACCGCAGCAGCCGCGCGGCGGCGAACACCGTCAGCGTGCACTCCGAGCCCGCGAAGAAGTCGCCCTCGACGAAGATCGCCTTGTAGCGCGGCCCGTCCGGGGCGAGCCGCCCGCCGGAGACGGTGGCGTTCGGCAGCGCCAGCAGCGGCTCGCTGAGGAACTGGTGGGTCCAGCCGAGCGGGACGCCGCTCGCGGTGAACCAGGACGCCCCGATCCCGGTCGCCGTGTATCCGGTCTGCCGGAAGATCGCTACGTCGGCGCGGGCCGTGCCGGACTGCAGCACCTGGTGGACGCGGCTCAGGTAGCCGGAGATGTCCTCGGCGTGCTCCCAGGTGGGCTGGCGCGGACCCCAGGACTCGCTGTAGCCGATGGTGCCGTTGTACGGCGTGAAGGCCGCGAAGCCGGGCCACTTCACGCCCGGCGCGGTGGCGTAGGAGAAGCCGTGGATGACCGCGCGGTTCAGCCCGGCGGCGTACGCCCCGCCGACCGTCAGCAGGAAACGCTTCCACGTCGTGTTGTAGGCGCCCCCGTTGTACGCGCCGATCTCCCCGGACAGCACGGTCGTCCCGGCCATGTCCCGGCCGCCCGCGAGGCAGCGCCAGTCGTCGAGGTTCTTGAACCCGATCGACTCGCCCTCGGGAACGTCGAGGATCGCCGCGGAGGCGATCGCGTCGGTCTGCAGGCCGTACGGCTGGGCGCGCAGGTCCAGGCCGATCGAGTGCGCCCACTTCTTCAGCGCGGTGACGTGGTGCTCGTTGAACAGCTGGGACACGACGTCCCAGAAGTCGTGGCGGACGTGCCGGGTCGGCGCGGCCTCGTAGGCGAAGACCTGGTTGCCGCTCTTCTGGACGATCGCCGGCAGGTACGGCGCCAGCGCGTAGCCCTTGCGCCGGGCGAACTCCGCGGGCAGGTCCGGCGTCCACTGCAGCGCCTTGGTCTCGATCTCGATGGAGTCCTCGAACAGCGTGGCGCCCGCCCGGCGGATCAGACGCCGCACGTCCTGGGTGAGGATGTGGGACTCCCAGTAGTCGGTCACCGCCCGGGTGCCGGCCGCGCTGAAGTGGTCGACGACGTACGCCGCCGGGCTCGTGTGCGGGCCGGACTCGGGGGTCTGACCGGAACCGCGCTCCCAGTGGGCGATGACCACCCAGGAGCCGTCGGACGGAGCCGTCCAGCTCAGCCGCCCGTCGGCGATCCTGCCGGTCAGGTCCTGCACGGACGCGAGGTCCAGACCGGTCTCCTTGCGCGTGGAGTTGGCGGCGTCGACGCGTGCGGCCTGCACGAGCAGGAGCTTCTGAGCGGTCACCGTCGCGGCGGGCGCGATCGCGGGCGCGGGCACCGGGCCGTCGTACGTCGCGCCGGCGGCGACGGTCGCCGAGCCGTACGCCAGTTCCTTGACCGCCGCCGGGCCGTCCGGCGTGATGGTCGGGACGGCGGCGGGCCAGGCCGGGCCGATCGTCAGGTCGATCGTGACGCCGCGCCGGCGGGCCTGGTCGAGCGCGGCCTCGACGGCGTCGACCCACGCGGGGCTCCCCCAGCCGTGGCCGGCGGCGTCCAGCACCGACTTGTCGGCGATGCTGTGGTGCACGGCGGCGATCTCCGCGCCGCCGAAGCCGGCGTCGGCGATCTGGTCGACCTCGCGCCGGATCTCGGCGGGGTCGACGTTGCCGTCAGGCCACCACCAGCGGAACTTCGGCGCCACGGACACGTCGGGCCGGGTGAACCGCCCGGCCGTCCCGGCACGGGCGACGGCCCCGAATGGCGTGGCCGAGACGACCGCCGCTCCCGCCGCGGCCGTCCCGGCCGTCAACAGGAAGCCGCGGCGCGTGAAGCCCGCTGCGCCCACATCGCTGACTGACATCGTTCCTCGCATTCAGGGGACCCGGCGGGGAGGGCGACGCCACCTGGGCGGACGCCGCCCTCCCCACCGGCGACCGGCGGGTGCCGGCCGTGGTTCTTACGGGAGACCTCAGGAGGAGTAGCCCTCCAGCTCGATCACCCGGCTGTACTTGTGATCGTTGGAATCAAGGACGACGACCCGCAACGCGGACGCCTGCACCGGGTCGACCGTCCGCTCGACGACGCCGGCGGTGTTCCCGCGCACGGTCGCGAGCGTCCGCCAGGTGCCGTCGACCCGCGCCTCGAGGTCGAAGTCCCGGATCCCGGATTTCGCCGCGGACGATTTGCTGCTGTTCAGCGTGAAGACGCGCACCCGGCCGAGCGTGACCGGTGCGTCCCAGGTGGCGGTGAGCGTGTCGGGCCACTCGGCGGCGGTGTCGTCGTTCCAGCCGCCGACGCCGTTCAGCCAGGCCTCCGAGTCCGTGCCGCCGTCGTTGGTCCAGGCCGGGTCGGAGCCGCTGTGGGTGCTCGAGGCCGACATGGTCGCGAGGCGGACGAGGTTCCCGGTCACCGCGACCGGCGCGGACGCGCTGTCGTCGCCGGCCGTGAGCGTCACCGTCCCCGACGTGGCCCCCGCGTCCTCCTGTTTCAGCGCGACCGGGATCTCGGCCGAGCCGTGCGCCGGGACGCGTACCGGCGTGCCGGGCACCGTCGCCGCGAAGCCGGACGAGGCCGTGGCGCGCGGCCGTACGGTGACCGCGTCGTCCTCCAGGTTGGTCACCCGGAACCGCGCGGACGCCGGGTGGCCGGCCACGACCGGGACGTTCACGCCGAAGGGCGGCTCGACGGCGAGCTGCGTCCGGTCCGGGGCGACCGCGGACGCGGTCGTCACCGTGAACGACCAGTGCCCGGAGCCGACCTCGTAGACGCCGTAGCCGTTCTGCGCGCCAAGCGACGTGGCGCCGGCGGGCGCGGCCACCCGGTCGCCGCCGAGCAGCGGCACCTGGACGCGCGCCGGGGCGCCCGCCGGGACGGTCACGTCGAGCCGCAGCGTGCGGCCGTCGCGCCGCCAGGAGCTGGCGACCTCGCCGCGCGGCGTCTCGTACGTGCCGCTCGCTCGGGTAAGGTCCCCGACGACCGCCGGGCGGATCACCAGGTTCGTGTAGCCCGCGCCGCCGTCGGCCTGCCGGATGCCGGCCAGGCCGGCGTTGAACCACTCGTCGATCGCGCCGAGCATGAAGTGGTCCTGGGAGCCGTAGCCGGTCGGGCCGTCCCAGTACTCCGTCAGCGTGGTCGCGCCGTGCACGACCTGGTAGCCGTAGCTCGGCGCGGTGACCTGCTGCGCGACCTTGAGCAGTACGTCGTCCCGGCCCGCCGCCGACAGCACCCGGAACACCGAGGGCAGCGCGATCTCCCCGACAGTGAGGTGGTAGCCCTTCGCCTCGATGCCCTTGACGAGGTGGTCGGTGACGGCCTGCCGCTGGTCGGCGGGCACCACGCCCATGTCCAGGGCGAACGCGTCGCTCGCCTGGCTGCCCGAGCCGTACGTGCCGTCCTTGAGGTACTTGGCGTTGAACGCCGCACCGATCTTCTGCGCCGCGCTCTCGTACCCGGAGGCGTCCTCGCCGAGCAGCTTGGCGATCTTCGCGAGGGCGACGGCGTCGCGGTAGTAGCCGTAGCTCGCCGCGAGCCCGACGGGAGTGGAGGAGTCGGTGGTGGCCCAGTCGCCGTAGCCGTAGTCGAGCAGGTTCCCGCTCGCCTTCGACGTCAGGTAGTCGAAGTACTTCCGCATGGCCGGGAAGTAGGTGCGCAGCGTCCCGGCGTCGCCGTACGACTGGTAGTGCTGCCAGGCCGAGAGGATGATCGCGCTGCCCCAGTTCGGGTCGTCGCGGGCCGCGCCGCTGAAGACGACGTACTCGGGCGCGATGTCGGGCACGTGCCCGTCGGGCAGCTGCGCCTCGGCGACGTTCTGGAGGAAGTCGCGGTAGTACGCCTCGACGTCGAAGTCACGGGCGACCGAGCCCTGCACCAGGTGCGTCTGCTCCAGCCAGCCGAGCTTCTCCCGGTCCGGGCAGTCGGTGAGGATGCTGAACATGTTGCCGGCGATCGACGCCTCGACGATCTGGTGGATGTCGTTCAGTAGCAGGTCGGAGCTGGCGAACGTGCCGGCCGTCGCGTTGCCGGCCCGCAGCACGATCGCCTCGGCCGTGTCCTTGTCCGGCGCCGACGGCAGGCCGGTCACCTGGAGGTACCGGAAGCCGTGGTAGACGAACCGCGGACGCCAGGTCTCGTCGCCGTTCCCGGCGAAGGTGTAGTGGTCCTCGACCGGCGGCTGCCGGCTGCCACCGGCGATCATGGTGCCCTGGTCGACGAGGCCGTCGTCGCCGAGCCGTTCCCCTGGTGTGACGGTGATGGTCGTGCCGCGCGGGCCGCTGACGTGCAGGACCGGCCAGCCGGAGACGTTCTTGCCGAGGTCGAAGACGTACGTCCCGGACTTCGGCCGGGTGATCCGTACGGTGTGCTCCCGGCCGACCGGGACGATCGGCGGGGACATCCGCGCCGCGACGGCGATGCCCGGGTCGGCGGTCTCCGCGGCGGTCTTCCAGCCGCTCAGGTCCGCGCCGGGCCGGTCCCAGCCGGGCTGGTCGCGCCGCGCGTCCTCGTCCTCGCCGCCGTACCACTGTGAGAACGTCGTCGGGCCCAGGTCGGTGCGCCAGGAGCCGTCGGTGGCGATCCGTTGCGTCGTGCCGTCCTTGAGCGTGACCTCGAGCTGGGCGAGTAGCCGCGGCGGGCCCTGCGCGCCGACGTACTTGGTGTACCGGTCGGCGGTCGGCGCGACGTTGTAGGTGCCGTTGCCGAGCCGGACGCCGATGGCGTTGCCGCCCTTGCGCAGCAGCTTCGTGACGTCGTACGTGGAGTAGACGACGCGCTTGCGGTAGTCGGTGTTCGGCGGCTCGAGCACCGCGTCACTGACCGGGCGGCCGTTTACCGTGGCGTCGTAGATGCCGAGCGCGGTGACGTAGAGGCGGGCGGAGCGCACGCTCTTCGCCAGGTCGAACTGCCGGGCCAACAGCGGCAGCGGCGGGAAGGTCGTGTGGTACGCGGGCGGCGGCTCCTGGCCGGTGACCGTCGCGGCGGTGGCGAGGTTCGCGGCGTCGTTCCCGGTCTGCACGGTGAAGTCGACGGGGAAGTTCGGGGTCTTCTCGTCGTCGGTCATCACGTCGGTGCGCGGGTAGAGCACGACCTGGTCGAAGTGCCGGCTCTGCCCGAGGTCCAGCTGCAGCCAGATGTGGTGGCCGGGATCCTGGGACTTGTACGAGGGGCTGGTGTAGCCGTACGGCGCCTGTTCGCTGGTGAGCGACCCGTCGGTGACGTACGCCGGCTGCCACTTGCCCGGGTAGTTGCCGATCTCGGAGGCGGTGACGGCGGCGCCCTTGGCCAGGTCATCGTCCGGGTGCGCGGAGTCGGCGACGACGATCTCGGCGAGCTGCAGCCGGGAGACGAGCGAGCTCCCCTCGGTGATGGGCAGCCCGAGCTTCGTCACGTCGACCCGGACATAGCGGGCGTCCTGCGCCGGGACCTTGACCGTGACCGGCTCTGGTTTCCGGTTCACCCACCGGTCGTCGCCGATCCACTTGGCCGACCAGTCCGTCTTGGCCAGCAGGCCCATCTCCCACCAGGCGGTGCGGCTCCACGACGACGCGCGGCCCGCGCCGTCCCAGACGCGCACGCGCCACCACACCCGCCGTCGGGACGTCAGCGCCGCGCCCTTGTAGACCGCGCTCACGCCCGTGGCGGCTACCTTGCCGGAGTCCCACAGGTCGGGGTGGTCCAGCCGGTCCGGGGCGGTGGCGGCCTGCACCTGGTAGGCGGCCTGGGCCTCGTTCCGGCCGGTCGCCGTGGGCTTCCAGCTCAGCGTCGGCGTCGTGTCGTCGATGCCGAGTGCCGTGTCGAGCGCGTCGGTGCGCAGCCCGGCGACGCCGAGCGGCCCGGTGTCCGCGTGGGCGGGCAAGCCCGGCGTCAGGGCCAGCGCGACCGCGGTCGCGCAGGCCGGGATGAACCTCATAGGGGCTCCTCGTTCTCCTGGTGATGTCAGCGCTCGACGGACGTGTGGAACTTCAGGTCCCGGGCGGGTTCGGGGGTGAAGTCCGCGCCGCCGGTGCTGATGGCGGAGGTACCGCCGGAGTAAGGGTTCTCGTCGTTGAAGGCGACGCCGTAGCAGCCGGTGGCGGCCGGCGTGCCGAGGCGCAGGGCGTACTGGGCGCCCCGCCGCACCCGGACGCCGGGTCGCACGGTCAGGTTCCGGGCGGACCAGCCGATCGTGCTCGCCGGCACGGACGCCGACCACACCGTCGTGCCGGTGCTCCGGTCGACGAGCTCCACGTCGAGGGGATCGGACGGCGGCGTCCGGAAAACCCGCCCGCTCTCCGTGCCGTCCTTGAAGACGGTCACGGCGAGCGAGGTGAGCCGGCCCGTACGCCCGGCCGTGAAGCCCTGCTCGCGTCGGGTCGTCCCGGCGATGTCGCAGGTGGTGCGGAATCCGGTCACGCCGCTGGTCTGGTCGAGGGCCCGGATGGGGCGCTGGTGGCCCGGGTGGCCCGGGTCGAGGTGGACCCGCGAGTTCGCGCAGGTCAGTGGCTGGATCGCGCCGTCGGAGCCGAACGAGAGCGGCTGCCAGTAGTAGTTGGCCAGCGCCTCGTTGGTGTGGAAGTCCCACAGGTCGCTGAAGTACAGGTACGTCGGCGCGCCGTGCCGGGAGGGCAGCGTCGCGACCTGCGCCGGCTGCCCGCCGCAGGAGTCATCACTGATCTTGATGCCGCTGGTCGGGACCACCCACCGGGAGAAGTCCCCGGAGAAGTCGTCGGACAGCAGCGTCCGGCCGTCGGCCGAGGTGACGTTGACGTTGTCGAACCGGGCGGACTCCAGGTTGGCGCCGTTCCACTCGCGGAAGCCGACCTTGCCGGTGGCGTACGTGGTGTCGGTGTACCGGTCCACCTGGACGCCGTCGATCGACGTGGTCAGCGTCGCACCGGCCGCCGTGACCGCGACGTGGTGCCACTCCCCCGCGACGATGGGCTTGTCCAGCGGCACGACGTGGCTCGCCTGGGTGGCCCCGGCCCGGCGCAGCACGCTCAGCTTCCCGTTCGCCGTACCGGAGCCGGTCAGCAGGAACAGGTAGCCGTAGTCGTCGCGGTTCATCCGCACCGAGAACCCGGCCTGCGCCGACGTCCCCGAGGAGGTGGACAGTGGCGCGACGTCGAAGGAGAACGTGTAGTCGCTCCAGTCCTCGCCCTGCTGGGACAGCCCGTACAGCCCGCCGCGCGCGGTCAGCGCGCCGTCCTCGGCCGTCCACGCGTCCCGCCCGCGCCACGGGCCGAGCGGGCTCTTCGCGGTCAGGTAGGCGGTGCCGGTGCCGGTGCAGTACCCGCAGTTCGGGTCCGACATCGTCAGGTAGTACGTGCCGTTCCGCTTGAAGATCGACGGCGCCTCGACGCGGGTGACGCCGGTGATGTCGTACGGCCCGGCGGCGCGCAGGTAGTCGGCGGTGAGCTGGATGACCGCGATGTGCCAGCCGGCGTTGCTGCAGGTGAGGTAGCCCGTCCCGTCGTCGTCGACGAACACGGCGAGGTCGGCGGTGCAGTGCGTCTGGTCCGGCAGGTCGGGGACGGGCTGCTCGGTGAAGGGCCCGGTCGGCGTGCGGCTCGTGTAGACCCGGAACTTGTCGGTGGCGTCCTGGTCGTTGACCCACATGACGTACCTACTGGTCGCCCTGTTGTAGACGACGTGCGGGCGGAAGCAGTACCGGCACGAGCGGGGCGCCGCGACGTGCCCGCGGTCGGTCCAGTGGACCAGGTCGGGCGACGAGTAGACCTTGAAACCGCAGAACGTGTCGTTGTACGTCCATTGGTAGCCACAGTCGTAGCTGGTGCCGTACAGGTAGTAGGTGCCGCCGAACCGCGCGATCGCCCCGTCGTGCGCGTCCACCGCGTTGCCGTCGGTGTCGAACCGCACCACTTGGTTCCCGGCCGCGTCGAAACTGGTCAGATCCGTGTCGACCGCGGCCCGGGCGGGCGCCGTGAGGATCAGCAGCCCGCCCAGCGCCATGGTCAGCGCGAGTACGAAGCGGATTCCGCGCATGCCGAAGAAACTCGTCACACCGTCTCCTATGCGTGAGTCCCCCGACCCGAAACAGAACTGTCAGCTGCGTACGTCGATCAGTTCCACCTCCAGGAGGTCCGCGAGGGCGCGCAGGTCGGCGATCCGGTGGCCGGTGCCGAGGGCCCAGTGGTGGGAGATGCCCGTGGCGCTCCAGGCGTCGGTCCAGTCCCCCGGGTCGCAGCCGAAGTCGACGCGCGAGGTGGTGTTGCCGATCTGCAGCAGCGGCCCGTCGACGACCTCGCCCTCGGAGGCGACGAACGCGAACCGGCCGTCCCGTCCCTGGCGGATGCCGAACGCCGTCACCGGCCCGTGCTTGACGTCGAACTCCACCGACACGCCCCAGCCGCGCTTGCCGTGGTAGACGCCCAGGCCGCGCAGCAGCGGCTTGGAATCGCTGATGGCCAGGTGGGCCGGGCCGTCGTGGCCCATCTCGACGTGGCCCCGCTGGAAGTCCAGCGCCTGCAGCTCGGTGAACGAGCCGCCCGCGCCGAGCCGGTCCATGATCAGCATTGCGAGGGAGGTCCGCAGCTCGTACTCGCCCGCGGCCGGAACGCCGCGCGCGGTCAGCAGCGACGAACCGAGGATCATGCCCGCGCCGAGACGTTCGTGGATCTCGCCGTCCAGGCCCCGGTGGTAGTAGGCGAGGCTGTCGAGCTCGAAGTCCTCGACGAGCCGGTCGAGGCCGGCCGCGACGCGCGCGGCCCAGGAGAAGTCCTCGTCGTTGACCGAGTCGGCCAGCTCGAAGATCTCCGCGGCCTCCTTCTTCTTGGCCTCGGCCTCGGCGTCGGTGACCTTCTCCACGCGGACCCGCAGGTCGTCGAACTCCAGCACCTCCATGTGGCCGCCGAAGTTCGCCGGCACCAGGGTCAGGTCGGTCGAGACGTCGAGCATGCCCGGGTACAGGTGGCCCATGAGGCCGTGCCGTCCCCGGCGAAGCGCCGCCCGTACGCCCGCCGCTCGCACCCAGCGGCCGATCTTCGCCCAGGCCCGCTCGTCCTCGACGTACCCGGACACCGAGCGGAACGGGATGCCGCAGCGCTGGAACGCGTTGGCCATCTCCGGCAGCGGGCAGGCCCCGCAGTAGGCCAGCCACTGACCGGTGTCGAAGGTCGCGTGGTCCATCGACTCGGTCGGCTGCAGGTTGATCAGCAGCACGGGGGCGCCGCTGCGCTGGGCGATCGGCACCAGCATCGTCGCGGTCATGTAGGTGGTGAGGAAGCCGACAATGATGTCGCAGCCTGCGGCCCGCAGCCGTTCAGCCGCGGCCGCTCCCTCCTGGGCGTCGGAGATAAATCCGGCGTCGACGACCTCGGCGCCGAGCCCGCGCATCCGCTCCGACACTCGCTGGGCGGACCTACGCAGTTGTGGCAGCAGGTCGGGGAACTGCGGCCAGTAGGCGCCCAGTCCGCCCGCGACGAGCCCGACCCGGACGCTGGTGTCAACGGTCATCGAGATCGCGGCGCAAGCCCTGCGCTTTCGAAACGTAGAGGGTGCACCGCTCCCTCCCTTCTGTTACGGTAAGTGAGTCTGCGATAGCCAAGCGGATTCGCGGCCGGGCGGGCCGTGACCGCGCGGGGAGCCCTCCAGCCGTTGGGCGGGGCCGTGAACCGCGAACCATGACTTCTCCTTCGGGAGAGGTTTAAATCTCCTGCTTAGGCGGGAGAGGACGCCAAGTACGTCGTCAGGAACCCGACGATCATGTCGCAGCGCGGCGGCCGCAGTCGCTCGGCCGCCGCCGCGACCTCGGTATCAAGCAGGGTGCGTTCGGCGGTTCGCTGCAGTCGCAACAGCAGGTCGGCGAACTGCGGCCAGTACGCGCCCAGCCCGCCCGCAACGAGACCCACGCGGACCTGGTTGTCGGTCGTCATCTCTCCACCCTTCGTTCTGGTGACGGCGGGCCCGCGGCGGCCGGTGCCGCGAGCCCGCCGTCGGTCTCTGTCAGGTCCGGGTGCTGAAGTGCCAGCGGCCCGAGCCGACGGTGTACACGGCGTTGCCGTCCTGCATGCGCACGAACCGTGCGCCGTCCTGGGTGACCTGACTCGCGCTTCCGGCGGGCACCGACACCTCCGCGGTCGTGTTGACCGGAACGGTGACGTCGAGGGTGAAGCGGCCGCCGGAGAGCGACCAGCGGCTCGCGATCTCGCCGTAGTCGGACCGGTAGGTCGCCGACGCCCTGGTCAGGGAGCCGCCGGGCCTCGGGTGGATGACGACGCTCCGGTAACCGGGCGACGCCGGGGCGATGCCGGCGATGTTCTGGTACATCCAGTCGCCGACCGAGCCGAGGCCATAGTGGTTGAAGGAGTTCATGCCGGGGTCGTTGAACGTGCCGTCCGGCTTGATGCCGTCCCAGCGCTCCCAGATGGTGGTCGCGCCCTTGTCGATCTCATAGCCCCACGACGGGAACGTCTTCTGCTCCAGCAGCCGGTACGCCACGTCGGTGTGCCCGGTACGGGTCAGCGTCGGCAGCAGCTCACCGGTGCCGAGGAACCCGGTCGTGAGGTGCCCGCCGTGGGCGTCGATGTTCGCGACCAGCTTGTCGGCGGCGGGCTTGACCTGGCCGTCCGGCAGAAGGTTGCCGGCGAGCGCCAGGACGTGGGCGGTCTGGCTGCCACCGCCGACGGTGCCGTCGGACTTGACGTACTTCGCGTCGAACGCGTCCCGGATCTGCCCCCACAGCGTGCGGTAGGAGGCCGCGGCGGCGTGGTCGCCGATCGCGTCCGCCATCTGCGCGACCAGGTCGGTCGAGTGCGCGAAGTACGCGGTGCCGATCAGGTCGAGCGGGGTGTCGTCGCCGACGTTGAGCCAGTCGCCGTAGCCCTGAGCGGGCCTGATCAACCCGGTGCTGTGCGCCTTCAGGTAGTCGATCCACTTCTTCATCGCCGGATAGCGGTCGCGCACGACCTGCAGGTCGCCGTAGCGCTGCCAGAGCGTGAACGGAATGATCACGCCCGCGTCGCCCCAGCCCGCCGTGCCCGAGCCTCCTGCGACGGCCGGGGCGACGTCGGTGAACGCACCGTCGGCGGTCTGGTCGTCGGCCAGGTCGGTGGTGAACTTGGCGAGGAAGCCGTCGGCGTCCATGTTGAACGTCGAGGTCGGCGCGAACGCGGCGATGTCGCCCGTCCAGCCGAGCCGCTCGTCGCGCTGCGGGCAGTCGGTCGGGACGCTGAAGAAGTTGCCCTTCTGGCCCCACACGATGTTGTGCTGGATCTGGTTCACCAGCGGGTCGGAGGTGGTCAGCGTGCCGTTGGCGGGAGCGTCGGCGTGCGCGACGACGCCGGCGACGGCGTCCAGACTCGGCGTGCCCGGATAGCCGGTGACCTCGACGTACCGGTAGCCGCGGTAGGTGAAGCGCGGCTCGTACGTCTCGGTGCCGTTGCCCTTGAGCGTGTAGCGGTCGGTGTCGACGGCGCCGCGCAGATTCGCGGTGTAGAGCGTGCCGTCCGGGTTCAGCACCTCGCCGTTCCGCAGGGTCACGGTCGTACCGGCCGAGCCGGAGACCGTCAGGCGGTTCCAGCCGACCATGTTCTGGCCGAGGTCGAAGATGAACACGCCCGGCTTGGGCTCGGTCCGCTTCACCGGGTGCAGCACCGTGTCCTGCCGCACCGGCGGACCGGCCTGGGCGACGAGGTTCGGCCGTACGGTGGTGTTCACCTTGACCGGCTGCCAGGCGTGGTCGTCGAATCCGGCGTCGTCCCAGCCGCCCTGCTCGTTCCGGGCGTCATAGGTCTCGCCGGCGTAGATGTCGGACGAGGCCAGCGGACTGGCGGCCGCCTTCCAGGAGTCGTCGGTCCCGATGGTCTGCGAGGTGCCGTCGGTGAAGTCCAGGCGGAGCTGGGCGAGGAACCACGGCTGCTGCCCGTAGATGTGCGAACCGGCGAAGCCGATGTTCCCGGAGTACCAGCCGGGCGCCAGCAGCGCCCCGATCGCGTTGTTCCCGCGGTGCAGCATCGTGGTCACGTCGTAGGCCTGGTACTGGACGCGCTTGTTGTAGTCCGTCCAGCCAGGGGTGAAGTCGTCATCGCCGACGCGACGGCCGTTGACGTGCGCCTCGTACAGGCCGAGCGAGGTGACGTACAGGCGGGCCGCCGCGACCGGCTTGGCAAGCTGGAATCCGTGCCGTAGGTACGGCACCGGCGGCGACGGCTGGACGACCTGGCTCCCCCACGGGCCCGAGCCGTACGCGGCGGCGTCCTTGGCCGCGGGCCAGGAGGAGTCGTCGAAGCCCGGCTTCTCCCAGCCGTCCGGCACGGTCTGCGCGGCCTTGAACGAGCCGTCGGTGACAACGTCGAGCGGGTCCGCGCCGGAGCGTTCGACGTGCAGCCGCCCGACGATGCCCGCGGGGCTCACCGAGGTGTTCACCGCCTGGATCGCGATGGTGTTGGCACCGGGATGCAGGACGGAGGTGAGGTCCGCGAGCTGTCCCTGCTTCCAGCTGTCCGTGACCTGCGGCGACGACGCGACACGCGCGCCGTTGACGTACAGGACGAAGCCGTCGTCCGCGGTCAGGGTGAACAACGCCTTGGTGATCGAGGCTGAGCCCAGGTCGACGGTGCGGCGGAAGTACCGGGTCGAGGCGGGCTCGCTGGACGCCGGGTCGCCCTCCGGGTACCAGATCCAGTGGGCGCCGGTCAGGCTCGGCGTCGTGTCCGGACTGCCGATCCAGTTGGCCGTCCAGTCCTGCTGGGCCAGGCCGGTCTCGAAGAACGACGTCCTGCTCCAGCCCGAGGGCCTGCCCTGGGCGTCCCAGACGCGGACCTGCCAGTAGTACCGGTGGCCGGACCGCAGCGCGGGCCCGCCATAGGACACGTCGACGGACTGGCCGCTCGCGACGCGGCCGCTGTCCCAGACGTCGGCCGCGCGTGCCTTGGTGCCGACGGCCACCTCGTACGCGGTCTCGGACTGGCCTCGCGCGGTGGAGTCCAGCCGCCAGCCGAGGCGGGGCTTGGCGGCGTCGATGCCGATCGGGTTCGTCTCACGTTCGGTCGTCGTCGCCGTCACCCGTACGGGCGAGGACGACGACGCGAACGCCGGCACGGCGCCGGCCACGCCGGTGGTCATGAGAGCCACGGTCAGGACGGACAGTGATCGTCGGCGGAAACTCGGTATCAGGTGCATTCTCGGGCTCCCTTTCTGGGATCCGGCGGAAGGAAAACCCCCGATGAGGCGGGCGGCCGGGGCCGCCGCCCGCCGTCGGTCACTCAGGCGCTGGCGTCTCCCGTCATGCGTCGGTCACCTGGACCGTGTGCGAACCGGCGCGGACGCCGTGCAAGGTGATGTGGCCGCCGTCGTTCGTCGCCCGGTAGGCGAGCGCGGCGCCGCCGTTCCAGGCCACCTTGCCGTCGACGCGCACGGTGACCCGCTTTCCGCCGGTCGGCACCGCGATGTCGCCGGAGGTGCCGGCCGGGGCCGTGACGGCGAGGGTGAGGACGGCGCCGTGACCCTGCGTCCAGGTCACCCGCAGCGGGCCGTGCGGGGTGGGCACCTGGCCGCGGGCCCACGTCACCGAGCCGGGGTGCGGCTGCACCGCCCAGGTGGCGAACCCGGGTCCGGTCGGCACGGCGCCGAGCAGGTCGTTGCTGAGCGCCGGCACGACGCCCGTGGACCAGCCGTGCGCCATGGAGGTGTAGGCGCCCTCGTACAGGGAGCCGTTCTCGCCGATGCCCTCCCAGTCGGTGATGCCGGGGTCGTGGTTCGTCATCCAGCCGTACAGCCGCTTGATCTCCTCGATCGCGGAGTCGGCCTGACCGGACCGGAAGCGCGCCTGGATCTCCGGGTAGGAGGTGAACGCGTAGACCCGCTTGCTGCCGTCCGACACGAGCGTGTCGTTGTCCATGAAGGCGTTGCCGTACGGCTGGGCCGTCGTCTTGGCGAGGTGGCCGAGCGCGGACACCGCCTGCTCCGGGGATGCGACTCCGGCGACGATCGCGAGGCCGTTGCCGTCCTGGCCGTGGCGGACCGCGCCGGTGCCGGAGTCCAGGTAGGCGCCGGTCGTGGCGTCCCACAGGTAGGTGTTGATCGCCTTCGCGACGGTCTGCGCGCGCTGCTGCCAGCGGTCGGCGTCGGCGGGGTGGCCGAGGGCGCGGGCCAGGCCGGCCGCGTCGTTCAGCGCCTGGACGTAGAGGGCGTTGTAGTAGGTGACCTCGCCGGTGCGGGGCAGGAACGCGTAGTCGCCGTAACCGCCGGTGCCGTTCAGGCCCTTCGCCAGCAGGCCGCGGGAGTCGGTGACCGACGGGTACCAGGTGTCGAGGGTCTTGACGAGGTTCGGGTAGTACTTCGCGGCGTAGCCGGTGTCGCCCGAATAGAGCACGTAGTCCGAGCCGGAGGTCACCCACCACAGCGGGTAGTCGAACAGCGGGAGCGTGTAGTTGTTGATCGACGCCGGTGGGATCCAGCCGTCGGCGCGCTGGTGGTCGGCCAGGTCGGCGAGGACGTTGCGGGCGGCCTCGGGCACCGCGTGGGTGAGGTAGTCGGTGCGGCCCGACACGGCGACGTCGCCGACGTACGGGTCGCGGTCGCGCTTGGCGCCGTCGTGCAGCACCAGCTTGCCGTCCAGGGACGGGCTGTCGGCGTTCCGCGGCTCGACGTCGGTCGGGCGGAACGTGTCGGTGACCAGCTCGTTGGTGTAGGACGCGTTGTACCAGTACTGGTTGAGGGCCGGGTCCGAGGACTCGAACCAGCCCTTGTAGGTCCCGGGCGCGCCCGGGAGCGCGGTCGACTCGACGGTGACGTCCGTGAGCTTCACGGTGCCGTACGGCTCCGCGGCGGGAGCGTCGCCGTCCAGGGCGTCAAGGCTGATCTTGACGTACCGGAAGCCGTGCAGGCCGTCCGCGCAGACCTTCGTGCCGCTCTGGCAGCCCTTGGTGTCGGTCCAGGTGGTGGACTTCTCGGGTGGGGCGTACTGGTCGGTGCCGGGGCCGCCGGCGAAGTCGGAGCGGGCGAAGTCGGAACGGTCGGTGAGGTACTGCAGGGTCTCGGAGAACGCCAGCCGTACGCCGGGGTGGTCGGCCGAGGCTCCGCGGAACCGGATCTTCGGGTAGCCGACCACGACCTTGCCGAAGTCCAGGGTGACGCTCGCCCGCGCCGGGTCGGTGACGACGCCGGGCCAGACCTCGTTGATCCGGGTGAAGTCCCCCCGGGAGCTGGGCTGGTCCTTGGTGACGGTGATCCGCACCCGGTCGGCGGTGACCTCCTGCGGGAACGTCACGGCCCGCTGCACGTCGGTGTTGCCGGTCACCGTCACCTGGGTGACCCAGTCCGTGCCGTTCCAGGTGGAGACGGTGAAGTCCATCGGGACGCCGTCGCTGTTGGACAGCAGGGTGATCCCCGGCAGCTTCACCGGGGTGGGGCTGGTGATCTCCAGCCAGGCCGGATACGTGTCGGGGTTCGCGTCGTTCCAGAACGTCTTGACATCGCCGTCGACGGCGTGCGCGGGCTCGTACGAGGTGGGAGTGCCGTTGTTGCCGCCGTTCGCGTCGTGGTACGAGGAGGCGGTGGCCGTGGTGCCGGACGGCCAGGCCGGCTTGGGCTTCGGCGCCTCCCGGTGCAGGGTGGTCGTCCCCGCACCGAGCAGGCCCTTCGGGTTGGTCACGTCGCCGACGGTGGACACGACCCGGACCGGCGACACCTCGCGGTGGGAGGTCCCCTGGACGTAGTGGCGCCAGTTCGGCGGGGGCAGTTGGGCGAGCGCGTTCGCGGCCCGCGAGTCTCCGTCGGCCCGCGTGGGCGACGTGGCGACGAGCGTGGTGGTGGCGCCGAGCGCGAGGCAGGCGAGGACGTGCAAGGGTCGTCGTCGAATATTCAAAGCCAGTCGCATCCCTGGGCTCTCCCTCTCTGGGATCCGGCGGATTGAGCAACCCCGATGTGTGCGGCCGTGGGGGCGGCGCGTGGCGGCGCGCCGCCCCCTGGCGGTTCAGCGGAGGAAGGCGGCGGCCACTCCGGCGTCGACCGGGACGTGCAGTCCCGTGGTGTGGGTCAGGTCCCCGCCGGTGAGGGCGAAGACGGCGTTCGCGACGTGCTCGGGCAGCACCTCGCGCTTGAGCAGGGTGCGCTGGGCGTAGTACTCGCCGAGCTTCTCCTCCGGCACGCCGTACACGGCGGCGCGCTTGGCGCCCCAGCCGCCGGCGAAGATGCCGGAGCCGCGGACGACGCCGTCGGGGTTGATGCCGTTGACGCGGATGCCGTGCTTGCCGAGCTCGGCGGCCAGCAACCGGACCTGGTGCGCCTGGTCGGCCTTTGCCGCGCTGTAGGCGATGTTGTTCGGTCCGGCGAACACGGCGTTCTTCGAGGAGATGTAGACGATGTCGCCGCCCATGACCTGCTCCATCATGACGCGGGCGGCCTCGCGGGAGACGAGGAACGAGCCGCGGGCCATGACGTCGTGCTGCAGGTCCCAGTCGGCGACGGTCGTCTCGAGCAGCGGTTTGGACAGCGACAGCCCGGCGTTGTTGACGACCAGGTCGACGCCGCCGAAGGCCAGCACCGCCTCGCGGAGCGCGGCGGCGATCTGCTCCTCGTCGGTCACGTCCACGGCCACCGCGACGGCCACGTCCGTGGCACGGAGCGCGGAGGCGCCGAGTTCGGCGGCGACCTTCTCCGCCGCGCCGGCGTCGCGGTCGGCGACGACGACGCAGGCGCCCTCGGCGGCCAGCCTGTGGGCGGTGGCCGCGCCGATGCCGGAGCCGCCGCCGGTCACGAACGCGACGCGGGTGGCGAGGGGCTTGGGCTTCGGCATGCGCCGCAGCTTGGCCTCCTCCAGCTCCCAGTACTCGATGCGGAACTTCTCCGACTCCGCGATCGGGGCGTAGGAGGACAGCGCCTCCGCGCCGCGCATCACGTTGATCGCGTTGACGTAGAACTCGCCGGCGACCCGGGCGGTCTGCTTGTCCTTGCCGAAGCTGAACATGCCGACGCCGGGAACGAGCACGATCGCGGGGTCCGCGCCGCGCATGGCCGGGCTGTTCTCGTCGGCGTACCGCTCGTAGTAGGCGCGGTACTCCTCGCGGTACGCCCCGTGCAGCTCGTGCAGCCGGTCCCGTACGTCGTCCAGCGGGGCGGTCGGCGGCAGGTCCAGGACGAGCGGGCGGACCTTGGTGCGCAGGAAGTGGTCCGGGCAGGAGGTGCCGAGCGCGGCGAGCCGCGGGTGCTCGGCCCGCGCCACGAAGTCCAGGACCTCCGGGGAGTCGGTGTAGTGGCCGACCTGCGGCCGGTCGGTCGAGGCCAGCCCGCGGATCAGCGGGAACAGCGCGGCGGCCCGCTCACGCCGCTCGGCCTCCGGCAGCGGCTCGTGGATCACCGCGCCGAACGGGTCGGGCCGGCCGTGCTCGGCGATGTACGCCTCGGCCGTACGGATGATCTCCAGGGAGTTGGCCTGGCACTCCTCGGTGGTGTCGCCCCACGCGGTGATGCCGTGGCCGCCGAGGATCACGCCGATCGCCTGCGGGTTGTCCTTCTTGATCGCCGCGATGTCGAGGCCGAGCTGGAAGCCGGGCCGCCGCCAGGGCACCCACGCGACCCGGTCGCCGAACACGCGGCGGGCCAGCTCCTCGCCGTCGGCGGCGGTCGCGATGGCGATGCCGGAGTCCGGGTGCAGGTGGTCGACGTGAACGGCGTCGACCAGGCCGTGCATGGCCGTGTCGATCGACGGCGCCGCGCCGCCCTTGCCGTGCAGGCAGAAGTCGAACGCGGCGACCATCTCGTCCTCGCGCTCGACGCCCGGGTAGACGTTCACCATCGCGCGCAGCCGGTCCAGGCGCAGCACCGCCAGGCCCGACTCCTTGAGCGTGCCGAGGTCGCCGCCGGAGCCCTTCACCCACATCAGCTCGACGTCGCCGCCGGTCACCGGGTCCTGCGTGACGCCCTTGGCGGAGGCGTTGCCGCCGGCGTAGTTCGTGTTGCGCGGGTCCGAGCCGAGCGCGTGCGCGCGCTCGAGCAGCTGGTCCACCTCGGGCGGGTTGCCCGTCATCCGATCTCTCCTTGGGTGTTCGTGGGTACGGCCGGTGGTCACCGGCGCGCGCCGATCCGGAAGTCGATGACCCGGACGGCCGACGGCGTCGTCCCGGTCGATTTCTGCTGGTACATGTAGGACAGGACGCCCTGGGAGCGGAGCCGGGAGGCGTCGACGTCGACCTCGCCGAAGGCGTTCAGGTCCTTCGCGTCGTACAGGACCTTCCAGTCCGTCCAGCCGCTCGCCTTGCTCGCCGCGACGATCCGACCGAACGGCATGATCACGTACGCGTTGTCGCCCCGGTCGAAGACGATCTTCGACCGGCCGGTGGCGTTCAGCGGCACGGGGATCTGTGTCTTGTGCCAGGCCCCGGAGGAGTCCCGCCACAGGTGGTAGTCCCGTCCGTAGGCCGTACGGTCGGCGACGTAGTTCGTCACGCAGGACTTGGACTCTTCGGGCACGTAACTCTCGATCACGTGCGGGCGGCCGGCGGAGTCGACGGCCTGGCCCTCCTGGTTGATGAGTCCGCGGTCGACGCCGATCGGGTCGACCGTGAGCCCCGGCGCGTCGATCGACACGGGCGCGGAGCCGGTGGCGCCGACGGCCTGTCCGGCGCTGTTGCGCCAGGTACGGCCGCGGTCGTCGCTGTAGATGTAGCCGATGTCGTGGTTGTCCAGCCCGCCCGGGGCGCACAGGACCTTCTGGTCGCCCTCCCGCCAGGTGAACGCGACGGACAGGCGGCCGTCCGGGCCGTAGTCCAGGCCGTGGATGTACATGTTGCGGGTCGTGCTGGTCACGCCGTTCGCGGTGTAGTTCCCGGTCGCGCTCGACCACGTGCCGACCTGCCGCCACGTCCCGCCGTCGTACTCGGCCAGCTGGTTGACGCCGTTGCCGGAGCCCTGGCCCGTCCGGTACACGAACTGCAGCTTCTTCTCCGGCGTGACGATGAACTGCGGATAGGTGATGTTCCCGAGGTCGAGGCCGCCGAGGGTCTGCCGCACCGGCCCGAAGTCGCTCGCGTCCCACTTCCCCGGATGGTTCGCCAGCCCCGCGACGGACTGGACGTAGAAGACGGGCGTGTTGTGGGTGTCCATCGCGATGTGGATGCGGCCGTCGCGCGGCGAGATCCCCATCGAGATGACGTTGTGGGAGTCGTCGGTCGTCAGCTGGTGCGGCAGCGTGATGGTCTGCCACACGCCCTCCGGCGCGCGCCGCCGGGCGATCTTGACGTAGCGGTCCGCGTGGTACCAGGCGACGTACTGGTAGCCGCCGTAGGTGAGGATGCCGCTCATCTGGAACGGATCCTGGTTGACCAGCCCGTCGTAGGAGACGAAGTAGATGCCGGACGGGTCCAGCAGCGTGTCGCGCAGCACCCGCGCCGAGGGCCCCGATCGGGTGGCCGACGCCGCCGGCGCGGCGTCGACCAGGCCGCCGGCGAGCGCCGCGACGGCGGCCACGGCCAGCGCTCTGCGGAACATCAGGTCACGCTCCCCAGCCGGCCGCCTGGCCGTCCTTGCGGCCGTCGCGGATCTTCTCGAAGTACCCGGACCGGGCGTAGGCCGCCATCGGGTCCGGGTCCAGGCCCATCTCCGCGCGCAGTTCGGCGAGCAGCGGCCGGACGTCGGTGTTGTAGGCGTCCATGAACACGGCGTTCGCGCCGAGGACGTCACCCGCCTGCTGGGCCGCCCGCAGCGCCTCGACATCGATCAGGAGCGCCTTGGCGGTGGCCTCCTGGACGTTCAGCACCGAGCGGATCTGGCCGGGGATCTTCGGCTCGATGTTGTGGCACTGGTCGAGCATGAACGCGATCTCGTCGGTGTACCCGCCGCCCTGGATCACCTGGTCCATGATCCGGTACAGCTGGAACGGGTCCGCGGCGCCGACCATCAGGTCGTCGTCGGCGTAGAAGCGGGAGTTGAAGTCGAAGCCGCCGAGCTTCCCCTCGCGCAGCAGGAACGCCACGATGAACTCGATGTTCGTGCCCGGCGCGTGGTGCCCGGTGTCGACCACCACCTGCGCCTTCGGGCCGAGCTTGAGGCAGTGCGCGTACGACGTGCCCCAGTCCGGCAGGTCGGTGGTGTAGAACGCCGGCTCGAACAGCTTGTACTCCAGCAGGAACCGCTGGTCGTCGCCGAGCCGCTCGTACACGGCGGCCAGGGCCTCGGCGAGGCGGTCCTGCCGGGCGCGGATGTCGTCCTGGCCCGGGTAGTTCGTGCCGTCGGAGAACCACAGCTTCAGGTCGCGCGAGCCCGTCTCGTCCATGATGTCGACGCACTCGAGCAGGTGCTTCAGCGCCTTCTCCCGCACCTTCGGGTCGGGGTGGGTGACGCTGCCCAGCATGTAGTCGTCGTCCTGGAAGACGTTCGAGTTGATCGCGCCCACCTGGACGCCCCGCTCGCGGGCGTGCTCCGCCAGGGCGGCGTAGTCGTCCACCTTGTCCCAGGGGATGTGCAACGCGACGGTCGGCGCGATGCCGGTGTACTTGTGCACCTGCGCCGCGTCGTCGATCTTCTCCTGCGGCGTGCGCGGCACGCCCTGCTGGGCGAAGACCTTGAACCGGGTGCCGGAGTTGCCGTACGCCCACGACGGCGTCTCGATGCGCTGGGTCCGCAGTGCCGCCTTGACCTGGGCGCTGTCCGTTGTCATTGTTCGTGATCCCCGATCGTCAGTCGAGATGGAAGACTTCGTCGAGCCGCAGCAGGCCCTCATCCGGGCGCTGTCCTTCGAGGTCTTCGAAGAACGGCGCCATCTCCGCCTGCCAGCGAGCGTTCACCTCGGTGTTCTCCATGGCCGCGCGCGCCGCGTCGAAGTCGTCGGTCTCCAGGTAGCCGACGAGCAGCCCGTCGTCGCGCAGGAACAAGCTGTAGTTGCGCCAGCCTGCCGCGCGCAGGGTGGTGAGCATGTCCGGCCACACCGCCTGATGCCGTTCGCGGTACTCCTTGAGGCGGTCCTGCTTGACCTTGAGCAGGAAGCAGACGCGCTGCACGGGAACTCCTCCCACGACGGGCGCGGGGCCGCACTAGGCGGCCCCGCCACCGGCCGCCTAGAAGTTGTAGTTGTCGATGTTGCTCTTGTCGAAGACCGTCGGCGGGCCGAGGATGACCTCGCCGTCCTTGCCGATGGTGCGCTCGCCGAGCTTGCCGGCCTTGAACTTCTCGCCCTCCGCGCCGGTGATCTGGCCGGAGGCGAGGGCGGCGGCGGCGTACGACGCGAGGTAGCCGAGGTTCTTCGGGTCCCACAGCTCGAACTTGCCGACCGTGCCGTCCTTGACGAACTTGCGCATCTGGTTCGGCGTGCCGAGGCCGGAGACCGCGACCTTGCCCTTGTACTTCGAGCCGGAGATGTAGCGGGCCGCGGCGGCGATGCCGACCGTGGTCGGGGCGATGATGCCCTTCAGGTCCGGGTACGCCTGCAGCAGACCCTGCGTCTGCTGGAAGGACTTCTGGTCGTCGTCGTCACCGTAGGCGACCTTGACCAGCTGGATGCCGGAGTACTCCGGCTTCTTCAGCTCGTCCTTCATGAAGCCGATCCAGGTGTTCTGGTTCGTGGCGTTCGCGGTCGCCGACAGGATCGCGATCTTGCCCTTGCCGCCGATCAGGTCGGACATGACCTTGATCTCGCTGCGGCCGATCTCCTCGGAGCTGGCCTGGTTGATGAAGACGTCGCGGCAGTCCTTGGACGCGTCCGAGTCGTACGACACGACCTTGATCTTGCGGGACATCGCCTGCTTGAGCGGGCCGCAGACGGCGTTCGGGTCGTTGGCCGCGATGAGGATCGCGTCCATCCGCTGCTGGATCAGCGTGTTGATGTAGGAGATCTGCGAGGAGGCGGACGCGTCGGACGGGCCGACCTCCTTCGCGTCGCCCCCGTACTCCTTGGCCCCGGCGATGCCGGCGTTGTCGACGATCGTCTCGTACGGGTTGTTGACCTGTTTGGGCAGGAAGGCGACCTTCAGGCCCTTCTTGAGCGGCGCGTTCGGGTCCGCCTTCGCGCCGGTCGTCGCGGCGCCGTTGCCGTCCTTGGAATCCGAGGAGTTCTTCGTCGTACCACCGCAGGCGGCGGCACTGACGGCGAGGGCGGTGGCGATCGCCACGGCCGCCAGGGGGCGCATGATCATGGGGGGTTCCTTTTCGTGATTAGGAGGCGGCGGAGGAGGTGCTGCGGTGGTGTCGTCTTGCCTCGCGTACGGCGGCCGCGATCCGCGGCGTGAGCACCGAGACGATGAGGAGGACGCCGGTGACGATCGACTGGATCTCGGTCGCGACGTCACGGAGCATGAGCAGGTTGCGGAGCAGGCCGATCAGCAGCACACCGGCCACGACACCGCCGAGCGTGCCCTTGCCGCCGTCGAAGTCGACGCCGCCGAGCAGCACCGAGGCGATGACCGCCAACTCCAGGCCGAGGCCGTTGTCGGCGCGGGCGCTGCCGTACCGCAGCGTGTAGACGGCGCCGGCGAACGCCGACACGATCCCGGAGACCACGAACAGCAGCAGCTTGATGCGCTTGACACGGATCCCGGCGAAGAACGCCGCCTCCTCCTGCGCGCCGATCGCGAACAGCGCGCGGCCGAGGCCGGTGGCGTGCAACACGATCGCGGTGACGATGGCGAGCAGGATGAACAGCGCGAAGGGGTACGGGATCGGCGTGCCGGGCACCGTCTTGGTGGCCATGTCGGCGTAGTTCTGCGGGAACTGCGCGACCGCCTTGGTGCCGAGCACGACGTACGCGAGGCCTCGGTAGAGGGTCAGCGTGCCGATCGTGACGGCCAGGGACGGAAGTCCCAGCCGGGTGACGAGCAGGCCGTTGATCAGGCCGGCCACCGCGCCGACGACCAGGAGCAGCGGGATGATCATCTCGATCGCCCACCCGGCGTCCCAGAGCGCGCCGAACAGCGCGCTGCACAGGCCCAGCACCGAGGCCACGGACAGGTCGACCTCGGCGGCCACGACCAGCAGCGTCATCGGCAGCGCGATCAGCGCGATCTCGCTGAGGTCGTCCAGGGCGAAGGACAGGTTGTCGCTCGTGGCGAAGTCCGACGTGCCGAGCGCGCCGCCGGCGAACACGACGATCAGCAGGGCCGTGACGATGACGTCCCAGCGGATGAACCGGGTCAGCGGCCGGGGGGCCTCGGCGCGTGCCGGCACGCGGCGGGCCTCGGCGGCGGGGGCTTCAGGCGCCATGGCGGGCGTTCCTCCTTCGCAGGGCGCGGGTGACGCGCAGGCCGAGCAGGCGGTCGACGCTGATCGCGAGGAGCAGCAGCAGACCGGCGATGGCGTCCTGCCAGAAGGAGTTCACCTTCAGCACCACCAGGACACTGCCGATCGTGGTGAGCAGGAGCGCGCCGAGCGCGGCGCCGTACACGCTGCCGAGGCCGCCGACGATGGCCACGCCACCGACCACGACGGCGGCGACCACCCGCAGCTCCCAGCCGTGCGCGGCGTCCGCGACGACCGTGCCGAACCGGGCGAGCCACAGCACCCCGGCGAGCCCGGCGAGGACACCGCTGACGAGGTACGCCGTGAGGATCCGCTTGCGGATGGCGATGCCGGCGAGCCGCGCGGCGTCCGGGTTCGAGCCGATCGCGTAGAACTCCCGGCCCGACGGGTAGGCCCGCAGGTAGTGCCCGACCGCGAGCATCACGACCACCGTGATGAGCGGCAGGTATGGCACGCCAAGCACGCTGCCGTTGCCCAGGTCGAGCAGGGAGGACGGCACGTCGGCGGCGTTGATCTGCTGGCCGTGCGCCCAGTAGTAGTCCAGGCCCTGGATGACGTACAGCGTGCCGAGCGTCACCACCAGCGCCGGGACCTTGAAGAAGCTGACGAGCACGCCGTTGACGAGTCCGCAGACCGCGCCGATGGCCATCCCGATGAGGAGGACCAGCAGCACGTTGCGGTCGTGCCCGGCGACGAACTTTCCGGACGCGAACGCCACCAGGCCGACCACCGACCCGACGGACAGGTCGATGTTGCGGGTGACGACCACCATCGTCTGCCCGACGGCCAGCAGGGCCAGGATCGAGGCGTTGAGGAAGATGTCCTTGACACCCTGCGTCGACAGGAACGAGGAGTTCACCAGCGTCGTCACGACGACGAGGACGATCAGTGCGGCGAGGATGCTCAGCTCCCGCGCCCGCAGGACGGTGTCGACGAGCCTGCGCCCGCCGGCGTCGGCGGTTACGGCTGCCATTTACACGGCCTCCTGTTGGGTACGGCCGGTGGCGGCGGCCATGACGGTCTCCTCGGTGGCCTCTTCGCGGGGGATCTCGGCGGCGAGCCGGCCCTCGTGCATGACCAGCACGCGGTCGGCCATGCCGAGCACCTCCGGCAGGTCGGAGGAGATCATCAGGACGGCGAGGCCCTGGCCGGCCAGCTCCGACAGCAGGCGGTGCACCTCGGCCTTGGTGCCGACGTCGATGCCGCGCGTGGGCTCGTCGACGATCAGCACGGACGGCTCGGTCGACAGCCACTTGGCGAGGACGACCTTCTGCTGGTTACCGCCGGACAGCACGCCGACGGCGTCGCTGAGCCGCGCGTACTTCAGCTGCAGCCGGATCGCCCAGTCGGCTGCCCGGTCGCGTTCGACCTTCCGGGAGATGATCGGGCCGCGGCGCAGCGTGCGCAGCTGGGTGAGGCCGATGTTCCGCTCGATCGAGCCGTCCATGACGAGGCCCTGCTGGCGCCGGTCCTCGGGGACCAGGGCGATCCCGGCGGACATCGCGGCGGTGGGGCTGCCGGCCGGCAGCCGGGTCGTGCCGACCTGGACGCCGCCCGCGTCGTAGCGGTCGACCCCGAAGATCGCGCGGGCGACCTCGCTGCGCCCGGCGCCGACGAGGCCGGCCAGCGCGACGATCTCCCCGGCGCGCACCTCGAAGGAGACGTCGGTGAAGACGCCCTCGCGGGTCAGCCGGGAGACCGTCAGAACCGTCTCGCCCGGCGTCGTCTCCTGCTTGGGATAGAGCGTGTCCAGCTCGCGGCCGACCATCCGCTGCACGAGGTCGTCGGGGGTGAGCCCGTCGAGCGTCTCGGTGGAGATGTAGCGGCCGTCGCGCAGCGTCGTCACCCGCTGGCAGAGGTCGAAGATCTCCTCCAGCCGGTGGGAGATGAACAGCAGCGCGCAGCCCTGCTCCTGGAGGGTGCGGGCGACGGCGAACAGCCGCGCGACCTCGTTGCCGGACAGCGCCGCCGTCGGCTCGTCCATGATCAGTACGCGGGCGTCGCGGGAGATCGCCTTGGCGATCTCCACGATCTGCTGGTCGGCGATGGACAGACCGCGTGCGGGCCGGTCCGGGTCGAGCGCGACGCCCAGCCGCTCGAACAGCTTCGCGGTCTCGGTCCGGAGGGCGCGGCGGTCGATGCGGCCGAAGCGGGCGCGCGGCTGGCGGCCCATGAAGATGTTCTCCGCGACCGACAGGTCGGGGAACAGCGTGGGCTCCTGGTAGATCACGGCGACGCCGGCGTGCTGCGCGTCGCCGGGACCGTGGAACTCGTGCGGGCGGCCGTCCAGCAGCACCTGCCCCTCGTCGGGCCGGTGCACCCCCGCCAGGATCTTGACGAGGGTGGACTTGCCCGCCCCGTTCTCGCCGGCGAGCGCGTGGATCTCTCCGCCCCACAGCTCCAGGGAGACGTCCTGCAGAGCCCGCACCGCGCCGAACGCCTTGCTGACGCTCGCCAGGGCGAGGATCGGAGGCGACTCGGTCACGCGGCCTCCTTCGTCGGCCTGGTGACCAGGTGCGCTGCGCTTTCGATTCGCTCGCTCCGCTCGCTCATGGTTCCTCCGGAAGTGAACGGAATAAAAACGTTTTAACGCGATTGACCCGGGACGCTAGGTCTGTGAGCGCGGTCACGTCAAGAGTGAGTTTCCCGTGCAGCCTCACCGAGGGTGATCGTTATGCGCTCTGAGCTGGGAAAATATCGCTGAGATAACGAGCCGGTCACCGCCGGGTCTCGTTGAACGGTCCTCACGGGACGTGTTGACACGTTTTAATTCAGTCGTCACAGTGAACGCCATCACATTCGGAGAAGAGGTACAAGGCGTTGGGGACCGTGGGGATCAGGGAGGTCGCGCAGCGCGCGGGCGTGTCACCGGGCACGGTCTCGAACGTGCTGAACCGGCCCGAACGCGTCGCCGCGGCGACACGCGCCCGCGTTGAGCAGGCCATCCGTGAGCTGGGCTTCGTTCGCAACGGCTCGGCCGCGACCCTGCGGGCCGGGCAGAGCCGGGCCATCGGCCTGGTCGTGCTCGACGTCGGCAACCCCTTCTTCGTCGCGGTCGCGCGCGGCGTCGAGGACGTCGTCAGCGACCGGGACCACGCGGTCATCCTGTGCAACTCCGGCGAGTCGCCCGAGCGGGAGGGCCGCAACCTGCGGGTCCTCGCCGAGCAGCGGGTCCGCGGCGTCCTGATCACGCCGACCGACGAGGATCTCTCCCGCCTGGACCTGCTGCGGCAGCGCGGAGTCGCCGTCGTCCTGGTCGACCATCCGGCGACCGGGGACGTGTGCTCGGTGTCCGTCGACGACGTCGCCGGCGGGGACCTGGCCGTCGCCCACCTCCTCGACCGGGGCGCGCGGCGGCTCGCGTACGTCACCGGCCCCCTGGCGATCCGGCAGTGCGCGGACCGGCGCAAGGGCGCCCGGCGCGCACTGCGCACGGCGGGGCTGCCCGCCCGCGCCCTGGAGGACGTGGTCGTGCCGGAGATGAACGCGAGCGGCGGCGCGCTCGCCGCCGAGAAGCTCCTGGCCGGCGACCTCCCGGACGCGATCTTCTGCGCGAACGACCTGCTCGCGCTGGGCGTGCTGCGCGCGCTGTCGCAGGCGGGGGTGCGGGTGCCGGAGGACGTTGCCCTCATCGGCTACGACGACATCGAGTTCTCCTCGGCCGCGGCGGTGCCGCTGAGCTCGATCCGCCAGCCGACCTACCAGCTCGGCAAGATCGCCACCGAGCTCCTGCTGGACGAGTGCGACGCCCCGGCGGGCCACGCGCACCAGCAGATCATGTTCCAGCCCGAGCTCGTCATCCGCGAATCGAGCCGCTGACATGCGCGTCGCCCTGTTCGTCACCTGCTTCAACGACACGCTGTACCCCGGCACCGGCAAGGCGGTCGTGACCCTGTTCGAGCGGCTGGGGCACGAGGTCGTCTTCCCCGCCGCGCAGACCTGCTGCGGTCAGATGCACTACAACACCGGGTACGACCGAGAGTGCGAACCACTGGTCAGAGATTTCGTTAAAACGTTCCAACCGTACGACGCGATCGTCGTCCCGTCGGCGTCCTGCGCGGGGATGATCCGTGAGAACCACGCGCGGGTGGCCCGCACCGTCGGGGACGACGCGCTGGCCGAGGAGGCCGGTCGGACCGCGCCGCGCGTCCACGAGCTGTCCGAGCTGCTCATCGACGTGCTCGGCGTCGAGGACGTCGGCGCGTACTTCCCGCACCGCGTCACCTACCACCCGACCTGCCACTCCCTGCGCGCCCTCGGCCTCGGGGACCGGCCGCTGCGGCTGCTGCGCGCGGTGCGCGGCATCGACCTCGTCGAGCTGCCCGACGCGGCCGAGTGCTGCGGCTTCGGCGGCACCTTCGCGCTGAAGAACCCCGACGTGTCGACCGCGATGGGCGCGGACAAGGTCGCCCGGATCCGGCAGACCGGGGCCGAGGTGGTGTGCGCGGCGGACAACTCCTGCCTCGCCCACCTCGGCGGCCTGCTGTCCCGGCTCCGGACCGGCGTACGGACCCTGCACCTGGCCGAGATCCTGGCGGCGACGGAATGAATCACCGCACCGGCGAACAGGGGGCACCCATGTCCAGGCACGATCGGACGGCCGGACCCGCCTCTCCGGCCGGACCCGCGTCTCCGGCCGGCGCGCGGATGCCGACGTACGTCGGGATGCCCGCCTTCCCGGACGCCGCGCGAGCCGCCGTACGTGACACGCAGCTGCGCCGGAACCTCGCGCACGCCACGACCACGATCCGCGCCAAGCGAGCCGCAGCCGTGGCCGAACTGCCGGACTGGGCGGAGCTGCGGGAGGCGGGGAAGCGCATCAAGGACCACACGATCGAGCACCTCGGCCACTACCTGCGGCTCCTGGAGGAGCAGGTGACGGCCCGGGGCGGCACGGTGCACTGGGCGCGGGACGCCGCCGAGGCCAACCGGATCATCACGGACCTGATCAAGGCCACCGGCGAGACCGACGTCGTCAAGGTCAAGTCGATGGCCACCCAGGAGATCGGCCTGAACGAGGCGCTCGCCGCCGAGGGCATCCGCGCGCACGAGACGGACCTGGCCGAGCTGATCGTCCAGCTCGGGAACGACCGCCCGTCCCACATCCTCGTCCCGGCGATCCACCGCAACCGCGCGGAGATCCGGGAGATCTTCCGCCGGGAGATGCCCGGCGTGCCCGGCGACCTCACCGACGAGCCCGCCCGGCTCGCCGATGCGGCCCGCTCCCACCTGCGGGAGCGGTTCCTGGCGGCGAAGGTCGCCGTGTCGGGCGTGAACTTCGCGGTGGCCGAGACCGGCTCGCTCGTCGTGGTCGAGTCCGAGGGCAACGGCCGGATGTGCCTGACCCTCCCCGAGACGCTGATCTCGGTGATGGGTGTCGAGAAGGTCGTGCCCGCCTGGCGGGACCTGGAGGTGTTCCTCCAGCTACTGCCGCGCTCGTCGACCGCCGAGCGGATGAACCCCTACACCTCGATCTGGTCGGGCGCGACCGAGGGCCAGACCTTCCACCTGGTGCTGCTCGACAACGGCCGGACGGCCACGCGCGACGACGAGGTCGGCCGGCAGGCACTGCGCTGCATCCGCTGTTCGGCCTGCCTCAACGTGTGCCCCGTCTACCAGCGGGCGGGCGGGCACGCGTACGGGTCGCCGTACCCCGGGCCGATCGGCGCGATCCTGTCGCCGCAGCTGCGCGGCGGCGGCTCGCCGGTGGACGACTCGCTGCCGTACGCCTCGACGCTGTGCGGCGCCTGCTACGAGGTCTGCCCGGTCGCGATCGACATCCCGGAGGTGCTCGTGCACCTGCGGTCGCGTGCCGTGCACGGCCGCGCCGAGCGGGCGGCCATGCGGTTCGCCGCCTGGACGCTGCGCTCCCCCGCCCGGCTCGCCTTCGGGCAGCGTCTGGCGGGCACGGCCGGGCGGGCCCTCGGCCGCAAGGGCGGCATCCGGCGGCTGCCGGGCCCGCTCTCGCGCTGGACCGACACCCGTGACGCCCCCGTCCCCGCGACCGAGACCTTCCGCGACTGGTGGGAGAAACGATCGTGAACGCCCGCGAGGAGATCCTGCGCCGGCTCGGCGACGCGCCGCCGGACGCCGCCGCGTACGACGCGATCCCGAGGCCGTACCTCCGCCGCCACCACGACGGCGACGTCGTCGGCCTGTTCGCCGAACGCGCCGCCGACTACCGCGCCGAGGTCCACCGGATCGCCCGCGCCGACCTGCCGGGCGTCCTCGGCGCGCTGCACGGCCGCTACCTCGCCCCGGCCGGCCTCCCCGAGCCGTGGACCGCAGAGGCCAGCACCGTACGGGACGATCCGCCGGTGTCGATCGCCGAGTTGGACGCCCTGGACGGCGTGATCACCGGCTGCGCGGTCGCGATCGCCGAGACCGGCACGGTCGTGCTCGATCACGGCCCCGGCCAGGGCCGCCGCGCGGTCACGCTCGTCCCCGACCACCACGTCGTCGTGGTCGAGGCGGCGCGGATCGCGGCGGACGTGCCCGAGGCCCTCGAACGCCTCTCCCCCGACCGGCCGCTGACGTTCGTGTCCGGCCCCTCGGCCACCAGCGACATCGAGCTGTCCCGCGTCGAGGGTGTGCACGGGCCGCGCCGGCTCACCATCGTGATCATCGACTGAGGAGAAGCAGCCATGCCCCCGCGTTCGTTCGCCGCCGTGGACCTGGGCGCCTCCAGCGGGCGCGTCATGATCGCCCGCGTCGGGGACGACGAGCTGACGTTGCGTGAGGCGCACCGCTTCCGGAACCGCCCGGTCCGCGCGGCGGGCACCCTCCACTGGGACGTCCTCGGGCTGTACGGGGAGGTCCTCGAGGGACTGCGGGCCGCCGAGGGCGTCGCCTCGATCGGCGTGGACTCCTGGGCCGTCGACTACGGACTGCTCGACCCGGCCGGCAGGCTCCTCGGCAACCCCGTCCACTACCGGGACGGCCGCACCGACGGCGTCATGGACAAGCTGATCGCCGAGGTGGGCGCGCAGACGCTGTACGACGTCGGCGGGCTGCAGTTCCTCCCGTTCAACACGGTGTACCAGCTGCTGTCGGCACCGGTTCCGGAGGCGGCGCGCACGCTGCTGATGATCCCGGACCTGCTGGCGTACTGGCTGACCGGCGAGGTCGGCGCGGAGCAGACCAACGCCTCGACGACCGGGCTGTACGACGTGCGGACGGGCGACTGGGCGTACGCCTTCATCGAGCGGCTCGGGCTGCCGGCGGGGATCTTCCCGCCGCTGCGCCGGCCGGGCGACGTCATCGGCACGCTGCGGCCGGACGTCGCGGCCGAGACCGGGCTGCCGGAGTCACTGCCGGTCACCGCGGTCGGCTCGCACGACACGGCCTCCGCCGTCCTGGCCGTGCCCGCCGAGCACGACCGGTTCGGCTACGTGTCCTGCGGCACCTGGTCCCTCGCCGGCGTCGAGCTCGACGCGCCGGTGCTGACCGAGGAGAGCCGGGTCGCCGGGTTCACCAACGAGGTCGGGGTCGGCGGCACCATCCGCTACCTGCGCAACGTCATGGGGTTGTGGCTGCTGCAGGAGTCGCTGCGGACCTGGCGGGCCGAGGAGTCGCTGCCCGAACTGCTGGCCGCCGCCGCGGACGCCCCACCGTTCGCCGCGCTCGTCGACCCGGGCGACCAGGCGTTCATCCCGCCGGGCGACATGCCCGCGCGGATCGCCGCGTACTGCGCGCGGACCGGCCAGCGGCCTCCGGAGGGACGGGCCGAGATCGTCCGTTGCATCCTGGAGAGCCTCGCCCTCGGGCACCGGGCCGCGATCCGGGACGCGGCGCGCCTGTCCGGGCGGTCCGTCGAGGTCGTGCACGTCGTCGGCGGCGGGGCGCGCAACACGCTGCTGTGCCAGCTGACCGCGGACGCCTGCGGCCTGCCGGTCGTCGCCGGCCCGGTGGAGGCGACCGCGATCGGCAACGCGCTGGCGCAGGCCCGCGCGCACGGGCTGACCGCCGACCCGCGCGAGCTCGTACGCCGGACGCAGGAGCTGACCGTCTACCGGCCGAGCGGTGACGACGCCGCCTGGGACCGCACCGCGCGCCGGATCGGCCTCTCGTAAGTGCGCGGATTTCCGGGTTCGCGACACCGCCGCGAGCCCGGTTCGCCTCACCGCTCCGGGCGGCACATTCCGATCTTCGATGTGATCACGAGGGCCCTTTCCGGCGAATTCCGATCACTTCCCTGATCACGTATCCGCAGGTAGATGCCTAGGTAGATCTTTGCCTGATCCTTTTGCGAAAGCGTGAGATATCCACTTAAAGTCTCCTTCATGCGTTTTGCCGCCCCCATCGCTATTTGCGCTGCTTTCGTGGTTAGCCTCGCTTCTCCCGCCCTCGCGATCACCAATGGATCTGCGGACGGCAACGAGCACCCGTCGGTCGGCGCTCTCCTCGCCGACAAGCCGTACCCCGACGGCACCTGGGCCTACTGCACCGGCACGCTCGTCTCCCCGACGGTCCTCGTGACCGCCGCGCACTGCGGTCACAAGAACCAGCGGACCGCGCGCGTCACCTTCGCCAGCCACTACCAGCAGGGGGAGACCGTCTACTCCGGCCGCTACATCCCGGACGAGCGGTACAACCCCAAGGGCGACCTCCACGACATCGCCGTCGTGGTGTTCGACAAGCCGATCGCCGGCATCAAGCCGGCCAAGCTGCCGCCCGCGGGCCTGCTGTCCCGGATGCGCGTCGACGGATCGCTTCAGGACGCCAAGTTCACCCCGGTCGGATACGGGTCGATCAACCAGAAGAAGGCGGCTTCGCGCAAGACGAAGCTGGTCTACACCGACACGCGCAGCCGGACGTCGATCTCCTTTGACGACCTCACCCGCGTGTGGCTGAAGCTCGACCTGGAGGAGGGCGACGGAGGCACCTGCTACGGCGACTCCGGCGGCCCCAACTTCCTCGGTGACTCCGACCTCCTGGTGGCCACGACCATCAGCGGGGACGACGACTCCTGCAAGGCGACCAACTACGACTACCGCCTGGACGCCGGCCCGGCCCGCGACTTCCTCGCCCGGTACGTCAAGCTGCCATAGATCGGGACAGAAGGTGTGGCCGCCGCCCCGGCGCCGGCCACACCTTCCGTGCTCCGCGGAGGGGAATCGCGCGGGTCACTCCGCGACGATGGCGCGCGTGACGTCTCAACGGTCACGTGGCCAGCAGGGTCGCGCGCTCGGCCGCGAAGAACTCGGCGATCGACGTGGGCCTGCGGCCAGTGAGCCGTTCGGCCGCGTGGGTCATGACGTCGAACCAGCCCTCCCGGCGCGCGATGCCCGCTTCCGTCCACGCCTCGGCGAGTGGTGCGGGCATCCCCAGCGCGGTGAGACGCGTCGGCATCTCCTCGTCCGTCACCGGCTCATGCCGTACGCGGCGTCCGGTCGCCTCGGTCAGCGCCTCCGCGATGTCCGCTTCTCTGACGGCCGCCGGTCCGGTGACCTCGAGGAGCTGCCCCTCACAGCCGCCGTCGGCCAGGACCGCGGCGGCCACGGCAGCGCTGTCGTCCCGGGTGATGTAGCCGACTCGCCCGTCACCGGCGTTGCCGGGCAGCCGCCCGGCCGCCACCGCCCGTTGCGCGATCCCGAGGTACGTCAGCATCTCGGGCCACACGTTGAAGCGCAGTGCGGTGAACGTGAGCCCGGACGAGGCCAGTAGACGTTCGGTGTCTCGATGATCTGGGACGACACCCACCGGGTTCCCCGGTTCGCCCGCGCGCGCCACCGAGGTGTAAATGACGTGTCCCACCCCGGCCTTCGCCGCCGCGTCGATCGCGTTGGCGTGCTTCGGCACCCGGCCCGTGATGGCGTCAAGGCTGATGATCAGCAGCCGTTCGACTCCGTCGAACGCCCGTACGAGCCCCTCGGGGTCGGAGAAGTCGGCGACGCGGGTCTCCGCCCCGACCTCGGGGACCCGGTCCGGCGTACGGGACAGGGCGACCACCCGGGAGGCGTCGACGCGCTCCACGAGGTGCCGCAGAGTGCGGCCGCCCAGGTTTCCGGAGGCTCCGCAGACGGCGAGCATGGCAAGGCTCCTTGGTTCCGATCGATTCCGTACGCTGATCTTGTGTCGGTCGGAACGGCCCCCGAAAGAAGGCACTTTCATGTCCACTGGTGATCTCGCCGTCGCCCTGCCCACACCCGTGACCGTCGAGGAGCACGAAGCGTGCCCGGCGACCGGGGTGCTACGCCGCGTCGGCGAGAAGTGGGGCGTCCTGGTGCTGTCGCTCCTGGCCGCGCGACCGTACGGCTTCAACGAGCTGGACCGGGCGATTCAGGGGCTCAGCCGCCGCGTGCTCACCCGCACCCTGCGCACGCTCGAACGCGACGGCCTGATCAGCCGGACCGTCCACCCGGGCAGGCCGCCGAGGGTGGAGTACGCCCTCACCGACCTCGGACGATCCCTGCGCGAGCCGCTGCTCATGCTGGGCCGGTGGGCCGTCGACCACGATGCCGACATCCGGGCCGCTCAAGCCCGCTTCGACGGTGTCTAGGGGGCGGTGAAGGTGCAGGGCAGGCGCTTGTAGCCGTTGATGAAGCCGGACAGCAGACGGTCGGGCTCGCCGTCGGCGCGGATGTCGGGCAGGCGGGTGAACAGCTCCCGGAGCATGACGGTGATCTCCCGGCGGGCCAGGTTCGCGCCGAGGCAGAAGTGGGGGCCTGGGCCGCCGAAGCCGACGTGCGGGTTGGGGGCCCGGGTGATGTCGAAGACGTCCGGGTGGTCGAACACCGTCTCGTCACGGTTGGCGGAGTTGTAGAACAGCAGCACCTTGTCGCCGGCCTTGTAGGTGTGGCCGTTCATCTCGTGGTCGCGGGTGAGGTTGCGCCGCATGAAGATCACCGGCGTGGAGTAGCGCACGATCTCCTCGACGGCGCCGCCGATCCGGCCCTCGAAGTCCTCCAGCAGCAGGGCCCGCTGGTCGGGGAAGTCGGTGAACAGCTTCAGCGCGTGGCTCAGGGCCGTCCGCGTCGTCTCGTTGCCCGCGACGACGAGCAGCAGGAAGAACGACCCGAGCTCGCGGGTCGTCAGGCGTTCGCCGTCGACGTTGGCGGTCACCAGGGCCGAGGTCAGGTCACCGGTCGGGTTCTTCATGCGCTCGCGCCCGAGGCGGGCTGCGAGCCGGTGCAGGTCGCGGGCAGCCCATATGATCTTGAGCAGCGCGCGGCCGGCGGCGACCCGGCTCATCTCTGGTCCCGGCGTGGCGCCGGTGTACTCCGGGTCGGAGTTGCCGAGGATCACGTTGGTCCGCCGGACCACCTGGGCGTGGTAGTTCTCGGGGATGCCGAGCATGTCGCAGATGACCTCGACCGGCAGGCGGACGGCGACCTTGGAGACGAAGTCGCCCGGACCGGTCTCGACCAGCTCGTCGACGATCCGCGCGGCGCGCCGCCGGATGTCGTCCTCGGTCTTGGCGAGCATCTTCGGCGTGAAGGCGCGGGACACGATGCGGCGGATCTTGGCGTGCCGCGGGTCGTCCAAGTTGATCAGCGAGCCGAAGAACCGCTCCATGTACGCGGGGAAGTCCGGGATGCTGGTCGCGCTCGGCTCACTGCTGAAGACGTCCGGGTGGCGGCTCGCCTCGCCGACGTCCGCGTGCCGGACCAGCGCGTAGAAGCCCTTGCCCGGCCGTACGAACGGGACCGCGACCTCGCTGAAGAACGCCGGATGCTCCCGCGCCCGCAGGGCCGCGAACGTCGCCTCCCGCTCCTCGACGGGCAACGCCCAGAACTCCAGCGCTGACAGAGGGAGCTCCGATGGGGCCGGACCGGACCGGATCGTCATCACGCCACCGCCTTCCGGATCGACCCCCATGCTCAGGTAAGTGAGCGGTTACGGTCAAGGGGTGAGCCGATCCCCCATCACGACGCCATGCTGCACCCGAGGTGCATGTCCAGCACACGCGGGGTGAAATGCCCTTCGATGAGCCGGCCGAACGCGTCGATGTCGCCGCCGCACTCATGCCGGCGTCCGGCACCGCGCGTGGCCACCGCGACCAGGGTGTGGGCCGGGATCACCTCGATCAGACGGGGAGAACGGCCGTGGCCGAACGAGAACCACTTCCGGGCCCCCGACCGCGTGTCGCGGACGAAAGCGGTGCCCGTGCGCAGACCGCCATCCAGGATCGCCGACTCCAGGACGCCGTCGGTCGGCCGGAACACCATCCGTCCGGCGAGCAACGACGTCTCCCCCGCCGTCGTGTCGAGGGACCGCACGGCCCCGGACGTCAGGGCGAAGCCCTCGGCCCGGTCCGGGACGCCCTCCCCGAGCGCGTAGCCGAGCGTACGGCCGTCGGAGCCCCACGTCAGGTCGCCGACGACGGAAGGGGCGCCGAGCGACCAAGTGCGCCGCTCCCGGGTGACGACGTTCAACACCGTCACGGAGGCCCGGGGTACGACCGTGTCGGCGCACGACGCCGTCGTGAAAGCGATCTTCGAGTCGTCCGGGCCGACCGCCAGGCCCGCCACGGCCGCGTGGATCGGGCCGCCGGGGATCGGCTGCGGAACCTCCGGGCGCCCCTGTTCGGTGAGGCGCAGGCGGTACAACCGCGAGACGCAAGACTTGGGGTCGAAGGCGACCAGGACGAACGTACGATCCGCGACGGCGGCCACGACCGCCGTCGCCCGGCCGACGCCCGGCGACGGGGCCGGCACCGCGTCGAACGCCCGGATGGTCTTTCCCTTGAGCACCTGGGCCCAGTCCTGGCCGCCCGTCGCCACCGACACGACGTACTTCGGAAGGGAGAGGCCGGAAGGCGTGGGCGCCGCGGCGTCGGAGGAGACCGTGGCCGCCATCGCCGCCACGACCGCGCCCGAGACGAGCCACACGCGCGCCATACGCCCGAATCGCCGTGCGGCCCGGCCCATCCGCCATCCCCCCTCAAGATCGCGAAGGGGGTCAGCCTACAGGCGGGACGTCAGTCGTGAATTGCGCCGTCAGGCCGGCCGCCTCCTGGGAGGTCAGCGGCGCCACCTCGACGCACGCCTCATCGTCGACGGCAGTGCTGACTGAGCTCTTGCGCCACTGCATCGCCATTCGGTGGCCTCCAATCGCCGTTCGATCAGGACGCGCGAGGCATCCTCGGAGGCTGCCTTCTGCCCGATTCGGTCGAAGTCCAGTTTGAACTGTTCGACCTCGCCGCACATCTCGATCAGCCGACCGCCTCGCCGTGCTCCAGCGTAGGCAATATCGCGAGATTCGACACTGATGATGCGGAACGGGCCATCTTTGCCGATATGCGCACCTGTCGAGCGCGGGATGATGCGGATGGAGATGTGCGGCCGTTGCATCAGGTCGAGCAGGTGGCGGAGCTGTGCCTGCATGACCTCGACGCCGCCGATGCAGTCGTCCAGGACGTTCTCGTCCAGCAGTGCCCAGACGTAGGGCGGATCCGGCCTTTCCAGGATCGCGGCCTGCCGTTCCATCCTGGCCCTGAGGGTCGCGTCGACGTCCTCGACATTGCTACTGGCCAGCAGCAGAGCTCGCGCGTAGTCCTCGGTCTGGAACGGCCCTGGAATGATCTGACCTTGGTAGATCCGGATTATCTGGGCGATGGTCTCGTACGCGGTGACCGATTGGGCCCAGTCGGGGTTGTGGCCATTTTGGGCATACCAGAGCAGCAGTTCGAAGAGGCCGCCGGTCCGGAAGTGGCGATCGATGATCTTTGCTTGCCTCTCGTCGATCTTTCTTCGTCCCGCTTCGACGTTGGAGACCGTCGACGGTGCGGCGCTGGCGATCTTTCCCCACTGCGTCAGCGAGAGGCCGTTCTTCTCGCGTTCCCACCTGAGCAGGTAGGCCAGCATGTGCCAGACAGAGGTCTTCGGGTTAAGCGGAGCTCGGGCGACCGGCATTGGCCCTCCCTACGTATCCGGCGCGAGCGGCTACTACGGAGGGTAGATACGTCGAATACTCAGTGCGGTCGATTCCCGAAAACTGCCCCATACAGGCATCGCTCTAGACGGCTCCAGACATCAGGAAGAGGCTCTGTCGCCTCGACCCTCCTCGCCTACGGCCCGACCCGCGCCCAGACCACCTTTCCGCAGGCCGTCGTCGACCGGTACCAGCCGAGCCGCTGGTCGGACAGCTCCCACGCGAGCGCGAGGCCGCGGCCGGACTCGCCGTACTCGGTCGGCGGCAGGATCCTGGGGAGGTTGTCGGGGTCGGGGTCCCAAACGGCCAACTCCAGAAGATGCCGGCCTGATTGGCTGGAGACCCACACGTGAATTTCCTTGCCCTCGTAGAGCCGTACCGCGTTGGTGACCAGCTCCGTGAGGACGAGCCGTCCGGTGAATCTGACGTTCTCGGAAAGGCGCCACGTGTCAACGGCTTGATCAACCAGATTACGGACGAGATAGACGTTCTCCGCGTAAGCGAACATCTTAAGATCGAACCTGCGGGGAATCTCGTACGCTCGGGAGAAGTCCATGCTGGTCACGCCCTTCGGATCGGCCTGCCGAAAGACTGATCCGATGCGCCGACTCTCACTACGATTCCGCGGGCTCTGAAAAGTACGGGCGTTCCTATGGCGAGTCGGACGAGATCGATGCGAGCGCGCCGTCGCCGAATAGACCGACCGGCGACCTGCGGCGCCGATGGACTAGTGACGATATGTCCCGGCAGCGGATCGGCCGGTCGTAGGACGATCCGCAGCGAGGCTTTCAACGACGGAGTCGACCGTGCCGGCCGGCGACGCAGGGTCGTTCCAAGATCGCCTTTGAGGTCCTGTGCCTGACCGGCCGTCGCATCACTGAAGCCATTCGCTGGGTCGCCCGCGCTATGTACCGACTGTTCCGAGTCCTCGACACCCAAGATGGTCAACAGTCCCGGAACTGCCCCGACGTGAGATTGCCGTGCACAGGTGGAAGTGTCAGACCGGCACGAGGGCGCGTAGCTGTGCGGCGTGTCCGGCGTGGCCGGGTGGCGGGGTGGCCGGGTGATAAGAATAGGTAGGTGTCGAAAGAGGTCCAGGTCAGCGCTCCGCGCACGCGCAACCGTTGGGGGGAAGGTGAGCGGCTGCGCGGGGAGATCCTCGCCGCGGCCAGCCGGTTGCTGTCCGAGCTCGACGGGGAGGACGGGCTGACCATCCGTGGCGTCGCCCGCGCCGCCGGTATCGCGCCGGCCAGCATCTACCAGCACTTCACCGATCGTGCCGCGCTCGTCGCGGGCCTCACCGACCACGAGTTCGCCCGGCTGCACACCGCGATGGAGGCAGCCGAGGATCGCGTGGACTCTGGCGACGTGGTGGGCCGCGTGCGGGCGATGCTCCATGCCTCCTGCCGGTTCGCGATGGACAACCCAGGGCACTACCGGCTGATGACGGCCAACGGGCCTCCCCGGACCGCACCCGGCGTTCGGCAGGCCGGGCCACTGGTCGACGTGATCGACCTGCTCGTCGCCGGCTTCACGCGCTGCGCCGAGGCTGGGGTCGCGCTCCGGGTGCCCGCGGAGCGAGCTGCCGTGATCGCGTTCGTCGGCGCGCACGGTCGTGTGGCCCTCTTCCAGAACTCCGCCAAGCACACCAATGCAGACTCGGTGCTGTCGTTCGTCGACGAGTTCGTTTCGCTCGTCTTCGCCTGAACCACGGCGCCTGCTCCCGATCGGGAGGGTGGACAAGTTGTCCCAAGATTACTAACGTTTGTTCGGTAAGTTTCTGAACAACTGTTCGGCGACTTTCTGTAGTCGGCCTGCGATGCCGGAGGTTCAGCCCGACGTGCCCCAGTACCCGATGGTCCGAGGCCGTTGCCCGTTCGACCCGCCACCCGAGCTCGATCGCAGGCTGCGAGAGGAGCCGGTGTCCAAGGTGCGGATCTGGGACGGCGCCGAGCCGTGGCTGTTCACACGGTATGCGGACGTCCGCGCGCTGCTGGCCGATCCGCGCGTCAGCTCCGACTCGACCCGGGACGGGTATCCGGCGCAGTCGCCGGGGATCAAGGCCCATCCCAGCCGGGCGAAGTCGTTCATCACCATGGACAACCCGACCGACGCTGCGGCTCGCGGTTCCGCTGAACGGGATCAAGTTCAAGCAAGACATGACCGTCTACCGGTGCACGAACTCCCCGTGACGTGGTGAACCCGGAAAGGATCGACATGTTTCATCTTGATCACCTCTGCCTGGGCGTCCGCGAGTTGGGCGACGGCGTCCACCGGGTGCAGGAGGAAACCGGACTCGCCCACTACGACGGTGGCGTCTTCGCCGGCGGCATCGCGAACACGATCTTCCCGCTCGGCGGGGACGTCTACCTGGAGGTCGAGGCGGTGACGGCCCCCGCAGCCGAGCAGGATGCGAGGCTCGCCTGGTTCGACCGGGCCGTCGCGGACGGCGACCGGTGGATGTTCTGGAGCCTGCGCGCCGACACCCTTGAGGAGCTGGCCGCGGTCGCGCAGCGGCTCGGCGGCGAGGTGGCGCGGCTTCCGGGGCGTGTCCAGCCCGACGGCACCCAGCGCATCATCACCACCGCGCCCGGCCCCGGCCGCGCGCTCGACACGTGCTGGCGCCGGGGGCTACCGAACTGGTTCTACCGGGAGGACCCGGCCACCAACCCGGATCGTGGGGCGGCGGAGCACGGTGAGCGCGGGGTGGCCGTGACCCGGCTGGAGATCGGCGCTGACGCCGGGGAACTGCGGGAGCACATCGGTGCCGAGACCTTCGACCGGCTGCCGCTGGCGATCGTGCCCGGTCGGCCGGGCGTGCGCGCGGTCACCGTGCGCACCGCGTCCGGGCGCGAGGTGACGCTGCGCAGGGACCCGGCCGACCTGTAGACCCGTCGGGGACCACCCCACCGAGGGCTTCTGGCGCTTCCAGCAACCTCAACGGCGCCCGTCGAGCAGGAAACCAGCGCCGGAATAGCCTCGCCCGTTCGCCTCAACGGGTGGCTGTGACCCCTAGGCTGCTGTGTCGTGCAGGAGACGCGCCTCGACACCGCCCGGATCCGGGCGGCTCGCCAGATGATCGACCCGGTTTTTCTCGACACTCCGCTGTACCGCTGTGAGGCGCTGGAGCCCGAACTCGGGTGCGCGGTGAGCATCAAACTCGAAACGGCGAACCCGGTCCGCAGCTTCAAGGCCCGCGGAACCGAGCTGGTCGCGAGCCTGCTCGCCGACAACGGCTCGCGAGCCGTGGTGTGCGCCAGCGCAGGCAACCTCGGCCAAGCCCTCGCCTGGTCCGGTCGCGGCCGTGGGCTGGACGTCACCGTCGTGGCATCCCGCTTCGCGCCCGCGGCCAAGCTCGATCGCATCCGCGCGTTGGACGCCAGGTTGGAGCTGGTGGACGGCGACTTCGACATGGCTCGCGAGCGGGCGGCGGCCATCGCGCGCCGCGATGGCATCCGGCTGGTCGAAGACAGCCTGGACATCGAGACCTGCGAGGGCGCGGCGACCATCGGCCTGGAACTGGTGGACACCGAGCCGTCGTTCGACGCCGTCCTGATCGCTCTGGGCGGCGGGGCGCTGGCCACCGGTGTGGGTCACGTGGTCAAGGCCTTGGCGCCCGACGTCGATGTGATCGGCGTCCAGCCGCTGGGCGCACCGGCGATGACACACTCCTGGCACCAGCGGCGCGTCGTCACCACCGACTCGACCAACACGATCGCCGACGGCGTCGCCGGCCGGCGTCCCATCCCGGCCGTCCTGGACGACCTCCTCCTGGTCGCCGACGACGCCGTCCTGGTCCAAGAGGCGTCGATCATCGCCGGTATGCGGATGCTCCTCGACCACGCCGGCCTCGTCGTCGAACCGTCGGCCGCGCTCGGCATCGCGGCGATCCTCGAAGACCCCGACCGCTTCGCCGGCCGACACGTGGTCACCATCGTGTGCGGCAGCAACGTCGACATGGACGCCTATCACCGCTGGGTCGGCGCGGCTCCCAGCAGGGGTGCTGCACGCAGCAGTTCTACCGATAGCGACTGACAGCGCGCATCGCCGGTACGGTCCTGCGCGCAGGAGTGCTCTGGTCGTCAGGTGTCGAAGCGGCGGCGAGCGGTCTCGATGTGGCCAAGGTATCGGTGGGTCCAGACGCACATTCCATCGACCGTCGCCCGGAGGGCTCGCCCGGGCTCGGTGAGGGTGTACTCGACCCGCGGCGGCACGGTGGGGTGCACCGTCCGCTCGACCAGCCCGTTGCGCTCCAGCATGCGCAGGTTCTGGGTGAGCATCTTGTGGCTGATTCCCTCGACCTCGTTCCGCAACTCGCTGAAGCGCAGGGTGCCTTCACCGAGCATCTCGATGATCAGGAACGCCCACTTGTTGGCGACGTCCGAGAAGATCTCCCGCGCTAGGGAGTCAGCGCGCCTCAGGTCGGCGTCGTCGGCCGAGGCGCCCTTGAGCTGTGTGGTCACCATCAGGTTCCCCAGTCACTGAAAAGTGCGTTCTTCCATGTCAGCGTCCACTCTCCTACGGTTCCTGAGTAACCACAAGAGACCACCGATGTCTTGATCGGATGGACGCGGGCCCACGGGCCCTCATGACAGGAGGCAGGCAGCATGGCCATCACTCTGGTGAACCCCGACGGATTGCCCAAGATCGATGTCTACCGGCAGGTGTCGATCGCATCCGGCTCCAGGTTGGTCTTCATCGCCGGACAGGTCGCCTGGGACGCCGAGGGGGTCACGGTCGGCGAAGGCGACCTCACCTCCCAGGTCGAGCAGTGCTACCTCAACATCGCCACCGCCCTCGCCGAGGTCGGCGGATCCTTCGACGACGTTGCGAAACTGACCTTCTATGTCGTCGACTGGACCCCCGACAAGATGCCCGCCCTCCTGGAGGGGATCTCCCGGGCGGCCGCGCGGCTGGAGGTCACCCCGGTGCCGCCGGCCACACTTCTGGGTGTTGCGGCACTCGACGCTCCCGACCATCTCGTCGAGATCGAAGCCACCGCGATCCTCGACTGAACTGGCGCCTCTCGCCCACTGAGCGCTCGCACTTCATTCACCGGGGCGCGGTCACAGCGTGACCACGATCTTGCCGTGGACGTGACGTCCGGACTGCAGCGTGACGGCGTCGCGGATCTGCTCGATCGGAAAGGTCGCGGCGATGGGCACGGTGAGCTTGCCGGCGAGGATCGCATCGGTGATCCGTTCCATGGCGTCCGGCCCTGCGTCGATGCCGCCGGTGGCGCGCACGCCGCCGGGAGGGTTGGGGCCCACGGCGATCGTGGAGATCCGCTCGGGCGGTACTCCGAGCGCCAGCGCGGTCTCGGCCGTCTCCGCGCCGAACAGGTCCGTCGCCGCGGTCACTCCGTCGGAAGCCAGTGGCCGTACCCGGTCCGCCAGCCCGGGGCCGTACGCCACGGGCTCGGCACCGAGCTGCCGCAGGAACTCGAAGGTGCCCTCCGAGGCTGTGCCGATCACGGTGGCGCCGGCGAGCTTCGCCAGCTGTACGGCGAACACGCCTACGCCGCCGGCGGCGCCGCCGATCAGGACGGTGTCGCCGGACCGCAGGTCGATCGCTGCCAGAGCGGCGGCGGCGGTGAGGCCAGCCACCGGTAGCGTGCTCGCCACCTCGTCGCTGATGCCATCCGGCGTATGGAAGAGCGCCTCGGACGCCTCGGCGGGCGTCTTGACCACCACGAAGTCGGCGACGGCTCTCCCCAGCGCGCCGCCGTGGACGCGGTCGCCCACGGCGAAACCCGTGGCGCCGTCGCCGACCTCGTCGACAACGCCGGCGAAGTCGTATCCGAAGCCGGACGGCACGGTGATGCCGAACTGCGCCGCCGCCTCGGGCCGCGAGGAGATGATCCAGTCCATCGGATTCAGCCCGGCGGCCGTCACGCGGACGCGAACCTCACCCGGGCCGGCGTGCGGCTCCGGAACCTCTCGCAACTCGAGTACGTCGGGGCCTCCGAACGTCTCATAGATGACGGCTCGGCTCATGGGGGACCTCCAGCAGGCAAGGTGATGGGACTTGGTGCCATCACCATAACAGAGTGACGGGACCAAGTGCCGTACACTCTTCCCATGGCTCGCTGGCAACCGAACGCATCAGAGCGGCTGGCCCTGGCCGCCCTCGAACTGTTCGCGGAGCGGGGCTACGAGAACACGACGGTGATCGACATCGCGCAGCGCGCGGGGCTGACGAAGAGCACCTTCTTCCGGCACTTCCAGGACAAGCGGGAAGTGCTCTTCGGCCACGACGCGATGAACAGACTGCTCGTCGAGGCGATCGCCGCAGCGCCGGCGACCGCCACCCCGCTCGAAGCGGTGGCTCACGCCATGGACGCGGTCGGGAGGGAGGCCTTCACGCCCGCTCGCCGCGAATTCAGCGCTCTCAGGCATGCAGTGATCGCCGCCAGCCCGGAGCTGCGAGAGCGCGAAGCGCTGAAGGGCCTCGCGCTCACCGCGGCAATGACCGACGCGCTCAAGCGGCGCGGCGTTCCCGACCTGGCGTCGTGCGTGGCCGCGGAGCTGGGCGCGCTCGCCATGAAGATCGCCTATGAGCGCTGGAGCGACCCGGCCGGCGGCGACGACTTCAGCGAAGTCGCACGGCGAGCACTCGGCGAAGTGCGAGCAGCCAGCACCTTGTGCTGACGCGAACGCGAGCGGCGACCGGGGCGGGACCTGACATAACGCCTGAATGTCGCGGGGCACCCGGGGGCGGCGCTCGGAAGCGGCCACGCCCTCCTCGACGCCTGGGGTGCGTGAGGAGGGCGGGCCGTCACCTGGAGAGCTCTGCTCGGGCCGCTCAGCCGACGGGCTGTGGCTGCGGCACCGCGACGGTGTCGATCAGCGGTGCCGCGCCGTCGTCGTTCGAGAAGCGCAGGACGTTGCCGCCGCTCCCCGGCTTGAGACGCACGCGGGCGACCGCGATGTTGGTCGTGTTGGTCCCGGTGGTGGGGAAGGCCAGCTTGATGGGCGCGTCGTCGTTAACCGTCAGGTACGCGTACCGGTTGCCCGGGTCGGGGTCCACGTAGGCGATCTTGATCGTGTAGTCCCCGTACCTGGGCGCGACGACGTGGTCGATCCGCAGCACGCCCGCGGGAGGCGGAGCGTTCCCGCTCGGCAGGTCGATGGCGTCGACGACCACCGTCGCGGCGGTGGAGGCCGCGTTCTTCTGGCCGGTGACCACGATCTTCAGGGTGTGATCGCCGTCGGCGAGCCCGGACTTGGCGTACAGGGCCTGCTGGAAGCTCTTGCCGCCGGCGACGTAGGTGTCCACCGTGGCGACCTTCGCGTCGTCGAGGTAGACGTCGGCGATGCCGCCGTTGGTGTTCTTCGGGCCGATCCAACGCACCGCCGTGCCCTTGAACCCGACCGTGACGCTGTCGCCGGCCTGGACGCTGAAGGACTCGTTGTTGCCGTAGTCGCCGTCGGTCCACCCCTGGTTGGCGGCGTGGGTCCACGCGCCGCTGTAGTGCAGCGCCGGATCGACGTCGTCGTAGGTGTAGGAGGTCTGGCCGCCGCCGACGCCGATTCCGCCCACCGCCGTACCGCCCGTGCAGGCCGAGCAGGTGACCACCTGGGCTCCGTTGGAGACGGTGCCGTCGGCGGCGGCGTCATAGACGGTGTCCGTACGCTGGGGCTCCCAGGTGCCGTCGGCGACGTCGAGGCGCCAGGAGGACTGCCAGTTCAGCGACGCCTTCCCGCCGCCGATCGACATCGGCAGCCAGATCGGCGCCGAGTCGTGCAGATGGCTGGCGTACCAGCGGTCGCCCATGAAGACGTAACTGGTGCCGTGCCGCCCCTTGACCGGCAGGACGAAGCTGGTCTGCGAGTTGAAGGTCTTGCTGCCGGCCGGCGCGAACGGCTTCCAGTCGGACCACGGGCCGCTCGGCGAGGCGGCCGTGGCGTAGTCGTTGTCGTTGGTGTTCCACCCGGTCAGCTTCGACCCGAACAGGTAGTAGGTGCCGTCGACCTTCACCATGGCCGGCGACTCCCGGTCGGGCAGCACGGCCGCCGGTGACTCCACCGACAGGTAGTCGGCGGACAGCTTGTCGACGCGCAGGCCGTTGTTGCGGTCCTCCGACAGCAGGTAGGCGGTGCCGTCGTCGTCCTGGAACAGGCCGAGGTCCCGGCTGAGCTGGCCGAGCGGGCGGGAACTCCCCCGATAGTCGTACGGCCCGCACGGCGTGGCGCTCGTCGCGACCCCGGCCCGGGCGTCGCCGTAGTTGGGCGAGTCGATGTGCATGTACATCACGTACTGATGCGTGGTCGCGTTGTAGATGACCTTCGGCCGCTCGACCACGCGGTTCGGGCCCAGATCGCCGCTCGCCTGCCGGGACAGCGCGTCGGCGTGCCGGGTCCAGGACACCAGGTCGGTGGAGGAGTAACAGGCCACGGCGGTGAACGCGCTGCCCGCCACCTTGTCCTCGCCGAACGCGTAGTAGGTGTGGCCGACCTTGAGGATGCCGGCGCCGTGCAGCTGCGCCAGTTCGCCGTTCTGGTCGTTCCAGGCGGCGCCCGGCACGATGGCGACCGTGCCCGGCGCCGCCGGCCGGCCGGGCGGGTCGTCGCCGTTCTCGGCGGACGCGCCGGCCGCGCCGGCCAGCGTGGTCGTCATGGCGAGCAGCACCGCCACGACGCGGGGGATGAGTCCGCGCACGTTGAACTCCTTCGAGATGGGACGGGATGGCGGTCCGGGCCTGGGGCGCCCGGACCGGTGTCGCCTACGGCGAGGGGGCGGTCAGCGGCGTTCGAAGCGGATGGCCTGCCCGCCCGATGGCGCGAGGTCGAGCCGCAGCGTGTCGCCGGCTCGGACGGTGCGCTCCGACAGCACCACCGGCGTGCCGTGGGGAGCGCTCCCAGGCGCGCCGTCGGCGTACACGTGCGCCTGCCATTCGCCGTGCTCCAGGAAGTCGGTGCCGACCTCGATGGTGCGGGCCTGTTCGTTCGTCATGGCGCCCAGGAACCAGGTGCCGCCGTTCCGGCGGGCGACGACGACGTGCTCGCCGATCTCACCGCTGAGGGCCCGGCTCTCCTGCCAGGTGGTGGGGACCGCGTCGAACCACGACAGCTCCGGATACCCGGTGGCGAACTGGCTCGGCTTGGCGTACCAGTAGATCCACTCCAGCGCGCTGTAGTAGACGGCCGCCATGGCCAGCTGGTGGGCGTTGGTCGTCTGGTCGCGCGACTGGGCGTAGCAGATCGTGTAGTCCATCGGGCCGGCCACGTTCCGGGTGAACGGCAGCGTCACGTTGTGGGTGGCGGTCGGGAAGTGCTCGTTGCCGCGGACGCCTTCCATCGTGATGTAGTTGGGCAGCGTGCGCTCCAGGCCGGCCGGCCGCAGGTCGTCGTGGGTGTTGACCAGCAGCTTGTGCTCGCCGAACGTCCGGATGGAGTTGAGGATCCAGTCGTTCTGCTCCTGCGTGCCCTCGAGGAGGAACCCGAACTTCACGCCGGCCACGCCCCACTGTTGGTAGAGCGGCGCGATCTGGTCGAGTTGGCGCTCGGCCGCGATGCGGTTGACGTAGAGGATCACGCCGATGCCGTGGCTGCGGCCGTACTCGATGATCTGCCCGAGGTCCAGTGCGGGTATGGGCTTGGTCGCGTCCGAGCTCGGGCTGTTCTCCGGGCCGTACCAGCCGGCGTCGAACTCGACGTACTGCAGGCCTCGTGCCGCGGCGAAGTCCACGCCGGCCAGCCCTTCGGCCGTGGTGAGGTTGCAGCGGAACGCCTTGCCGGGTTTGATCCAGGACGTGTCGGCCAGCACGCTGGGCCGCGCGAGGGTGGTCACCAGGTCGCCGCGGTCGACCAGGTCGGCGGCGCTGCCGCCCACGATGAGGGTCCGCCACGGGGTGGCGAACGGCGTGGCGACCGAGAACGACGACTGGATCGGCCCGCCGCCGCGCTGCGCGGAGGTGGCCAGGTACGACACGACGGTGTCGGCGTCGTCCGGCACCGAGGCGAGCAGCAGCCGCGGGTAGTGTTCGCGCGCCGACTCGGCGATGCACGCGGTGCCGCCGTCGGCCAGTCGCACGGTGACGGGGATGTCGGCGAGGGAACCGTTGTCACCGGCTCCGTTGCTCGAGACCGGGATCGCGCCCGGGGACACCGCGCTGTAGTCCGACTCGTCGCGGCTCGCCCACAGCACGGCTCCGGTGGGGAAGCGGAAGCGGGTCTGTTCGGCGGCGATGGTGACGGCGTCTCCAGGAGCGTTCCGCAGGAGGTAGCGCAGCGCGACGCCGTCGTCGTAGGCGCGCAGGATGACGCTGAACGCCGTGTTCGTCGCCGGATCGACCAGGTCGACCTGGAGTTCGGCGCATTCCTCGGTGAGCCGTTCCCGCCGCCCGTACGCCGGCGTCCAGTGCCCGTGGATCCGGTCGCGGCGGAATCCGGTGAGCGTCGCGCCGGGCCCGAGCACGGCGCCCGAGTCCAGCCGCAGCCCGAGCGTCGACGGCAGCAGCACGGGCCGCCTGTGCAGGTTCACCGCCCAGGTCAGGCCGGCCGGTCCCCACGCCAGCCGGGCGTGTAGTCGCCCACCCGGTGAGATCACGGACCACGACCGTCCGGGGGGATCCGTTTCCTCGGCCGTGGCCGTCCTCGCCGTCGCGATCCCGGCGGCGCCGGCTCCCGTGGCGATCGCGCCGGCCAGCAGCGCGCGTCTCGTGAGTCCGACGCCGGGCATGGTCGAGCCCGTATCTGAGTCCGCCCTCATGACGCCAACTCCCTGGTCACGCCTGCCGCTCCCGGAGGCACCCGGTTCAGATGGCGATAATTAATGCCCAAATACACGCAAACTGTCAATAAGGAAGGCGTATGAACATATTTCGCACATTTTCCAACATAGAAAACGTTTGCTGTCTCAACGATCGGCTTCCTGGATCGCTCGGCCGGCCTCTCGCTCGAGTTCCGCGAGCACGGCGCCGTCGGCCCGCCGCCCGGCGACACCGAGCGCGGCGAAGCCGGTCAGGCCGGCGGTGATGAGGACCACGAGCCAGGCGCGGTGGAAACCGGCCATGCCGGTCGTCCGGTCCGCGCCGAGCACAGCGACGAGCACGGCCACGCCAAGGGCGGAGCCCAGCTGGCGCGCCATGGACAGCACCGCGGATCCCGACGCCAGATCGGCACGCGGGACCGTGTCGGCGCAGGCGAACAACGACGGCTGGATGAGCGCGTTCGCCAGACCCCAGAGCAGCATGCCGGGCAGGACCACACCCCGGTAGGCGGGGGCCGCCTCGGCGGTGAGCAGCGGCCAGGCCCCGGCCATCGCGAACAGGAGCGCGCCCGCCAGGATGGTGTTCCGCTTCCCGAAACGCGCCGACAGCCGGCCGGAGAAGGGCGACACGACGCCGGCCGCGAGCGGTCCGGGTGCGATGCCGAGCGCGGCCCGGACGACCGAGAAGTGCCACTGCTCGGTCAGCAGCAGAGTGGTGCCGAGGAGCATCGCGGCGAAGCCCACGTAGTACGTGACCAGTCCGGCGGCGCCGGCGCTGAACGCCCGTACGGAGAACAGCCGTGGCTTCACCACGGGATCGGGATGGCGAAGGATGTGCGCGACGAACGCCGCTGCCAGAACGAGCCCCGTCGTCAGCATCGTCCAGGTCCACGCCGCGGGCCAATCCTGGATCTCGGTCAGCGCCGTGCAGACGAGGCCGATGGCCCCGAGGGCCAGGAGCATTCCCCACGGGTCGACGTGCCGGCCGGTTCCCCGACCGCCGCTACGGGGCAGGACGACGACGCCTGCCGCCAGGGTGGCGAGGACGAGGGGAACGTTGATGAGGAAGATCCAGCGCCAGTCCCACTCGACGAGCAGCCCGCCGAGCACCGGACCGCCGCCGGCCGCCGCCGCTCCCACGGCGGCCCATATCCCCACCGCCGTGCCCCGCCGGTGCTCGGGGAACGCCGACAGCGCGAGCCCGAGCGAGGTGGGCATGAGCACGGCGGCACCGGTCGCCTGCAGCGCCCGGAAGGCGATCAGGGTCGGCAGTGTCGGGGCCAGCGCGCAGCCGAGCGACGCGATGCCGAAGAGGATCAGACCGGCCAGGAAACCCGCGCGGCGGCCGACGATGTCGGCCGCGCGCCCGGCCGGGACGAGCAGAGCCGTGACCACGATGGCGTAGGCGTCCAGGATCCAGGAGACCTCCGGCAGCGTCGCCGGGGAGAAGTCGCACCGCAGTACCGGAAGCGCGATGTTCGCCACCCACAGGTCCAGGATCGTGAGGAACTGGGCCGCGCACACGACCGCCAGTACGGCGCCCGCCCGCCGCCGGATGTTCGCGGATTCGGTCATACATCACAGGCTCCCGATGACCGGGCCGTCAGGGCCAGTGGCAAGAATGACGATAACCGCTAAAATAGTGACATGGCCGCTAGAACCGTGGCGTTGGCCGTCACCGAGGATGTGCCGATCTTCGAGGCCGCCATCCCGTGTGAGGTGTTCGGGCGCGCCCGCCCCGATCTGGCCGACCCCTGGCTCTACGACTTCCGGATATGCGCCGCCGAGCCGGGCCGCACCACGCTCGGGGCCGGCTTCGTGGCGGGCACGACGCACGGCCTGGATCGGCTGGCCGACGCCGATACCGTGATCGTGCCGGCCTGCGCCGACGTCCATGACGCCCAGCCTCCCGACCTGGTGGAGGCGGTCCGTGCGGCCCACCGGTCCGGAGCGCGTGTCGTGTCGCTCTGCTCGGGCGCGTTCGTTCTCGCCGCCGCCGGGCTGCTCGACGGCCGGCGCGCCACCGTCCACTGGATGTACGCCGACCTTCTGGCGAAGCGATTCCCGAAGGTCACCGTCGATCCCGGCGTCCTCTACGTCGACGACGGCGACGTGCTGACCAGCGCCGGCACCGCCGCGGGCATCGACCTCTGCCTGCACCTGGTCCGTCTGGACTTCGGCGCCCGGATCGCCAACCTGCTCGCCCGGCGGCTCGTGGTGCCCCCGCATCGCGCGGGCGGCCAGGCCCAATATGTGGAGACCCCCCTGGCCCGGCAGGACGACGACGGCCTGGCCCCGTTGCTCCACTGGGCCGCCGAGCACCTCGACAAGCCCCTCACCATCGCCGACCTGGCACGCCGGCAGCACGTCACCCCCCGTACGCTCATCCGCCGCTTCCACGCGGCGACGGGGACATCACCGCTGCGGTGGCTGCTGGCCCAGCGTGTGCAGAGGGCACGTGAACTGCTCGAGTCCACGTCCGAGCCCTTGAGCCGCGTCGCCGAGCGCAGCGGCCTGGGCGCGGAGGCGAATCTGCGCCACCACTTCACCCGCCTGGTCGGAGTGTCCCCAGGCCAGTACCGGCGCACGTTCAACCGGAGGTCTCCCTCTCCGCGCGCCGGTGACTGACGGGTGTCCGTACCCGGGCGGACGGCCCCGGTTCGAATCGACCGCGCAGAGAGGCTCAGGTCCCGTTCGGCAGCTTGACCACGGTGAGGAGGACGGCCGAGTCCTCGAGCGCCTCGAGGCTGTGCCGGGCGTCGGGCACGGCGATCAGGTCACCCGTCCGGCCCTCCCAGTGGTCGCCCCCGGCGACGAGCCGTACCCGGCCGCGCAGCACGTGCACCGTCGCCTCCCCCGGGCTCGCGTGCTCGTCCATCGTCGAACCGGCCGTGAGCGCGACGACGGTCTGCCTCAGCGCGTGCTCATGGCCTCCGTACACGGTCGTGGCGCTCCGGCCGGCCGCCCCTGCGCCGGCACGTTCGAGCTGTTCCCGGCTCACCGCGTCCAATGAGAGTTTCCGCATGTCCTCCATCTACCGCGGTGGCGGCGAAAGATTCATCGGCTTTCGGACACGCCGCTCCCGGTCCGCAGCCCGTCGAGGAAGAGGCCCACGTAGTAGTCGCCCAGGGCCACGGCGTCGAGCGGCCCGTCGGGGTGCCACCACGTGCTGATCTGGTGGACCGCGCCGAAGAAGAAGTTGACGGCCAGGTCCGCCGGGACCCCGGCCTGGAACGTCCCCTCCCGCTGGCCTTCCTCGACCAGCGCGCGGACGCATTCGTGGTAGCGGCGCCGCTCCGCGCGCACCGCCTTCTGCTTCTCGGCCGGCAGCAGGTGCATGGAGCGGAAGAAGACGGTCACCTCGTCCAGGTGGGCGAGGCTCGTCTCGATCACGTCGACGGCGGCGGCGCGCAGCCGCTCCTCGGCCGGCCCCCGAGTGCTCGCGAACCGCTGCAACCGCTCCGTCTGCAGCGCCAGCAGCCGGTGGTAGATCTCGTACAGGAGGTCGTCCTTGGCGGCGAAATAGTGGTACATCGCCCCCTTGGTCACCCCGGCGGCCGCGACGATCTCCTGCACGGAGGTGCCTTCGTAGCCGTTCTCGGCGAACAGCCGGGTGGCCACCGCCAGCAGCCGCTCCGGCAGCGGGCGGTCGTCGCCGGAGGCCATCATCTCCCCCGGTAGGGGGCCAGCTCGCGGCGGGCGATCGACCGCTTGTGAACCTCGTCGGGACCGTCCGCCAGGTGCAGGGTGCGCACTCCGGCCCACAGGTCCGCGAGCGGGTAGTCCTGCGAGACGCCGGCGCCGCCGTGCGCCTGGATCGCCCGGTCGATCACCCAGCTCGCCATCTCCGGCACCGTCGCCTTGATCGCCGAGATCTCCACGCGGGCACCCTTGTTGCCGACGGTGTCCATCAGCCAGGCGGTCTTGAGGACCAGCAGGCGGGCCTGCTCGATCCGGATGCGCGCCTCGGCGATCCAGTCCTGCACGACGCCCTGGTCGGCGATCGGACCGCCGAAGGCGGTCCGGGACACGACCCGCTCGCACATGAGCTCCAGCGCCCGCTCGGCCATGCCGATGGCGCGCATGCAGTGGTGGATCCGCCCAGGGCCCAGTCGCTCCTGCGCGATGCGGAATCCCTCGCCCTCGCCTAGCAGGACGCCGGCCACGGGGACGCGGACGTCCTCGAAGTCGATCTCGGCGTGGCCGCCGTGGGTGCCGTCGTCGTACCCGAAGACGGTCAGGCCGCGCTTGATCGTGACGCCGGGCGTGTCCTTCGGCACGAGCACCATGCTCTGCCGGCGGTACGGCGGGGCGTCCGGGTCGGTCACGCCCATCACGATGAGGATCTCGCAGGCCGGGCTCATGGCGCCCGACGACCACCACTTGCGGCCGTTCAGGACGTACGTGTCGCCGTCCCGCTCGATGCGCAGGGAGATGTTGGTGGCGTCGGAGGACGCGACGGCCGGCTCGGTCATGCAGAACGCCGAGCGGATCGCGCCGTCCAGCAGCGGCTCCAGCCAGCGTTCCTTCTGCTCCGGCGTGCCGAACAGGGAGAGGATCTCCATGTTCCCGGTGTCGGGGGCCGCGCAGTTGAGGGCGACCGGGGCGATGTGCGGGGACCGGCCGGTGATCTCGGCGAGCGGGGCGTACTGCAGGTTGGTCAGCCCGGCGCCGTGCTCCTTGTGCGGCAGGAAGAGGTTCCACAGGCCGCGTTCGCGCGCCTCGGCCTTGAGGCCCTCGATGACCGGCGGCGTGGTCCAGGTGCCGGCGCGCTCGGCGGCCTGCGCGGCGAAGACGGGCTCGGCGGGATGGACGTGGGAGTCCATGAAGTCGAGCAGCCGATCACGGTACTCGATGGTCGTCTGGTCGAATCCGAAGTCCATGTGCCGTCCCTTCGCGAGCCTGTCGCCGCGCCCGGCCGCCGTACGGGCAGGGCCATACCGACTGGTCGGTATGACGACCGTAAGCAGTACGGCCGGGCCGCGTCAACGCTCGTTCCGCCCTGCCGTGCGTTCATGCCCGTTCGCGGAGCGAACTCTCACGGATCTTCAGCTCCGCGGACAGCACGATGTGGCGGACGGGGAAGGTCTCGCCGACGATCCGGCGCAACAGCAGCTCGGTGGCCTGCCGCCCGATCTCGTACGTCGGCTGGCTGACGACGGTGAGCCGGGAGCGCATGTCGAGCGCCGGGGTCATGTCGTCGAAGCCCACGAGCGCGATGTCGTCGGGGCAGCGCACCCCGGCCTGGTCGAGCGCGTTGACCGCGCCGATGGTCATGAGGTTGTTGGCGACGAACAGGCCGTCCGGGGCGTCCTTCAGCGCCAGCAGGCGCTCGGTGGCCTCCCGGCCACCGTCGATGCGGAAGTCACCGCCGACGATGAGCTCCCGCTCGACCGGGAGCCCCGCCTCCTTGAGCGCCGTCTTGTACCCGGCGAGCCGGCCCTCTCCGGTCGTCGTCCCGGGCCGGCCGGCGACGAAGCCGATCCGGCGGCAGCCCTGCTCGATCAGATGCCGGGTCGCCTCGATGGCCGCTCGCCGGTTGTCGACCACGACCCGGTCGACGGCGGCCGTCCGGAGCCGGCGGTCGATCGTCACCACGGGGATGCCGCGCTCGACGAGTACGTCGATCCGAGTGTCGGTCACCGAGGCCGGCGAGAGGAGGACGCCGGCCATCCGCTCGGCGGCGGCCACCTCGAGGTAGCGCTGCTCCTTGCGCAGATCCTCGTCGGCGTTGGCCAGCACGACCGAGTAGCCGGCCTCGTTGGCCCGGTCCTCGACCGCTCGGACCATCCCGGTGAAGAACGGGTTCGTGATGTCGGAGATGATCAGCCCGAGCACCGTGGTCGCCCGGGTGCGGAGGCTGCGCGCCTGGCTGTTCGGCCGGTAGTCCAGCGCCTTCACCGCCGCCAGCACGCGGTCCTTCAGCTCCGGCGCGACGGTCTCCGATGTATTCAGTACACGCGACACGGTCGCAGGTGAGACCTTCGCCGCCCGAGCGACGTCGCGAATCGTCACGTGACCCATTGATCAGCCCCTACTCCGTGTCCCGGTTCATTGTCCACGACCGCTCGGCGGGGGGTTGACAGACCCAGCACGAGGTTCTACGTTCCGAGAAATCGATTTCAGAAATCGATTTCTCGCACTCTACAGCACCCGGTCGTGAACCGACCCCCCACACGGTCAGAACGATTTTCGGAGGTCAAGACGTGGCGCGAATCGGTCTACTCAGCATGTCCGACGGGCGTGACTTCGTCGCCCGCGACATCGCCGACCATGTCGGCGAGTCCACACGTGTCCTCGCCGAGGTCCTGCGCGCGGAGGGTCACGAGGTCGTCGTCGCGCGGGAGACGATCTGGACCAACGAGCTCGCCACGGCCGAGGCGCGGTGGGTCGCCGCCCACCAGCCCGATCTGACGATCTTCAACTACTCGGTCTGGGCGTTCCCGCACTTCACGATGCTCGCCGCGGACGCCACCCCGGGCCCGCTGCTGCTCGTCGGCAACATCGACCCGCAGTACCCCGGCATGGTCGGCATGCTGGCCGGCGGCGGCGCCCTCGACCAGGTCGGCCGCGTGCACGCCCGGGTGTGGGGCGACCCCGCCGACATCAAGGACCGCATCCTCACGCAGGTCCGCGCCGCCACCGCCGTGCGCCGGCTGCGGGGCTCGACGTTCGGCCGGATCGGCGGCCGCCCGATGGGCATGTACACGGCGGTCGGCAACACCGACCAGTGGATGCGGCAGTTCGGCGTGGACGTCGAGGAGATCGACCAGTGGGAGATCGTCCGGCGCGCCGAGAAGGCCGACGCCGCCCGGGTCGCCGCCGGCCGGGCCTGGCTGGAGAAGCACGGCAACGTCCACTACGACGGTGACCGGCTGACCCCCGAGCTCCTCGAACGCCAGATCCGCTCCTACTACGCGATGCGCGAGCTGATCGAGGAGTGGAACCTCGACTTCTCCGGCATCAAGGGCCAGCCGGAGCTGACCACCCACTTCACGACCATGGACGTCACCGAGGCGTTCCTCAACGACCCGTACGACTGGGAGGGCGCGAAGGAGACGCACGTCACCGCCACCGAGGCCGACATGGACGGCGCGCTGACGATGCAGATCCTGAAGCTGCTCTCCGGCGATCCGGTGCTGTTCGCCGACGTCCGGCACTACCACGCCGCCAAGGACGTCTGGGACCTGTGCAACTCCGGCCAGCACGCGACCTGGTACGCCGCGCGTTCCGCCGACCCGGCGGAGAACCTGGCGCGCACCCACTTCCACCCCGAGGTCTTCTACTTCCCGGCCGGCGGCGCGTCCGTGCACCACCTCGCCGCGCCCGGTGAGGCGACCTTCGCGCGGCTGACCCGCCACGACGGGCGGTACCGGATGCACGTCATGCGCGGCGCGTTCGAGCAGTACGACGAGGCGACGAACGAGGCGATGATGCGGCAGTCGACCTACGAGTGGCCGCACGCGTTCGCCCGGCTGCGCGTCGGCGCCGACGAGTTCCTGTCCCGTTTCGGGGCCAACCACATCCACGCCGTGCCCGGTGAGTACGTCGCCGAGCTGCGTGCGGTGTGCGAGCTCCTCGACGTCGACTTCGACGGCTTCGGAGACGTGTCATGAGACGGCCCTCGATCCTCCTGCCGGCCACCGGCGCGCTGGTCGCCGGCCTGCTGGTCGGCGTCACCGGCCCCGCCGGCGCCGCCCCGTCGCCGGCCTCGGCCGACGCCAAGGGGCCGGTCGGCTGGGACGTCTACCGGCACCTGGACCGGCTCCCCGAACTCACCAGCGGGGTGCGTACCCAGCAGTTCTCCAGCTTCGACCGGACCGGCGGCAACGACGACGGCTTCGACGGCCGGTACTCCTGCCTGCGCACCGCCGCCGACGGCTGCGTGATCGCCGAGCACTCCGGGCCCGGTGAGGTGGACGCGATCTGGTTCACCCGCGACAACGGCGACGTGCGGGCCACCGGTGACATCACCATCACGCTGGACGGGCGCGACGTCGTGCACGCGCCCCTGCAGGACCTGGTGGACGGCAAACTCGGCGCGCCGTTCGTCCACCCGCTGGTCGCCAACGCCGACCAGAGTTCGGGCGGCGTCTACGTCGAGGTGCCGATGGCGTTCCGCCGGTCGATGCGGATCACCACCCAGCACAACCCGATCTTCTACCACGTCACGTACCGCACGTTCGCCGACGACCGCGGAGTGAGCACCTTCGACCCGTCCGACAAGGCGGCGGACGTGATCGCGACCCTGCGGGCCGCCGGGACCCGGGATCCGAAGCCGGCGTCGCCCCATGCCGTCACGGAGCGCACGCCACTGAACCTCGCCCCCGGGGCCACGGCGCGCCTGGCGCGCACGACCGGTTCGGGTGAGCTGACCGGGCTGCGGCTGACACTTCCGCAGGCCGAGCAGGTGATCCCCAAGATGGTGCGGGACGACGGCCGTGCCTTCGGCCGGAACGGCTCCAGCACCTTCACGGTCGCCGTGGACCCGGCCAACGACGGTGTCCGGCTCACCCGCCGCTACGACCCGGAGATCGGGCATCAGGTCGCCACGGTGTCGGTCGACGGACAGGAGGTCGGCCGGTGGGGCCCGACCGAGCCTCGTGGTGCCGGGCAGTGGGCCGAGGAGTCGGTCGAGCTGCCGGCGAGCGTCACCGCCGGAAAGTCCCGGCTCACCATCACCAACACGTTCGTCTCCTCCGACCTGGACTACAACGAGTTCACCTACTGGGCCGACGGCCACGTCAGCGGCGGCCTGAAGCGCACCGACACCGTCGACGTCGGCAACGCCTCCGACGAGGCCGCGCACCACTACGCCATCGCCGGTCAGACCTGGCACGGCGACCGCACATTCGCCTACCCGTTCGACGCCGATCAGGCGGCCAAAGCGCGCACCGCCCGGCAGCTGCTGCAGGGCCTGCGGCTGCGGATCACCTTCGACGGCCGGCGGACGGTCGACTCTCCTCTCGGGGAGTTCTTCGGCTCCGGCTTCGCGGTCGCACCGGTTCGCTCCCTGTTCACCGGCATCGATCCGGCCGGGCACGCCTACGCCGCCTGGTGGCCGATGCCCTACCGGAAGGGCGCGACCGTCGAGTTGTACAACGGCTCGCCGCTCGCCGTCACCGCGGGTGAGGCCAGCGTGAGCTCGGCCCATCGGGCCGTGACCGGGGACGGCTACTTCGGCGCCCAGTCGCGCTCGGGCGCCACCGAGCAGGGCGCGGACTGGCCGTACCTTCAGGCGACCGGGCAGGGCAGGTTCGTCGGGGTCAGCGCGAGCATGCAGGGCCCGGCGAACCGCGGCTTCCTCGAAGGCGACGAGCGCGTCTACACCGACGGCGCGCGCAGCCCGCAGATCCACGGCACCGGAACGGAGGATTTCTACCAGAGCGGCTGGTACTTCAACCGCGACACCTACACCGAGCCGTTCAACGGCGACCCGGCCCACCTGACCGCCACGACCGGCTGCGCGGCGGATTCCGACTGCACCGGCGCGTACCGGCTGATGATCGGGGACGCGGTGCCGTTCGGTTCCGCGATCACCTTCGGCATCGAGCACGGGCCGGTCGACGACGTCGCGGCGAACTACTCCACCACCGCGTTCTGGTACGGCGCCACGACGCCGTCGACCCGGAACACCGACACGCTCACCCTGGGCGATCCGGCCAGTGAGAAGGCGCACGGTTACACCTCCGCCGACCCCGGCCCGGTGGCGAACCTGAGTTCGACGTTCGAGGGGACCGGTACGGCGCTCACCGCGGCCACCCGGGCCACGACGGCACCCGTGACCTTCCGGCTCGCGGTCGACCCGGCGAACCGGGGCGTCGTCCTGCGGCGCACCGGTGATCAGAGCACCGCGTACCAGCGTGCCCGGGTCAGCGTCGACGGCCACCCGCTCCAGGACTGGCTGCAGCCGCTCGGCAACACCACTCACCGCTGGCTCGACGACGCCTACCAGCTGCCGGCGAGCGTCACCGCCGGAAGGCGTGTCATCACGGTGACCCTCACCCCGGCCGGCACGGCGTGGTCCGCGGCCTCCTACGGCGCCTGGAGCATCCGATGAGCGACGACGTCGTGCTGCGGATGCGCGGCATCGCCAAGAGCTTTCCCGGCGTGCGGGCGCTGTCCGGCGTCGACCTGTCGGTGCGCGCCGGCGAGGTGGCGGCGCTGCTCGGCGAGAACGGCGCCGGCAAGTCGACGCTGATGAACATCCTCGCCGGCGTGCACGCCGACTACGAAGGCGTCATCGAGGTGGGCGGCGAGCCGGTGACGATCCACTCCCCCAAGGACGCGCAGCGGCACGGCATCGGGATGATCCATCAGGAGCTGAACCTGGTCCCGGAGCTGTCCATCGCGGACAACATCTTCCTCGGCCGCGAACCCCGCACGCCCTGGGGCACCCGTGACCGCAAGGCCCTCCACGCCCGGACCGCCGAGTTGCTCGAGGGACTGGGCCTGCGGCTGAGCCCGCGGCGGCCGGTCGGCCGGTGCCGCATCGCCGAGCAGCAGCTCATCGAGGTGGCCAAGGCCCTCAGCCTGAACGTGCGGATCCTCGTCATGGACGAACCCACCTCCGCGCTGGCGGACGCCGAGGTACACCGGCTGTTCCAGGTGATCCGCGACCTCACCGGCCGAGGCGTCGGCGTCATCTATATCTCGCACCGGCTCGAGGAACTGGAGGAGATCGCCGACTCGGTGACCGTGCTGCGCGACGGCACGTACGTCGGGCGCCGTGCCATGGCGGAGACGACCCGGCCCGAACTGATCCAGATGATGGTGGGCCGCCCGCTCGGTGACCTGTTCCCGCGCGACCCCGCCGAACCTCATGACGGCGACTCGGCGAGCGACCCCGGTCCTGGCGGGCGCCACGACGGCGTCCGGCTCAGGGTCGAGGGGCTCGGCCTCTCCCCCGACGGCGGCCGTACGGCCCTGCACGACGTCGGCCTGGCCGTACGCCCGGGAGAGATCGTCGGGCTGGCGGGGCTGATGGGGGCGGGCCGTAGCGAGATCCTCGAGGCGCTGTTCGGCGCGTACGGAAGGGTCCGGGGACGGATCGAGCTGGACGGCCGGCCCTACCGGCCCCGCTCGCCCCAGTACGCCATCCGGCGCGGCCTGGCGCTGATCGCCGAGGACCGCAAGGCGCAGAGCCTCGTCCTGACCAACACGGTGGCGTTCAACACGAGCCTCGCGGCGCTCGGCAGGTTCTCCCGGCTGTTCGTGAACCGGCGGCGCGAACGCGCGGCCGTGGCCGAGAAGATCCGCGAGCTCCGGGTCAAGACGCCGGGCCCGAACGCGATCGTGAACAACCTCTCCGGCGGCAACCAGCAGAAGGTGGTGCTCGCCAAGTGCCTCCTGACCGAGCCGAAGGTGCTGCTGCTGGACGAGCCGACGCGCGGCATCGACGTCGGGGCGAAGGCGGAGATCCATGCCCTGATGAGCCGGCTCGCCGCCACGGGGACCGCGCTCCTGGTGGTCTCCTCCGAGCTCCCGGAGCTGCTCGCCATGTGCGACCGGATCCTCGTGCTCTGCGAGGGACGGATCACCGGGGAATTCCACCGCGACCCGGCCGACGGGCCGAAGGCGACGCAGGAGGACATCCTCGCCGCCGCCATGGCGCGTCAGGCCGTGCTCGCCGGAGTGACCAATGACTGAGACGACGGACAAGGGGGCTCGCGCGATGAGCGAGGACGGCGCGGCCGGGACCGCGCTCGGAGGAGCCCGGCCGGACCTGAGGACACGACTCGGCCGGCTCCTGCCGATGCTCGGCTCGCTGCAGGGCTACATCGGGCTCGTGCTGGTGATCGCACTCGGGCTCGCCACGAAGGGCGAGGTCTTCTGGAACCAGACGAACCTCACCAACTCGGTCGGGGCGTTCGCCTCACGGGGCATCCTCGCGGTCGGGGTGACCCTCGTGATCCTGACCGGCGGCATCGACCTGTCGGTGGGCTCGATCCTCGGCATGGGCTCGATGGTCTCGGCGATGATGCTCGTCCATCACAACCTGACGCCGTGGGAGATCGTGCCCATCTGCATGCTGGTGGGCGCGTTCTTCGGGCTGTGCAACGGCATCGGCTCGACGTGGTTCCGCATTCAGTCGTTCGTGATGACCCTCGCGATGCTGTCGGTGGTCCGCGGCCTCGACCGCCAGTACAGCGACAACGTCAGCGTCGGCACCCAGGTGGTGAACGACCAGGGCCACCTCACCCCGCACGCGGCGGCGTTCCAGGGCCTCGGCACACCGGGGCACAACGTGCTGACCGGCGTCCTCGGGCAGGGGATCTACTATCCGGTGCTCGCGCTGGTCGTCGTCTGCGTCATCTTCCAGCTGATCCTCTCCAGGACGCGCTTCGGGCGTCACGTGTACGCGGTTGGCGGCAACGCGACCGCCGCCCGCCTGTCGGGCGTCAACGTCACGGCCGTGACGATCACGGTGTTCGTGCTGTCCGGCATGCTGGCCGGCTTCGCGGGCCCGATCGACGCCGCGTACAGCGCCTCGGCCGACCCCCTGGCCGGCCAGTCCTATGAGCTGGACGCCATCGCGGCGGCCGTCATCGGCGGCACGAGCCTGGCGGGCGGCAGGGGCACGATCGCCGGCACGTTCGTGGGCGCCCTGATCCTCACGCTGCTGGACAACGTCCTGGGGCTCAACGCGGTCAGCGACAACTGGCAGCTCGTGATCAAGGGCCTGATCGTCGTCGTGGCGGTCGTGCTGCAGCGGCCCGGCTTCTTCACCGCTCTCATCACCCCGATCAGGCGCCTGGTCGGTTCCTCATCCCGAGGTTCCTCGCCCCAAGGTTCCTCATCCCGAGAAGGAGACGAACAGTGAGATCAGTTCTTCGTTACGCCGCCGCGGCCGCGGCGCTGGCGGTGATCGGCGCGGGCTGCGCGTCGAAGGCCCCGTCGAGCGGCGGCACCGCCTCCGGCGGGAAGAAGGAATTCGTCATCGGCTACGCGCAGTCCAACAACGCCGAGCCGTACCGCGCCCAGCTGAACCTGCAGCTGAAGTACTTCGTGAAGCAGCACCCCGGGCTGAAGCTGCTGCCGATCTCCGACGCCCACCAGTCGAGCGCGACGCAGGTCAGCCAGGTGCAGAGCTTCATCCAGCAGAAGGTGGACGTGCTCATCGTCTCGCCGAACGAGCCCGCGCCGCTGACCGCGGCCGTGCAGCAGGCGTGCCAGGCGAAGATCCCCGTCATCATCCTGGACCGCAGCGTCAACACCGACTGCTACACGTCCTTCATCGGCGGCGACAACTACGAGATCGGCAAGAAGGCCGGCGAGGAGGCGGCCAGGGAACTGCCGAACGGCGGCAACGTCGTGGAGCTTCGCGGCATCCTGTCCGACCAGCCGCAGATCGACCGTGACAAGGGCTTCCGCGACGCCATCGCGGCGAACCCCAAGATCAAGATCATCGCGGGCCGTGAGGCCAAGTGGCTCAAGGACGACGCCGTGCCGGTCATGCAGCAGTGGCTCTCGAGGTACCCCAAGATCGACCTGGTGTACGGGCACAACGACCCGATGGCGCTCGGCGCGTACCTCGCCGCCAAGGCCCAGCACCGCGAGGGCCAGATCAAGTTCATCGGCATCGACGGCCTGGCGATCCCGGACGGCGGAATCCGGGCCGTCCAGCTGGGCGAGCTGTCCAGCACGTTCGTCTACCCGACCGCCGCGAAGGAGGCCGCTGAGACCGCCGACGCCATCGCCCACGGCAGGCCGGTCCCCAAGAAGCAGGTCCTGCACACGACGCAGGTGACGAAGGACAACGCGGCGGATCTGTACAAGCAGTACGACATGTCCGGCAAGGCCGGCGGCTGACGGAGGACGGCACGGACGACGCGGCCGGTCGTACGGCCGGCCGCACCAGGGCTCGCCGGTTCAGGGAACCGACGGGCCCCGCCGATTCACGTGAAGGGGAACGGGATGGAGCTTCTGCTCGGAGTGGACGTCGGCACGTCGAGCACCAAAGGGGTGCTCACCACTCCCGACGGGACGGTCGTCGCGACCGCGGTCCGCGAGCACACCGTGTCGAGCCCGCAGCCAGGCTGGGCCGAGCACGACGCCCACGACGTGTGGTGGTCCGGGTTCCGGGAGGTCACCCGGGAGCTCCTCGCCTCACACGACGCGGCGCGGGTGGAGGCGGTGGGCGTCAGCGGGATCGGGCCGTGCGCGCTGCCGGCCTCCGCTGCAGGCGGCCCGCTACGGCCCGCGATCCTGTACGGCGTCGACACGCGCGCCGTCGCCGAGATCGACGAGCTCACCCGCCGGTACGGCGCCGAGGCGATCGTCGAACGCGGCGGATCCCCGCTGACAACCCAGGCCGTCGGCCCGAAACTGGCCTGGCTCCGGCGGCACGAGCCCGACGTGTGGGAGCGGACGCGCCGGCTTTTCATGGCGAGCTCCTTTCTCGTACACGAGCTCACCGGCGAGTACGTCCTCGACCACCACTCCGCGAGCCAGTGCACACCGCTGTACGACAGCCGGGAGCACGCCTGGATCGACGGCTGGGCGGCGGAGATCGCGCCCGGCCTGGAGCTGCCGCCGCTCCGCTGGCCCGGGGAGATCGCGGGCACCGTCACCGCGTCGGCGGCGGAGCGGACCGGCCTGCGGCCGGGCACGCCGGTCGTCACGGGGACCATCGACGCCTGGGCCGAAGCGGTCAGCGTCGGAGTGACCGACCCCGGCGATGTCATGGTGATGTACGGCACGACGATGTTCCTCATCGAGGTCCTGGCGCAGCGGCGCGCCTGGCCGGCGCTGTGGGGAACGGTCGGCGTCACACCGGGCACCTATGACCTGGCGGCCGGGATGGCCACGTCCGGAGCGGTCACCGGCTGGCTGCGGGACCTGACCGGAGGTTCGTACGCCGAGCTGACGGAGGAGGCGCGCGCGGCCGGCGCCGGAGCGGGCGGCCTGCTGATGCTGCCGTACTTCGCCGGCGAGCGGACGCCGCTGTTCGATCCGGACGCGCGCGGGCTCATCCTGGGCCTGACCCTGCGTCATCAGCGCGGGCACCTGTACCGCGCGGCCCTGGAGGCCACGGCCTTCGGCGTGCGTCACAACCTGGAGACGATGCGGTCGGCCGGCGGCGCGGCCAAGCGCCTGGTGGCGGTGGGCGGCGGCACTCAGGGCGGACTGTGGACGCAGATCGTCTCGGACGTGCTCGGCCGGCCGCAGATCCTGCCGTCCGTGACGATCGGCGCGTGCTACGGCGACGCCCTGCTGGCCGGGCGGGCCGTGGGCCTGTCCGCCGGCGAGTGGAACCCACCCGCCGGCGTCGTCACCCCCGACCCGGCGGCCGGGGAGACGTACGACGAGTTGTACGGCCTGTACCGCGACCTCTACCCGGCGACGCGCGGCGCGGCCCACGTCCTGGCCGCGCTGTCGCGCCGCATGGCGTGAGCGGCGTGCTCACCGGTGGAGGCCGTGCCCGCTAGTAAACGGCCGTGCTCACTGGTGGAGGCCGTGCCCGGTCTCCTCGTCGCCGCGGTCCACGTCGAGCCCGACGATCGAGGCGCACCGGCAGCAGACCCATTCGGCGACGACCGACTCGGAGTCCATGTCACGCGTACGGTAGGGCTTAGCGATCTTTCTGCGGCGCATTCCGTGGCCACACGTCGAATGCACCAAAAGACCACAATTCGGACAGGGCCACACATCGTCGCCTGGACGTTCGCAACCGGGACAAACGGGGCCATCATGATCGACATGAACGGCGATCGACGCAAGTTCGGAACGCCAGTCACGTTCGAGATCAAGGTATTCGTCGGCAGGCCAAGAATGATCAGCCAGCCAGGCGAGGTATTCCTCGTCGCCGGGGGGCAGGACAGCGGTCATCGACTCGGGGTACCCGTCCTCCGGCTCAGGGGCGGGCGCCACGGACCGGCGACGACCCCGGACGGCGAGTATCAGGGACACGAGGGCGAGCAGGGTGATCCATAGGAAGATGTTCACATTCCCACATCCGCGGAGGCACTCAAGGCAGCGATCACGCGGCAGGGCGGCAATGCGAGGGGAAGCACTGCGGTACCCAAGGGTGGCGTCCTTTCATGAGTCGCTGTCGGGGGGGCGCAAGCGATCATGCATGCGGGCCATAAAACGGTAGAACAGTACCGAATCCAGCTCGGCCATGGAAATCGATCAAACAATTTCTGATCGTTACCGAGACGATGTTCAAATAATGAATCTTCCGTCTCGTTCCCTGGTCCCTGCGGCGTCGGTGCGGCGCGCCGTCACCTCGCCGGGGCTCGCCGGCCGGCGAGCCGCAGCGCGTGCTCGACGATCGAGACCAGCACCAGCTTGGCCGACTCGCGGCGCCGTACGTCGCACAGGATGATCGGCACCTCGGAGTCGACGTCGAGGGCCGCGCGGACCCGGTGCACGTCGTACCGTGGCGCGCTGTCGAAGCAGTTGACGGCCACGACGAACGGCGTCCCGCGCTGCTCGAAGTAGTCGATCGCCGCGAAGCTGTCGGCGAGCCGCCGGGTGTCGGCGACGACCACCGCGCCGGCCGCGCCCTTGGCGAGCTCGTCCCACATGAACCAGAAGCGCTGCTGCCCGGGGGTGCCGAACAGGTACAGCGCCACGTTGTTCCGGAACGTGATGCGCCCGAAGTCCATGGCGACCGTCGTGGTCTCCTTGCCGGCGACCCCGAAGGTGTCGTCGACGCCGACCCCCGCGCTCGTGAGGACCTCTTCGGTGCGCAGCGGCCGGATCTCGCTGACCGTGCCGACCAGTGTCGTCTTGCCCGCTCCGAACCCTCCGGCGATGAGGAGCTTGATAGCCACCGGTGACTCCGGCGTGCCGACGGCCGGTTCAAAGTGTGTATAGCTCATTGAGCACTGCCCTGAGTATCCGTTCGTCGTGCGCGTACACGTGCGCCTGCGGAGGCCGCACGCTGATCAAGCCCCAGTAGTGAAGATCTCCCAGCAGGACACGGACGACGCCGAGGGGCAGTCCGAGGTCGGAGGCGAGATCGGCGACCGTCACCGGCCGCCGACACAGGCCGAGCAGCCGCAGGTGCTCCGGATCCAGCCACCGCCGGTCCTCCCGCGCCGGCGCCCGGCCGACGATGACGGCGAGCATGTCCAGCGTCTCCCCGTACTCCCGGGTCCGGCCCCGGCTCACCGCATAGGGTCGGACGATCGGGCCCGCCGCGTCGTCGAACCACCGGCGCTTGGGCGCGGTCAACGGGGATCACGCTCCCCCCGGCATTCCGTCCGGTCTACCGGCCGTCGACCGCGCGCCGGTGGCCAGGTGACGCCGCACCCGCTTGACCAGCCGCGCCATCTCGTACGCGATCAGTCCGATGTTCGCGTCGCCTTCGCTGACGACCGCCAGGCACGTGCCGTCTCCCGCCGTGACCACGAACAGGAACGCCTTCTCCAGCTCGATGACCGTCTGGCGGATGCCTCCGCCCTCGACGCGCTCGCTGACCGTACGCGCGAGCCCGTGGAGTCCGGCCGCCAGCGCGGCGAACCGCTCGGCCTCCGCCGAGTCCATCCCGCGGGACATTCCCATGGGCAGCCCGTCCCCGGTGAGGATCATCGCCTGCCGCACGCGCGCGACGCGTCCCACCAGATCGTCGAGCAGCCAGTTCAGCTCACCCGTCGTATCCAGCATTCGCCCACTCCCCACTCGCCGGTCATTCGTCCAGGTCCGGAGCCTCCCGGCCGCGCTGCCATCCCTGCTGCAGGGATGACATCAGCGACCGGGTCTCCTCCGGCGGACGGGTCGTGGCGGCGCCGCCGGCCGGCGGCGCGGACCAGGTCGACTCGTCGCGCAGCTGGGGCGCCAGGTTGGTCTGGCGGACGCGCTTCGGCAGTTCGGGCGCGTCGTCATCGGTCCAGCCCTCGTGCGGCGGCTGGACGTCCTCACCCGCCCAGCCGGACGCGGCGAAGTCCGGGGACTCCCAGGCGCCCCCACCGGACCACACGGGGCCGTCGGCCCAGTGGTCGATCGCCGGGGCGGCGAGCTCAAGCGGCGCGGTCAGCGAGGGCGGCGGTTCGACGGGCGGCTCGACCTGCACGACGGAATGCCAGGCCGCGTCGATGGGCGACTCGTCGGCCCAGGTCTGCTCGTAGTCGCCGCCGTCGTCACCGGCCACCAGCTCCGGCGGGATCAGCACGACCGCCCGGACGCCCTGGTAAGGGGACCGGCCGAGGGTGACGCGGATCCCGTGCCGCTCGGCGAGCCGGCCGATGATGAACAGGCCGAGCCGGTCGCTGTCGAGCAGGTCGAACTCCGGAGGGTTCGACAGGCGCCCGTTGGCCTCGGCGAGCTCCTCGTCGTTCAGGCCGATGCCCCGGTCCTCGATCTCGACGGCGTAGCCGTGGGCGACGAGCTCACCCCGGACCTGCACCTGCGTGGTGGGCGGGGAGAACGCCGTGGCGTTCTCCAGCAGCTCGGCCAGCAGGTGCGTCACGTCGGCGACGATGGCGCCGTCGAGCGCGGCCGGCGTGGCGGCCTCGACGTCGACCCGGGTGTAGTCCTCGACCTCGGCGACCGCCGCCCGCAGGATGTCGCGGATCCCCACGGGGTTGTGCCAGCCGCGGGCGGGCGCTGCTCCCGACAGGATCGCCAGGCCCTCGGCGTGGCGCCGCATCCGGGTGGTGAGGTGGTCGAGGGCGAACAGGTCGTCGAGGACGTCCGGGTCGCGCGCCTGCTTCTCCATCGTGTCGAGCATGGCGAGCTGGCGGTGGAGCAGCGACTGGTTCCGCCACGCGAGGTTGAGGAAGACCTGGTTGATTCCCTTCCGCAGGCGCGCCTCGCCGACGGCCGCCTCGACGGCGGTCCGCTGCAGGGTGCTCAGGGCGTCCGCGACCCGGGAGACCTCCTTGCTGCTGCCGACCTCCACCGGCGGGCTCTCCGCGGCGACGTCCACCTCCTCGCCGCCGCGCAGCCGCTTGATGACCTGCGGCATGCGTTCCTCGGCGAGGTTCAGGGCCGCGCGCTGCAGGCCGGACATCTCCCGCGTGAGCGCGCGGCCGAACAGCACGGACACCAGGATCGAGATCGCCATGGCGAAGAGACCGATGCCCGCGGCGAGGTAGAGCAAGAGGACGATCCGGTCACCGATCGGCTTGGCCTCGTTGGTCAGCGCGGTACCGGCGTCGATGGTCGCCTTCGCCCACGAGGTCATCAGCGGAGTCACCGTTGGCTGCCAACCCGCCGCCGTCTGCGCCGGCAGCCGCCCGCCGCGCGAGTCGATGATCGCCTGCTCCAGCGCGCGGAACGTCGTGAAGGACGAGGAGTCGGCGACCTCGTCCCACGGCGTGCGCAGCGAGGGCTTCAGCTCCGCACGCGCCGCGTCGAAGAGGTAGCGCTCGTTGTACGCGCTCTGCGTGAACATGGCGTACGCGGGAGCGGTGAGCTTGTGCCTGCCGACGAGCGCCGAGGTCACGATGGCGTCCTCGCGCATCACCAGCTCGCGCGCCATGGTCGAGGAGACCAGCGCCGTGCCCTGCTGGTAGATCTCGGAGTCGTTGATGACGATCATGGTGCTGAACACCCGGATCACGGACTCGATCAGGGTGTCGTAGTCACCGATCATCCGCAGGCTGTCCAGCGACCCGGAGTCGACCTGACCGCGCAGGCCGGACAGCCCGTCGAGCTGCGTCCACAGGTCGCTCAGCCGCTGTTCGGTCGTGGGGCTGATGGAGCGCCGGGCGCTGTCCGACAGCACCGACTTGCGGAGGGCCGCCTGCGCGGCGTCGGCGGCGGCCCGGCCCTCGGTGACCTCGTTCCGTCCCTGCCGGCCATGGGTGCTCAGCAGGACGGCGGAGGCCACGCGCTCACGCTGCAGCATCGCCGACAGGGCGGCGCCGGGCAGCGCGACCTTGTTGTACGCGGTCGACGCCTCGTACTTGTTCAGGGCGTCACGCGACGTGAGGAACGCGGCGAACGCCCACAGCCCGGCCAGACAGACGAGGGGCACGAGGACCATCACCAGCAGCCTCGTCCGCAGGGACCACCTGCCGGAACGCTTAGGGGAACGCATGAAGGGCCTCACCGGTCTCCGCGGGCATTACATGAATCAGATTCAAGATCCCTAACCGGCTCAAATGGCACCACAGATGCCGCGTTCGTGGCAATAGCCCCCCTGGGCCATCCCGGTACCCACTCATTCGTCACGGTGCGTGATTAATGAGACGAATGACCGTTTCTGTGACGCAAGGAAAATTCGCGGCAACCTTCTCAGACCCCCAGGCGACTGGAAGGGCGGAGCGTGGCCGCCATGGTCGCCGCCCGGCCCGGCGACCACGCTCCGTCGCCGCTCGCCCCCTCGGGGCGGGCGGTCTTTTGGGCGATATTCCGGAATCCGGCCGACACGGCCGCTAGGGTCCCTCAAGATCAAAAACGCTGCCTCGGGGGCATCCGCTGAGGAGGAAACGCATGAAACGCGCGTTGCGCCGCGACGGCATCGTCGCGCTCGCGGCCCTGGCCGCACTCGCGACGTCCTGTTCGCCCGGTCATCCGGCCGGCGCGACCGCCGGGCACGAACGGGCCGCCGACGCGGCCGGAGGGGTCGCGGCCGCCGGGAGCCCGCTCACGTCGACCAAGGGCTTCTACGTCGACCCGGGTTCCAACCCCGCCACCTGGGTCAAGAACCACCGCGGAGACTCACGGGCGAAGCGCATCAACGCCTCCATCGCCACCAAGCCGATGGCTCGCTGGTTCGGTAACTGGAGCGGCGACATCACCAAGGCAGTCTCCGGCTACACGGCGGCGGCCAAGGCCAAGAAGAAGCTGCCGATCCTCGTCGCCTACAACATCCCGGGCCGGGACTGTGGCGGGGCGTCCTCGGGCGGCGCCGGGAGCGCCGCGGCGTACCGGACGTGGATCGCGAAGTTCGCCGCGGGCATCGGCGGCCGGCCCGCCGTCGTCGTCATCGAACCGGACGCCGTGGCACAGGTGGACTGCCTGCCGAACGACGGCGAGCGCAAGACGCGCCTGTCGCTGCTGAGCTACGCGGCCGCCCAGTTCAAGGCCAAGGCACCCAACACCTGGGCCTATCTCGACGCCGGAAACGCCAAGTGGATCCCCGCCGCCACGATGGCGCAGCGGCTGCGGTCCGCGGGTGTCGGCAGCGTCCGCGGCTTCGCCGTCAACGTCTCCAACTACTACACGACCGCCCAGTCGGCCTCGTACGCGAAGGCCGTCAACGCGGCGCTCAAGTCGAAGTACGGCTACACGCGCCACTTCGTCGTCGACACCAGCCGGAACGGCAAGGGTTCCAAGAACGGCGAGTGGTGCAACCCGGCGGGCCGCAAGCTCGGTACGCCGTCCCGCACCGGCGGCGGCGCGGAGATGCTGTTGTGGGTCAAGGTCCCCGGCGACTCCGACGGGCCCTGCGGGGTCGGCAAGGGCATCCCTGCCGGCCAGTTCAGCCCGGACCTCGCCATGCACCTCATCAACGGCGGCTGACCGACTGTTAGGGCTCCGGCGACCGGCCGCGGCGCGTGCCCGCCACCGGTCGCCGGCCCGCGCCGGGCCCGTCGGTCGCCCGCCCCGCGCCCGCCCCGCGCCCGCCCCGCGCCCGGCCCGTGCCAGGTCCGCGCCCGGCCCGGTCGGTCGCCGCCCCACGCCCGCCCCACGCCCGCCGCGCGCCCGCCCCGCGCCAGGTCCGATCGGTCCACTGGCCCGTTCCCGGCCCGCTCGTGGCCGGGTGTCCGCGCAGCGGCCCGGTACGGACCCGATCGGAAGCGAGGACGCTGACGCGATCCCGGAAAGTGGCGACACCGGCCCGATCGGAGGCGAGGACGCCGACGCGGTCCCGGGGAGTGGCGATACCGGCCCGATCGCGGCCGGGAGCGGCCAGCGCGGGAAGAGGGCATCAGCCCGATCACGGGACATGACGGCAATCCGTGAGGAAGACTTCACGCAGAGCCGAACCGACCGGGTCATCCCGGTCGCGTCCGCTCTCTCGTCGATGTCATCAGCCCGCGCCGGTCGCGGGCGCGAGCCTGTCAGGAGACCGTCCATGACCACCCGCCCCCCGCAGCCGTCCGGCCGGAGCCTCATCGGGCGTGGCTCCGTCCTCGTCGCCGTCACCGTCTTAGGTGTCGTGCTGCCGGGGTCGTCCTCCGCTCTCGCCGCCCCGGGCGACGGCTACCTCCGGCTCGCGCACCTGTCGCCGGACACACCCGCCGTCGATGTCTACCTGTACGCCGCGGGACGGACCACGCCGCGGCTGGTCCTGAAACACGTGGGCTACGGCGATCTCTCGCCGTACCAGCGGCTCAGCGGCGGCGCCTACACCGTCGCGATGCGGCCCGCCGACGCGGCGGCGTCCAGCCCGCCGGTCCTGTCGGCCCGCGTCCGCGTCCGCGCGCGGGAGGCCTACACCGTCGCCGGCCTCGGCCCGTACAAGGGAATCACGCTCAGGGTCCTGGACGACGCGCTCGCCGTACCGCCCGGACGTTCGGCGCTGCGCGTCATCGAGGCGTCGCTCAAGCGGCCGACGGTGACCGTCACCGCCGATGACCGGCCGCTCGCCGACGGCCTCCGGTTCCCCACCGTCACCGGGTACCGCCCGATGCGGGCGGGCACGACGACCGTTCGCGTCGCGAGCGCGTCCGGGGCTCCGCTGACGGCACGGCTGTCGCTGCGCCCCGGTTCCATCCACACGCTCGTGGTGCTCGACGGGCCGTCGGCGCCCCGGCTACTCGACCTGCGCGACGCCACCGCGCCGCGCCGGACGCCGCGCGGCAGTGTCGAAACGGGCCTCGGCGGCCTCGCCGGACTCGCCGGTCCGGTCGCACCGCCGCCGTGGGCGACCTCCGCCCGGCTGCTCCCGCTACCCGACGGCCCGCCGGGCGAAGCCCCAGCGCCCGCCGCCCCGCCGACCGGAGTCCCGCCGACCGACGGCCCGCCGACCGAAACCTCGGCGCCCGCCGCCCCGCCGACCGGAATCCCGTCGTCCGGAATCCCGTCGCCGGGAGTCCTGCCGCCCGCCGCGCCGCGGGCCGGGACTCCGCCGACCGCCGTCCGGCCGGCCGCCGGGGAACCGCCCGCAGCCCTCTCGCCCGCCGCCCCGCCGAACGGCAGCCGGTCGGGCGCGTACGCCGAGCCGGTCATGTTGCGGATCCCCGCCCTCGGCGTACGGACCATCCTGGAGCGGTTGCCGACGGACCGGGACGGCCGCCTCCAGCCGCCTCGGGACCCCGCGCGCGCCGGATGGTTCGGTGATGGCATCCGTCCGGGCGCCCCCGGGCCCGCCGTGATCGCGGGACACGTCGACTCCCGCACCGGCCCGGCCGTCTTCACCGGCCTGGGGTCCCTGCGGCCGGGCGACCGGATCCAGGTCACCGACGCGAAGGGCCGGGTCGTGGCCTTCACGGTCGACCGTGTGCGGTCGTACCCGAAGACGGAGTTCCCGACGAAGGACGTCTACGGGGCCACCCCCGACCCGCAGTTGCGCCTCATCACCTGCGGCGGAGCGTTCGACCCGGCGTCGGGACACTACCGGCGCGACGTGGTCGTGTACGCGAGTCTCGCCCCGTGACGCCTGACCGCCGGCCGTCGCCGCTGCGGCGGCCGGCGGCCCGCCGGGGAAGACCGGCCCAAAGCCCCTATCTCCCGGGCCTCGGCGACGGTTATCGTCCTTCCATGCCGGAAGGCCGAGGGCGGCTGATCGCCGGGCAGTACCGTCTCATCGAGCAGGTCGGCCGTGGCGGCTTCGCGGTGGTGTGGCGGGCGCGCGACGAGCGCCTGGACCGCGACGTCGCCGCCAAACGGCTGTTCCTCCCCTCGTACTTCACCGAGGAGCAGCGCGCGGAGCAGCGCCGGCGCACACTCCAGGAGGCCCGCTCGGCGGCCCGGCTCGACCACCCCGGCGTCGTCACCGTCCACGACGTCGTCGAGGACGGGGACGATCCGTGGATCATCATGGAGTTCGTCGACGGGCGGTCGCTCGGGGAGCTCATCCGGGAGGACGGCCCGCTCCCCCCGGAGCGGGTCGCCGACATAGGGCTGCAGTTAGTCGACGCCCTGATCGCCGCGCATCGGGCCGGCGTCCTGCATCGCGACGTCAAGCCCGGCAACGTCCTCGTCGCCGAGCAACGGGTGGTGCTCGGGGACTTCGGGCTGGCGACCGTGGAGGGCGACCCCGGACTCACCCAGTCCGGCATCGTCATGGGCGCCCCCGCCTACCTGGCGCCCGAACGGGCCCGCGGCGAGCCCGCCGTCCCCGCGTCCGACCTGTGGTCGCTCGGCGCCACGCTCTTCTACGCCGTGGAGGGGCGTCGGCCGTTCACCGGGCCGAACACCAACGCGGTGCTGCACTCGATCGTCACCGAGGAGCCGGCGCCCGCGCCGCACGCGGGCCCGCTCGCCCCGGTCCTGGACGGCCTGCTCCGCAAGGACATCGCCGACCGCATCGGCGCGGATGCGGCGGCGGAGCTCCTGGCCGCGATCGCCGACCCCGCGTGGCCCCTCCTCGGCCGGGCGTACACCGATGGGCCGCGCCCGCGCGCCCTGCCGACGCCGACCCGGGAGGCCGCGGGTCGCCGTGCGCATGTCGGCAGGGGCCGTCGCCGATCCTGGGCGGCCCTCCCCGAGGCGACCCGTCCACAGCGCGCCGTGCACGGGCCTCCCCGACCAACCGACCCCGACCGACCTCCCGGCCGACCTCCCGGGCAGCGGACGTGGCACGGACGCCACCTCACGCTGCTGGTGGCCGCCCCGGTGGCCGTCCTGGCGCTCACCCTGCTGACCGTGCCCGACCAGCAGCACGACGTCGCGCGGCGTTCCCGGCCGCCGCGGCGGCCGGCGAGCACGGCTCCGCGTCTCGACGCCGCACTGACCGCGGGCCCGGGCGAGATCTACACCGTGGCCTTCAGCCCGGACGGGCGCACCCTCGCCACCGGCGGCGCGGATCACTCCGTACGGCTGTGGAACCTGCCCGACCGACGGCAGGTGGCGACCCTCGCCGGCCACGCGTACGACGTGTTCGCCGCGGCCTTCAGCGCGGACGGGCGCACCCTGGCCACCGCGGGGTACGACGGCAAGGTGCTCCTGTGGAACACCGCCGAGCGCACGCGCGTCGCGACCTTGGACACGCACGGCAACAGCGTCAGCGCGCTGACCTTCAGCTCGGACGGCGGGCTCCTCGCGAGCGCGGGCGACGCCGTCCGTCTCTGGAGCGTCCCGGACCACCGCTCGGCCGGCACGCTGCCCACCCGGGACGAGGGCATGTTCACCGCCGCCTTCGCCCCGCACGGGAGCACCCTGGCCACGGCCGGCACCTGGGCCATCCGGCTGTGGGACACCGCGCGGCCCGGTCACCCCGTCATCATGACCCGGCTGACGTCACTCGTCGTCGGGATGGCGTTCAGCCCCGACGGCCGGATACTCGCGGCCGGCGGCTATGACGGCCGCGTCCGGCTGTGGGACGTCGTGACCCACCGGCTCGTCGCGTCCCTGCCCAGCCTCCCCGGCCGCGTCAACGGCGTGGCGTTCAGCCCCGACGGCCGCATCCTCGCCTGCGCCGGAGGCGACGCCGTCCTGCTGTGGAACGCCCTGACCGGGAGGCCCGTCACCACGCTGACCCCGCAGGCGGGCATCGTCGACGCCGTCGCCTTCTCCCCCGACGGCAGGACACTCGCGACGGGCGGCGACGACGCGACCGTACGCCTCTGGGACCTCGGCTAGGGCCTGTCACGAACGGGGGCTTCGAGACAGGCCCTGGACAGCGGCACCGGGCCGCCGCTCGACGCGGGCGGCCCGGTGCCGGTCGGGATCAGTGGGCCGAGAACGACCAGACGGTCGCCGTCCGGTACGTCTGTCCGGGGCGCAGCACCGCGGACGGGAAGTTCGTGTGGTTCGGCGAGTCGGGGAAGTGCTGGGTCTCCAGCGCGAGGCCGTCTCCCTGCCGGTACTGCCGGCCGCTCGTGCCGTACAGCGTGCCGTCGAGGAAGTTGCCCGAGTAGAACTGGATGCCCGGCTGGTCGGTGTACAGCTTCAGCACCCGGCCGCTGGTCGGTTCGCTGACCTCGGCGGCGAGGCGGAAGCCCGAGCCGTTGAGGACCCAGTTGTGGTCGTAGCCCTGGCCGTAGGCGAGCTGCTGGAAGTTGTTCCGGATGCGCGCGCCGATGGGCGTCGGCTTGGTGAAGTCCATCGGCGTGCCGGCGACCGGGTCGAGCTTCCCGGTCGGGATGAGAGTCGAGTCGACCGGCGTGTAGCGGCTCGCGTTGAGCATCAGCCGGTGGTCGTAGATGCCGCCGGACCCTTCACCCGCCAGGTTGAAGTACGAGTGGTTGGTCAGGTTGACGATCGTGGCCTTGTCGGTGGTGGCCCGGTAGTCGATGCGCAGGTTGTGCCCGCTGAGGGTGTACGTCGTGCTGGCCTTGAGCGTGCCCGGGTAGTTCATCTCCCCGTCCGGGCTGGTGTAGTCGAGCCGCAGCGAGACGGAGTCCTTGCCCTTGCCCTGCGTGGCGGTCCAGACCTTGGTGTCGAAGCCCTTCGGGCCGCCGTGCAGGCTGTTGCCGTTGTTGTTCAGCGGCAGGTGGTAGGTCTTGCCGTCCAGCGTGAAGGTGCCCTTGGCGATGCGGTTGGCGTACCGCCCGATGAGCGCTCCGAAGTACGGCCCCGGGTTGTTCTTGGCGACGTAGTCGTCGAGCTTGGGGAAGCCGAGGACGACGTTGGTGCGGTGTCCGTGCCGGTCGGGGGCGTCGACCCGCTGGACGATCCCGCCGTACGTGATGATCTTGACGCTGATGGCGTTGCTGCTCAGGGTGTAGCGCCAGACCTTCGTGCCGTCGGAGAGAGTGCCGAACAGGTCCTTGGAGATGGTCGGCTTCGACGCCGCTTCGACGTTCGCCGCCGGGAGGACGCCGGTCACCAGCGCGGCCAGCGCGGCCATGCCGATGAGGCGGGATTTCGTTGGGCGGAGGGGCACGAGTGCTCCTTTCTTCGGCCCTGGGGCCGGAATGCGCATCCGCCGCCCGCCCCCGATCAGGCGGTCTTCGATGTGCTGTTGTCACGGAGGCTGCGAGAAGGCCGTCGGCCTGTCCCGCGCGCAGACCCGTCCCACCCTGTTCGAGATTTCGAACAATGTTCGAGGCCTGCGGGCAGACGCTAAATTCCGCCGCGATGCGCTGTCAAGAACGCAACACTAAGCTGTTCGGCATTTCGTACCGAGTCCGAAAGGTGGCCGGAATGGGACGTGCGGTACCAGCGGTGACTCGCGCCCTGGACATCCTCGAGCTGTTCCTCGAACGCCCCACCCTGTCCGCGCCGGAGATCACCGAGCGCCTCGGACTCCCCCGCACGACGGTCCACGAGCTGGTCACCACGCTTGCCGAACGCGCGTACCTCATCCCCGTGTCCGGCCAGCCGACGCGCTACCGGCTCGGCATGCGGCTGTTCCAGCTCGGCAGCGTCTTCGCCGACCAGCTGGATCTGGCCCACGAGGCCCGGGAGGCCGCCCAGCGGGTCGCCGCCGAATGCGACGAGACGGTCCACGTCGCGGTCCTCGACGACACCGACGTCGTCTACATCGCCAAGGTCGACAGCACCCACCCCGTCCGGATGGTCTCCGCCGTGGGACGCCGCCTGCCCGCGCACTGCACCGGCGTCGGCAAGATGCTGCTGTCCGGACTGACGCCCGAGCGCCTCGACGCCGCCTGTCCGCTCGACGGGGACCTGGCCGGCATGACCGTCCGCAGCATCACCTCGCCCGTACGGCTGCGGACGCACCTGGAGGAGATCCGGCGGGTCGGGCTCTCCTACGACGAGTGCGAGTCGAACGACGCGGTGTTCTGCGTCGCCGCCCCCGTCTACGACCACACGGGCGACATGGTCGCCGGAATGAGCATCTCGGTGCCGAGCATCCGCTGGGACGACCGGCGGCGCGAGGAGTGGAGCGGCCTGGTCCGCGGTGGCGCGGCGGCGCTCTCGCAGCGGCTCGGTCACCGCCCGCCGAGCCAGGACTCCACCGCGACGACCTGACGGCCGGGGACGGCGTCGCCGACCTCCGCGTTTCCGCAGAGGTCCCCGGGAGTCGCTGCCGGCCGACATGCCAGATCTTGACGGCGTTCGGACGACCTGCGAACATGCGGATGTTTACGTAAACATTCGTTCTGTCGCCGGTCGAGCGGGGGACCGTTCCCGGTGCGAGGAGTGCAGGTGGTCAACAACCCATCGCCCCGGTGGCTGCGGTGGCCCGCCGACGGCGCCCGTCCCGGGCTCGCGTTCGGCGCCGACTACAACCCCGAGCAGTGGCCCCGGGAGGTCTGGCGGGAGGACGCGCGGGCGATGAACGCCGCCGGCGTGACCGTCGTCGCGCTGGCGATCTTCTCGTGGGCCCGCCTCCAGCCAGCCGAGGATCGGTGGGACTTCGCCTGGCTCGACGAGGTCATGGACCTGCTGCACGAGCACGGCATCGCGGTGAACCTGGCCACCGCCACGGCCTCACCGCCGCCGTGGCTGACCACCGCCCACCCCGAGATCCTCCCGGTCGACCAGGAGGGACGCACTCGGTGGTCGGGTGCACGACAGCACTGGCGGCCGACATCCCCGGTCTTCCGCGAGCACGCGCTCGTGCTCGTCCGGGCGATGGCCGAACGGTACGAGGATCACCCGGCCCTGGCCGCCTGGCACGTGTCGAACGAGCTGGGCTGCCACAACATCTACGACTACTCCGACGACGCGGCGCGGGCCTTCCGCGCGTGGCTGCGGCAGCGGTACGGAACCGTCGACGCGCTGAACGCCGCCTGGTCGACGAGCTTCTGGTCGCAGCACTACAGCGCCTGGGAAGAGGTCCTCCCGCCCCGCCTGGCGGCTCCCTCGTCCTTTCCCAACCCGGCCCAGCAGCTGGATTTCAAGCGGTTCTCCTCCGACGCGCTGAAGGAGTACCTGCGGGCGGAACGGGACATCCTGCGCGAGCTCACGCCCGATGTCCCGGTGACGACGAACTTCATGGTCATGAGCGGCATCACCGGCATGAACTACGCCGACTGGGCCGCCGAGATCGACTTCGTGTCGAACGACCACTACGTGATACCCGGCCCGCAGGGGCAGGACGAGCTGTCGTTCTCGGCGAACCTCACCGGCAACCTGACGCCTGGCCGCCCCTGGTACCTGATGGAGCACTCCACCAGCGCGGTGAACTGGCAGCCGGTCAACCGCCCCAAGCCGGACGGCGCGATGGCGCGCGACTCCCTGACGCACGTCGCCCATGGCGCGGACGCGGTCTGCTTCTTCCAGTGGCGGCAGTCCGCGGGCGGCGCGGAGAAGTACCACTCGGCGATGCTGCCGCACGCCGGGGAGGACAGCGCGGTGTTCCGCGCCGTCCGCGACCTGGGCGCCGCGCTGCGGGACCTCGCCCCGGTGGCGGGCGCCCCGCGCAAGCCGGCGCGCGCGGCGATCCTGTTCGACTGGCAGTCCTGGTGGACCGCCGAGCTGGACTCCCACCCGTCGTCGCTCCTGCGCTACCACCAGGAGGCGCTGGACTGGTACTCCGCGTTCCTGGCCGAAGGGGTACGCGCCGACGTCGTCCCGGTCGAGCACGCGCTCGACGGCTACGACCTCGTGGTGGCGCCGATCCTCCACGTGGTGCCCACGGCCCTGGCGGAGCGGCTGCGCGCGTACGTCACCGGCGGCGGGCACCTGGTGACCACCTACTTCTCCGGCATCGTGGACGAGAACGACCGGGTGTGGCTGGGCGGCTATCCGGGTGCGCTGCGCGCTCTGCTGGGAATCCGGATCGAGGAGTTCGGGCCGCTGCCAGCCGACCAGAGCGTCGATCTCGACAACGGGTCCGTCGGCACACTGTGGACCGACCGCATCGACCTCACCGACCCCGCCGTCGAGGTCCTGGCCACGTACAAGTCCGGTGAGCAGGCAGGCCGGCCCGCCATCACGCTCCGGCGTACGGGGGCGGGCACGGCGGCGTACGTCTCGACCAGGCTCGGTCCCGAGGGCCTGCGGCCGGTGCTCGCCGAGCTCCTGCGCGTCAGCGGCGTGGACGGCGAACTGCCCGAGCAGGCCCGGGGACGAGTCGAACTGGCGGTGCGCGCCACCGGCGACGCCGAGTTCTGGTTCCTCATCAACCACACCGGAGAGCCCGTCGAACTCGGCGGAATCGACGGCCAGGTCCTGTACGGCGGAGCGGACGATCGGGTGCTGGGCCCCCACGGCGTCCGCGTCCTGCGCCGTCCCCGATGAGACCCGCCCCCGTACCCGCCGACGATCCGGCGGGTACGGGGGCGCACCACGGTCGGTGGCTCACCTAAATCTCCGAAGGATGCCCCGGCCTTCGACCTGGGTGTGAAGGACTTCGCGGTCACCTCCGACGGAGAAAGCATCGCCAACCCCCGGCACCTGGAGCGCAAGGCCCGCAACCTCGCCCGGTATCAGCGGCGGATGGCCCGCTGCCAGCGCGGGAGCATGAACCGCCGCAAGGCCAAGGCCAAGGTCGCCCGCGCCCACCGCAAGGTCCGCAACGCCCGGAAGGACTTCCTGCACCGCACCAGCACCAACCTGATCCGCAGGGCCGACACCATCGTGATCGAAGACCTCGCGGTCACCAACATGGTGAAGAACCACAAGCTGGCGCGGGTGATCTCCGATGCGGGGTGGGGGGAGTTCCGCAGGCAGTTGGAGTACAAGGCCGAACGTGCCGGGCGGCGCCTGGTGGTGATCGACCGCTGGTATCCCTCGTCCAAGACCTGCTCGGTTTGCGGGCACCTGCTCGCGGAGTTGAGTCTTTCCACCCGGCACTGGACGTGCCCCACCTGCTGCGCCCGGCATGACCGGGACATCAACGCGGCCAAGAACATCCTTGCGGCTGGTCAAGCCGTAGCCAGGCCAACCCCTGGCGATGCCTGCGGAGCTGGTGTCAGACGGCAAGGGCCCTCCCTTCCGCAGTCGGCGCTGAAACAGGAAACCCACGCCGCGAGGCGCCCGGCCTAAAGGCCGGGTCGGCCACAAAGCCGACGGGACTCCCCCTCCTTCAGGAGGGGGAGGAAGTCAATTCATGGTGAAGCCCTGCTGCTGCCCGTACTTGATCGACGCGGCCTGCCACGCCTGGAGGCCCTGCTGCAGGGTGGTACCGCTGATGTAGGCCTTGCCGGCGGTGTCGTTGAAGATGCTGTTGGCGTAGGTCTGGAACGGCAGGTAGGACCAGCCGGGGACGACGTTCTTCGCGGACTGCGCCAGAATCTCGTTGATCTTCTGGCCGCCGAAGTAGGCCGGGGTGGCGTTCAGGAAGTCCGGGGACTGGAGCGTGGCGGTGGTGGCGGGGAAGGCTCCGGCGTCCACCCGCAGCTTCACCCCGTCGTCGACATTCGCGAACTTCAGGAAGCCGTAGGCCAGTTTCTGCTGCTTACTGGCGGCGGTGACGGCCAGCGAGCTGCCGCCGTTCTCGGCGGTGGCCGTTCCGCCGGCCTGCCACTGCGGCATGGGGGCGACCCGCCACTTGCCCTTCCCGGCCTTCACGCCGGTCTCGAAGTTCGCCGGCATCCAGGCCCCCGTGGTCAGGCTGGCGATGGTGCCGTCACCGAGGCCCTTGAACCAGGCGTCGCTCCACCCCTCCACCGGCGCGACCAGCTTCTTGCTGACGAGTTGCTGCCAGGTCGTGGTGAACTTCTGCGAGCCGGCGTCGGAGAAGTTGACGCTGACGTTGGTGCCGTCGACCTTGTACGGCTTGCCGCCCGCCTGCCAGATCATGCTGGTGGTGAACCCGGCGTCACCGACGTCGTTGGTGATGTACGCCTTGGGATCGGCGGCGTGCAGTTTCTCGGCCGCCTGCACGTACTCGTCCCACGTCGTCGGCACGTTGATCTTGTACTTGTCGAAGACCTCCTTGTTGTAGAACAGCGCCATCGGCCCGGAGTCCATCGGCAGGCCGTAGATGCCCTTGCCCTGATGCACGGAGCTCCACGGTCCGGGCGAGAAGGTCCCGCTCAGCTTGTCGGCGCCGAAGCCGGTCAGGTCCTGCAGAGACTTGCCGAGCGCGAACTGCGGCACCGCGAAGTACTCGATCTGCGCGACGTCCGGAATACCCTTCCCGGCGCTGATGGCGTTCTGCAGCGCGGTGTACTGGTCCTTGCTGGTCCCGGCGTTGACCAGGTTGACCTTCACCTTGGGGTACTTGGTCTGGAACGCGGTGACGACCTGCTTGAGCGTCGGCTCCCACGCCCACACCGTGATGGAGCCGCCGGCGTTCAGTGCGGCCTGGACGTCGGCGTCGGAGACGGCGGCCGACTTGCCGGACGAATCGGATTTGGAATCACTTCCGGAGGAGCCGCAGCCGGACGCGCCGAGCGCCAGACTGGCGGCCATCGCGATTCCGGACAGGAGCAAACGACGGCGACCGTATGTCATGAAGGGGTCCTTTCGGTGAGGGCGAGGAGGGGGATCATGGCGGTCGGTCAGCCCTTGACGCTGCCCGCGGCAAGACCGGACTGCCAGTACCGCTGGAGCAGCAGGAACGCGGCGATCAGCGGCAAGATCATGAGCAGCGACCCCGTGATGACGAGGTTGAAGACGGCCTGCGCGCCCGCGGTGTGGGCCTGCGCGTTCCACCGGTCCAGGCCGAGGGTGAGCGGATACCAGTCGGGGTTCTTGAGCATGACCAGCGGCAGGAAGTAGTTGTTCCAGGTCGCGACCACGGTGAACAGCAGGACGGTGACGATCCCCGGGCGCAGCAGCGGCAGGCCGACGGAGAAGAACGTGCGGAACTCGCCGGCACCGTCCACCCGTGCCGACTCCAGCAGCTCACGCGGGATCGCCTCGGTGGCGAACGTCCACATCAGGTACAGGCCGAACGGCGAGACCAGCGACGGGATGATGATCGACCACGGCGTGTCGGTCAGGCCCAGCTTGGCGAACATCAGGAACGTCGGCACCGCCAGCGCGGTGCTGGGCACCGCGACCGCGCCGAGCACGAGGACGAACACCAGGCGCTTGCCGGGGAAGGTGAACTTGGCCAGACCGTAGCCGCCCAGCGTGGCCAGAAGGGTCGAGCCTCCGGCGCCGACCACCACGTACAGCAGGGTGTTGAGCACCCACCGCGTGAAGATCCCTCCGTCGTACGTGAAGGTCTCCCGGATGTTGCTCCACAGCGCGAAGTCGCCGGAGAACCACAGGCCGAACGAATGGAACAGGCCCTCCTGGCTCTTGGTGGCGTTGATCACCAGCCAGATGAGCGGGACCAGGCTGTAGAGCGCCGCGATCGAGGTCAGCGCGGTGAGCAGGGGGCTGCGCCGGTCGCGGAGCGAGGTCCTCCGCCGGACGATCAGCGGCCGTCGCCGAGGACCGCCGTGCCGGGCGGGGGTCCGCGGGGCAGGTGGAGTCGTGGTTCCGGTGGTGGCCATCGGTCAGACCGCCTTCCGCATGCCGCGCACCTGCACCAGATAGGCGATGATCACGGTGATCACGCCCATCACGATGGCCACGGTCGCCGAGTAGTTCTGCTGCTGTCCCGCGAACGACAGCGTGTAGGCGTAGTAGTTGGGGGTGTAGGAACTCGTGATCACGTTCGGTGCCAGGTGTTTGAGGATCGCCGGCTCGTTGAACAGCTGGAAGCTGCCGATGATCGAGAAGATCGTGGCGATGAGCAGCGCGCCCCGCAGTGCGGGGATCTTGATGGCCCACACGATCCGCAGCTGACCCGCCCCGTCGATCTCGGCCGCCTCGTAGAGCGAGGCCGGTACGACCTTGAGCGCCGAGTAGAAGATCAGCATGTTGTAGCCCACGAACTCCCAGGTGACGATGTTGCCGATCGACGCCAGGAGCAGGTGCGCGGACAGTGGGTTCGGCAGGGAGAGGCCGAAGGCGTTGTTCAGGTCGTTGATCAACCCGAACTCGGAGCCGTACATGAAGCTCCACATCAGCGTGGCGACCACGGCGGGCACGGCGTAGGGCAGGAACACCGAGACCCGGAAGAACGCCTTCCCGTACAGGCGTCCGCTGTCGACCGCCAGCGCGACGAGCAGGGCGATGAACAACATGATCGGCACCTGCACGGCCAGGAAGATCGCCACCCGGCCGAACGAGGACCAGAACTGCGGGTCCGACAGCGCGGTCCGGTAGTTGTCGATCCCGACGAACGTCGTCCCCCCGATCAGCTTCGTCTGGAAGAGGCTCAGGTAGATCGAGTAAGCGATCGGAGCCAGGAAGACCAGAGTGAACATGGCCATGAACGGCCCGACGAACTGCCATCCGCGCCAGGAGCGACGGCCGCCGGGTCGCCGGACCCGGGGCGTCACCACCGCTCGCGCCTCCGCCATGGTGAACCTCCTGCGCCGGGGCCCCGCCCACCGTTAAATGTTTGCGTTAACATTCACGATCACCTGCGACGATAGCCGGTGATCATGGAGGTGAGAGGTAACGGCGAAGATACGATGTTTACGTAAACTTATCGCGGTATCGTGGCAGCCGTCACAGCGGTCGTCAAGGGTCCGAGAGGGCCGTCCCGACCCCGCACCCTTGGCTTCGGCGGTGCCGAAGCGGTCCAGAAGGAGCGGCCGACGATGATTTCATCGGCTTCAGGCGACGGTGAGCCCCGGCAGGAAGACCCTCCGGTGGTGCCCGCCGGCGGGCGACGCAAGCAGCGCGTGTCCATGGCCGACGTGGCACGCCTCGCGGGCGTCTCCTCCCAGACGGTCTCCCGGGTCTCCAACGGCCACCCGAGCGTCGTCGGATCGACGCGGGACCAGGTCCTGGCGGCCATGCGCGAGCTGGGTTACCGGCCCAACAGCGCGGCGCGGGCGCTGCGGTACGGCGAGTTCCGCACGATCGGCGTGATCCTCTTCGACCTCAGCTCGACCGGCAACTCGCGGACCCTGGAGGCCATCGCCGCACACGCGGCCGCAGAAGGATACGCGATCACGTTGATCCCGGTCGCGGCCCGGACCCAGGATCACGTCATGGGAGCCTTCACCCGGCTGGGCGAGCTCGCCGTCGACGCGGTGATCGTCATCATGGAGGCTCACCTGCTCGACACCGTGTCGTTCACCCTCCCCCCGGGCGTCCACGTCGTCATGGTCGACTCCGACGCCGGCGACAGGTACAGCGTGGTGGACACCGACCAGGCCGACGGCGCCCGCCAGGCGGTCGAGCACCTGCTGAGCCTCGGGCACCGCACGGTATGGCACGTCGCCGGCCCGGCGGAGTCGTTCGCCGCCGAGCGCCGCGCCGCGGCCTGGCGCAAGGCATTGGAGGCCGCCGGGAGGGAGGCGCCCCCCGTACGGCACGGCGACTGGTCCACGGATTCGGGATACCGCGCCGGGCTCGAACTCGCCGAGGAGCCGGCCTGCACCGCGGTGTTCGCGGCCAACGACCAGATGGCCCTCGGCCTGCTGCGCGCCTTCGGTGAGAAGGGACGGCGCGTCCCCGCCGACGTCAGCGTGGTGGGCTTCGACGACGTTCCGGGCACCGCCGACTGGTTCGTCCCGCCGCTGACCACGGTCCATCAGGACTTCGCCGAGGTCGGCCGCCGCTGCGTCCAGGGCGTTCTCGACCAGATCCGGGGTGGCCGGCATTCGGCTCCGGGCACCACACTCGTCCCCACCCGGCTGATCGTCCGCCAGAGCACCGCACCGCCTCCCGCGGACCGCGCCTGACGGGTCATTGACCAGCCTGCGCCTGTGCTAGCCTTGGCGATGTTCACGGGACGTGGCGCAGTTTGGTAGCGCACTTGACTGGGGGTCAAGGGGTCGTGGGTTCAAATCCCGCCGTCCCGACACAGCTCAGGGGCCGGTTTCGATCTTATCGAGACCGGTCCCTTTTGGTGCTGAGTACCTAACTGAGTGACTAAGCGGCTGGATCGGACCCCGGAAATATGCGATCCATAGCCGTCGCGCCATCCTCGATCACTGGCCTGATCTGAAGTCGGTACACCGCCTCTGTGACCGCCGTCCCGCTGTGCCCGCACAGGCGCGCGATGTCCTCGATGGCCATTCCGTCATCGGACAGCAGCGACACGAAGCTGTGCCGCATCTCGCGAGGCGTCCACTCCCCCGCTGGCAGTCCTGCCTTGGCGAGGATGCGCCGGAACCCTCTGCGGACGTTGTGCGAGTCCAGTGGCGTCCCGACGCGCGACGCGAACACTAGCCCGTGCTCCTGCCACGCCTTGCCAGCGGCCTTCCTCGTGACGTCCTGCGCGTCGCGGTGAGCGCGTAGCGCCTCCACACATCGCGCCGGTAGGGCCAGCGTCCGCCGTGACCTACGGGTCTTGGTGTCTCCGCCAGAGCGCACCGACCGCCAGACCATCACGGACGGCGGTACGGGCGGTTCCGCGTCCTGCTTGCCGTCCAGATCGACATGCGACCATGTGAGCGCGCGAAGTTCCTCGGTGCGCGCCCCAACGAGCAATGAGAGCACAACGTAGGCATACAGCGCGGCCCCTCCGCAGCGTTGAGCACGGATTCGGCCTGTGCGAGCGTGAGCGCCTTCGAGGGTCGTCCCTGACGGCCGGTCGGGACCTCGCACAGCGCTACCACGTTTCGCTTGACCCTGTCGCGTGCTTGGGCGTTCCGTACGGCCCGGTGAAGAACCGAATGGATCAATCGGAGAGACCGCGTGCTGAGTTCGGGTGCCTTCTCTGCTAGCCACTTGTCCACGTCTTCGGCGGACAGTTCGCGAAGCTTCCGCGCTCCCAACCCGGGGATGATGTGCTTCTCTGCCAACGTCCGATAGTTCGCGACCGTCTCGGCATCGCGACCGTTCAGGCCGTAGGTGATTCTGCGGTCGTGGGTGTCGGGGCTGGATGATCTGTTCGCCCGGGTGGCGGGCCGGTTCCCTCGGGTGGAGCCGCGGCTTCAGGCGCGGGCGTATGTGACGGGGTAGCTGGCGCCGGTGGAGCGCAAGAACAGCTGGCAGTTGGCGGAGGCGGCGGGGGATGCGGCGCCGGACCGGATGCAGCGGTTGCTGGGTAACGCCCGCTGGGATCCGCGGGGTATGCGGGATGACCTGCGTGAGTATGTGTTCGCCGAGCTCGGGGACGACTCCGGGGTGCTGATCGTGGACGAGACCGGGTTCATCAAGAAGGGCACCGGGTCGGCCGGGGTGCAGCGGCAGTATTCCGGCACTGCGGGGCGGGTGGAGAACTGCCAGCTGGGTGTCTTCCTGGCCTACGCGTCCACGCGCGGACGGGCGCTGATCGACGCTGAGCTGTATCTGCCGAAGCCGTGGCTGACCGACCGCCAGCGGTGCGCCCGTGCCGGCATCCCGGACCAGACCAAGTTCGCGACCAAGCCCGCGCTGGCGCAGGCGATGCTGACCAGAGCGCTGCAGGACGGTGGCGTTCCGGCTCGGTGGGTCACGGCGGACGAGGCGTACGGCCAGGACCACAAGTTCCGCCGCTACCTGGAGAAACGCCGGATCGGATACGTGGTGGCCGTCCCCAGGAGCCAGTCGCTGGGGCCTGGCATCGGCTACGGCAACGGCGGATCACGCGCTGATGCGGTGACCGCCGACGCGCCGGCCGAGGCGTGGAAGAAGCTCTCAGCCGGTGAGGGAGCCAAGGGCCCGCGCCTGTACGAGTGGGCCATGGCGACCCTGGCACCGCACCCCGGCGACGACCTCGGCGGTCCCGGCAGCTTCCAGCGGTGGCTGCTGGTCCGCCGCAGCCTGGCCCCAGGCGACCAGGGCGAGCTGGAACTGGCCTTCTACCTGTGCTTCGGCCCTGCGGGCACCACCATGGCCGAACTGGTCCGTGCCGCAGGCGCCCGCTGGGCGATCGAGGAATGCTTCCAAGCCGCCAAGAACGAAGTAGGCCTGGACCAATACCAGGTCAGACGCTACGACGGCTGGCACCGCCACATCACCCTCGCGATGCTCGCCCACGCCTACCTCGCCGTCACCGCCGCCCACGCCCCAAAAGCAGCCGCGGCCTGGTCCGGCTCACCCCAGCCGAGATCCGCCGTCTCCTGGCACACCTGACCAGCGCCGCGACCCGCCCACTCGACCACGCCCTCGCCTGGTCAGCCCTCCGCCGTACCCGCCAAACCCGCGCCCGCAGCACCCACTACTGGAAACGCTGGCTCCGCCACCACCACATCCAGACCTAAATCACAAAGCCTGATAGTAGTACTAGTACTACAGTGAGCTTTTCGGTTTAGATCGTGATGTGGTTGTGGTGGAGCCAGCGTTTCCAGTGATGGCTACTGCGGGCGCGGGTTTGGTGGGTGCGGCGTAGGTCGGACCAGGCCAGGGCGTGCTGGAATGCGTGGTCGATGGTGTGGTGGGCGGCGCTGGTCAGGTGTGCCAGGAGACGTCGGATCTCGGCGGGTGTGAGGTTGACCAGGCCGCGCCTGCTTTTGGGGCATGAGCGGCGGTGACGGCGAGGTAGGCGTGAGCGAGCATGGCGAGGGTGATGTGGCGGTGCCAGCCGCCCCAACGGCGGACCTGGTACTGGTCCAGGCCGACCTCGTTCTTGGCGGCCTGGAAGCATTCCTCAATGGCCCAGCGGGCTCCGGCGACACGGATCAACTCGGCGATGGGGGTGCCGGCCGGGCCGTAACACAGGTAGAAGGCCAGTTCTTCGGGCTCGCTGATGCTGCGGCGGACAAGTAGCCACCGCTGCCGGGCGTCCGGGCCGCCGAGCAGGTCGTCAGAGTGGGGCGGCAGGGTGGCCAGGGCCCAGTCATACAGCCTCGGCCCTTTGGCTCCCTCCCCAGCCGAGAGGCGCTTCCATGCCGCGGGCGGGGCGTCGGCGGTGACCGCGTCGGCGCGGGAGCTGGTGGTGCCGTATCCGATGCCCGCACCGACCTGCTGGCTCTTGGGAACCGCCACGACGTAGCCGACGCCGCGTTGCTCCAGGTGGCGGCGGAACTTGTGGTCCTGGCCGTAGGCCTCATCGGCCGTCACCCACTGGGCCGGCGCTCCAGCCTCCAGCGCCCGGTCCAGCATCTGCTGAGCCAGGGCAGGTTTGGTCGCGAAGGCGGCCTGCTCGGGGATGCCCGCCTGGGCGCATCGCTCGCGGTCGGCCAGCCAGCACTTGGGCAGGTACAACTCCGCGTCGATCAACGCCCGGCCCTGCGTGGACGCGTAGGCCAAAAACACCCCCAGCTGGCAGTTCTCCACCCGCCCCGCGGTACCGGAATACTGCCGCTGCACCCCGGCCGACCGGTTGCCCTTCTTGATGAACCCGGTCTCATCCACAATCAGCACACCCGAGACGTCGCCGAGCTCGGCGAACACGTAATCTCGCAGGTCAGCGCGCACCACACGGGGATCCCAGCGAGCCCTGTTCAACAACCGCTGCATCCGATCCGGAGCCGCATCACCT